>JAGQJA010000167.1:0-4610 GCA_020430845.1 Myxococcales bacterium
ACCGTGCTCGCCTGCCTCGCGTCCGCGGGCGAGGCGTCCGCGAACTTTCCGGCCGCGCTCGGCTACACCGGCAAGCCCAACCCGACCGCGCCGCAGGGCGAGCTGTGCAGCAAGTGCCACAGCGGAGGGACGGCGCCCACCGTGACGATCACCGGTCCGGCGACCGTCAACTCCGGGCAGACCGTCACGTTCGCGCTCGAGATCCGCGGCAACAGCACGCGCGCCGCGGGCGCCGTGGCCATCCCCGGCTTCGGCGCGGCCCCCAGTGGTGGCACGCTCATCGGCTCCGCCGACATGGACGTCCCGTTCGCCAACGATCCGAGCGAGGCGACGACCAAGACGCGCGGCTTCAACAACGGCGTCGCGACGTACTCGTTCCAGTACAAGGCGCCGCCGACGGGCATGACGATCACGATGTGGGGCGTCGGCATGGCTGCCAACGGGAACGGCACCGGCGGCGACGGCACGCGGGCCACCACGCGGCAGATCACGATCATCGGGCCCGAGGGCGGAACGAGCAGCGGCAGCAGCGGCACGAGCGGGACGAGCGGCACCAGCGGTACGAGCGGCACCAGCGGTACGAGCGGCACCAGCGGTACAGGTGGCGACGGCGGCGTGCTCGACGACGGCGGCCCCGCGGGGAGCTCGTCGGGCAGCGCGAGCGGCGGCACGTCGAGCGCGTCGGGCGGTCCGCGGGCGCGCCCACCTGCGGACGACGAGGGCTGCGCGGTGGGCGGCACCTCGCGGGGCGCGATCACGTGGGCGCTCGGCGCGCTGGCGGTGGTGGCGTTCCGTCGTCGCCGTCGGCGTCGCTGACCGTCACTCGATCAAGAGCAGGCCGCGCTTCTTTCCCGAGCTGCTGTCGACGGTGTCCATCGCGGCAAAGAGCCTGCTCGCGTCGACGAGCCATGGGCCGTACTTGCGGTTCACGTCGAGCACGAGCACCTCGTCGCTCTCTGCGACGTAGGCGGCGATGGGCGAGTGGTGCCCGCCCGACGTGCCGAAGAGCGGACCTCGGTCGAAGTTGACGACGTAGCGCCGCGCGGGATCGTTCACCTTGCTGAGGTGCTCGCGAAAGGCCTCGAGGGTCAGATCGCGGAGCGCCGTGACCTTGCGCGTCCCGTGGCGCCGCGCCACGTCGGCGAGCTCGTCGAGCGTGAGGCCACCCAAGCACATGCCCGTCCAGCACTTTCCCGTACCCTCGAGCACGCCGTCGACGCTCTCGGGCCCCGCGTGCAGCGAGCGAAAGACGTTGGCGAGGCTCGTCGGACCACACACCGAGCCGTTGGGTTGGAACACGATGTCGCGCCCGTAGCTCGCGGCGACGGGGAGCGCGAAGGCGCGCGTGAGCTCCGGCTCGGCCTGGTAGTGCGGGCTCGCCGTGATGGGCACCACGTCCCAGCGCGTGGGGAACAAGAGACCTCGCGCCGAGAAGAGGAGCGCGCCCACGAGCAGGACGAGCGCGCCGAGACACCCGACGGCGACCCGCCTCTTTCGGGTCATCGCGCGCAGCAGAGCGTGAGCGCAGGACGCACGTCGACGCTGCCCTTGGGCGAGCTACCGCTCGGCGTGCACGAGCCCGCGACCGACGCGTCGGCGACGTTCGCGCCGCCGTTGCGTCGGGACAGCGTGAAGTGGCAGTTGGTGTCGCTGTACACGCGCGGCGTCGTCGTGCACTGGTCGCTCGTGAACGTCTGGTACGTGAACGAGCACGTCGCGTTCGCCGCGCACGAGCAAGGCGTGCAGCCGCGCGTGTCTTCGACACCAGCCGAGAGGGTGATCTCGTCGGGGTAGTCGGCGGGGCATGCGGCCGCGGGGCCGCCGTCGGTTCCGCCCGCGGGGCGCACACATAGGCGCGCCGTTGGGGGGAGCGTCGGCATGCACACGCCCGTCGCGCATCCCTCGGGCGCCGTCGGGCTGCATCCGAGCGCGGAGGTGCCGGCGTCGAGCGGCGGGATCGTCGTCGACGCGTCGGGGGGGCACGTGGCCACGGCCGTCGACGCCGCCTTGAGCGACACGGTGGACGCGCCGAGCTTGAGGCAGGCGCTCGTGAGCGGACGCGTGATGGCGTTTCCCGCGCACACGTCGCTCTGCGTGTACTCCGTGAGCGTGACGTTGCAGGTACCGCCGACGGGCCCGCAGCCACACGCGCACTTCGCGGGTGGAATGGCGGCGTCGGTCAGATCGGCGCGCTCCCAGTCGCGCGTGAGCGCGGGCGGGCACGCGAGCGCGTCGCCCTTGTTCTGCTTCGCGAGCATGACGGCGAACGGGCCCTCCCATCCGGCCGGCGCCGCCAGGCACCGCGAGGGCGCCGCGCACGTCGGCCCCGCGTCCGCAGGTCCTGCCTCGTCGCGCGGTGGTGCGGCGACCGCGTCGACGCCCGCCTCGGGCGCGTCCGTCGCGACGATCTCGAGGTCCCCGACGCCGCTGATGAGCGCGCACGCCGACAGGCACGCGACGGCGATCAGTGGAGCGAGCCGACGGAGCGCCATTGCGAAAGTCTAGCACGCACGCTCCACCGTCGAAGCACGCGCAGGTGACGCGTCACGTCAGGGGGGGGCCGCGGTGGCGGCGTCGCGGCCGGTGCGATCCTCGGTCGCCGCGCGCTCGGGACGCGACGCGCCCACGGCCTCGTAGTCGTCGGCGTACGCCGCCCGCACCTCTCCGTCGTCGTCGAGCATCCACACGGGCGCGGTGCGGCGAGGCACACGCACCCGCTCGAGGGGCTTCTTGGTGCCGAAGGCGAGGTCGAAGAGCGGCGAGGTGACGCCGTGGTTGTCCCGAGGCGTCTTGTAGTGATGATAGAGGTGGTGGCGGCGCAACCACCGGCTGTACGCGCCCGTAGGCGGGTGCGTGTGGATGCGCCGGTGCACGACCTCGTAGAACCCGTACGCGGCGGCGAAGCCGAGCGAGAACGAGACGGCGCGGCGCGGTCCGACCACGGGCGCGAGCGCCAGGCCCATCACGGGAACGACGGCCGCGGCCGCGAGCACCTTGCGCTCGGTGGGGGCGAAGTACGTCGGGTCGGTGTGGTGGGCGAGGTGCTCGCGGTTGAACTCCGCGGCGAGCCCGCGCGGCGTGAGCCGGGCGAGGAGTGAGCCCACCGCCTTGCGCTTGGGTCCGTGCCCGATGAAGCGGTGGATGAGGTATTCGCTCGCGTTCCAGCCGAGCGCGCCGAGCGCAAAGAAGGTGAGAGACATCAGGCGGTCCTTTCCGAACGACGAAGGAGGGCGGGGGGCGCGCCCCAACCCGTGAGCAAGCCGAGCGTGGCGGTCATGCCGATGTGCGCGGCGCTGGGCAGCGAAGGGGCCACGCGGCGCGCCTTTTCGAGGCTGAGCGCGCCTTGCAGCGACGCCCACATCGCGAGCGTCCGCTCCATCGCGTCGCCCGGGGAGAGCGCACCGGCGTCCGCGGCTCGCTCGAAGAGCGCGTGCACGTCGGCGAGCAGCGCGAGGAGCAGCGGCGCCGTCACGTTCGCTTCTGCGTCGGACAGCAGCTTGCGCGGATCCCCCAGGAGCACGGCGACGAGCAAGTACGCCTCGGGGTGCGTCTGCGGCAGCGCGAGGTAGGCGCGCGCGCACGCGACGAGCTTGGCGACCGGGATCTGCTCGGCCGGCCAGCGGCGCTTCTTGGACTCACCGTCGACCCGCGCGAGCTCTTCTTCGAGCACCGTGCGGATCTCGGCGATGGCGCGGCGTTGGAGCGCGGCGAGCAGCGCGTCCTTGGAGTCGAAGTAGCGGTAGAGCGCGGCCGGGACGAGGCCGAGCGCCTTGCCGATGCGCGCGAGCGTGAGGGCGTCGGGGCCGTCGGCGGCGAGGACGCGCATGGCCTCGTCGAGGATGGCGTCGGCGCGCGCCTCCCGCTTGCGGGCAGACCGGCCGTACGCGGCGCGCGGCGGGGAAACGTGAACCACATTCATTAAATGAACCTGGTTCACGTTTTTGTCAAGGCGAGGGGTTCTCTTTTCGCGGCGGCGTCCTACCGTGCTTTGTCGGCGTGCGCGCGGGCCGACGGCGCGCGGCCGGCGGCGAAGCTTTTCCCTAGGGCCCATCGCGGGTAAAAGAGCCGCTCACGCGAAGGAGCCTCATGTTTTTCGACCTGACCGAAGAGCAGCGCCTCGTGCGCGACACCGCCCGTGACTTCGCGACGCGCGAGGTCGCCCCCAAGGCCGCAGAGCTCGACAAGACCGGCCGCTGGCCGAGCGAGATCGTCTCCAAGATGGCCGAGCTCGGCTTCATGGGGATGGCCGTGCCCGAGGCTCACGGAGGCGCCGGGCTCGACAGCGTGTCGTACGCGCTGGTGATGGAAGAGGTCAGCGCGGCGTGCGCCTCGTGCGGCGTCATCATGAGCGTCAACAACTCGCTCTTCTGCGACCCTGTCCTCAAGTTCGGCAGCGACGCGCAGAAGAAGGAAATCCTGGCGCCGTGCGCTTCGGGCCAGAAGCTCGGCTGCTTCGGGCTGACCGAGCCCATGAGCGGCTCCGACGCCCAGACCATGATGACGCAGGCCGAGAAGGTCGACGGCGGCTGGGTGATCAACGGCTCCAAGAACTGGATCACCAACGGCCCCCACGCCGACTTCATCATCGTCTTCGCTGTGACCGACCGCTC
>JAGQJA010000167.1:4759-29255 GCA_020430845.1 Myxococcales bacterium
CCCGGGCGACGGGTTCAAGGTCGCGATGGCCACGCTCGACGGCGGCCGCATCGGCATCGCGTCGCAGGCGCTCGGCATCGCGCGCGCCGCGCTCGACGCCGCGACGGCGTACGCCAAGGAGCGCAAGAGCTTCGGCGTCCCCATCGCCCAGCACCAGGCCATCCAGTTCATGCTGGCCGACATGGCGACCGAGCTCGACGCGGCGCGCCTGCTCACGTGGCGCGCGGCCGCGATGAAAGACCAGGGCACGCGCCACACGATGCAGAGCGCCGAGGCCAAGCTCTACGCGAGCGAGGTGGCCACGCGCGTGGCGCACAAGGCCCTGCAGATCCACGGCGGCTACGGCTACTCGACCGAGTACCCCGTCGAGCGTCACTACCGCGACGCGCGCATCACCGAGATCTACGAGGGCACCAGCGAGATCCAGCGCATCGTGATCTCCGCCAGCATGCTCAAGGGTTGATCGATGGACAAGACGCTCTCTCTCGGTGTGGCCACGGCCTTCGCCCTCTCGCTCTCTGCCGTCGCGTGCGGCGGCGAGACCCCCGCGCCCAAGACCCCCACCGACGACACGACCGAAGGGCCCGCGCGTCCGGCCAAGCGCGGCCCCAAGCTCGCGGTCTCGCAAGAGCTCGGCGAGATCGACCCCAAGGCGGCCGAGGCCGCGATCGATCGCGCGATGCCGCAGATCCAGAAGTGCCACAAGGCCGGCACGCAGCGCGTGGAGTACCTCGCCGGCGACGTGAAGGTGTTCGTGCGGCTCGACGCGCGCGGCAAGGTTCGGTGGGCGTACTTCGAGGAGTCGACCATCGGCGACCGCCAGACCGAGAAGTGCATGCTCGACGCGCTCTCCAACGCGCCGTGGCCCGCGCCGACCGGCGGCGAGGCCGAGGTCCGCAAGGGCTTCGGCTTCGACGCGGGGGACGCGCGCCCGCCCGCGGACTGGCCGTCGGACAAGGTCAGCGGACTCGCGAGCGGCGACGCCGGCGTGCAGAAGTGCAAGTCGGGCGTGAGCGGCACGTTCAAGGTCACGGCCTACGTCGAGCCCGCGGGCGACGGCGGAAAGATCAGCGCGGTCGGAGTTGCGCCGCCCAGCCAGGACGCCGAGGCGCAGGTCGACTGCCTCGTGGACGCGCTCCGGTCACTCAAGGTGCCGAGCCCCGGGAGCTACGCCGCCAAGGTGAGCTTCACGCTGTGAGGACACGATGAAGTTCGAGCTCACAGAGACGCAGCAGATGGTCCAGGGCGCGGCGCGAGACTTCGCGACCCGCGTGATCCAGCCGCAGGCCGCGGCCATCGACAAGGAGGGGCGCTTCCCCTTCGACGTCATCCAGGGGCTGGCAGAGCTCGGCCTGCTCGCGGTCAACGTGCCCGACGAGCTCGGCGGCGCAGGCGCGGGCGTGGTGTCGTACTCGCTCGCCATGCAAGAGATCGCGCGCGCGTGCGCGTCGACGGCCGTCACCATGGCCGTGACGAACATGGTCGGCGAGGTCATCGCGCACTTCGGGAGCGACGCGCAGAAGAAGGCGTACTGCCCGCGGCTCGCGAGCGGTGAGCTGGTCGCCGGCGCCTTCGGGTTGAGCGAGCCCGGCGCGGGCAGCGATCCGGGCGCCATGTCCACCACCGCGACCAAGGACGGCGACGCGTGGGTGCTCGACGGCGCCAAGCAGTGGATCACCAGCGGAGCGCACGCGGGCGTGATGGTGGTGTGGGCGCGCACGGGGGCCAAGGACACGCACCCGGGCACGCGCGGCATCTCGTGCTTCCTCGTCGAGAAGGGCACGCCCGGGCTCAAGGTGGGCAAGGCCGAGGACAAGATGGGCATCCGCGGGTCGAACACCGTGCCCCTCGTCTTCGACGGCTGCCGGGTGCCCGCGAGCGCGCTGCTCGGCGAGCTGCACGGTGGGTTCAAGATCGCGATGATGGCGCTCGACGGCGGTCGCATCGGCATCAGCTCGCAGGCCATCGGCATCGCGCGCGCCGCGGTCGAAGAGGCCAAGCGTTACGCGCTCGATCGCAAGGCGTTCGACAAGCCCATCGCCGAGTTCCAGGCCATCCAGTGGAAGCTCGCCGACATGCAGACCGAGCTCGACGCCGCCACGCTGCTCGCGCTCCGCGCCGCGTGGCTCAAGGAGAACGGTCGCGTGTTCTCCAAAGAGGCGTCGATGGCCAAGCTCTTCTCCACCGAGGCGGCCGTGCGCATCTGCAACCAGGCCGTGCAGATCCTGGGAGGTTACGGGTACATCCGCGAGTTCCCGGTCGAGCGGTTCTTGCGCGACGTGCGCGTCACGACGATCTACGAGGGCACGAGCGAGGTGCAGCGCATCGTCATCGCCCGCAGCGTCCTCGCGGGCTGAGCGTCGCGCGCGGCCGCCGTCACGGGGACTTCTTCTTGGCGTAGGCCTCGCGCAGGTACCACGAGAGCGCCGCGATGTCCTCGGGCTTGGCCTCGAGGCCGTTGTCGATCATGCGCTCCATGATCTTCTTCACCTCGGCCTCGTCCTTCCACACGTGCTTGTCGATGTCGTCGAGCTCGTGGCAGCCCGTGCACATCGTGTCGAACTTGGGCTTGACCTCTTCGAGCTTGAACGTGTGCGCCTCGGGGGCGCCGGCGTCGCCGTCGGTCGTCTCGTTCATCGCCGCCTTGATGCCCGCCGCGGCCGAGCGCGGCTTGACGGCGCTCTGCAGCCTGGGCGAGATGGCGATGAGGTACGCGGTCGTCTGCCACTGCTCCTTCTCGGAGATCGCGTCGCCGAACACGGGCTTGTCGCTCATGCGCTCGACCGTCTTGGCCCAGTCGGCCGGCGTGCGCGGCCGGGTGAGCACCGTGCGCAGATCGTGACACGCGACGCACTTGGTGAGCAGCGCCTCGCGGCCCTTGATGAGGGCGTCCTTGGTCGCGAGCTCGTCGAGGGGCGCCTCTTTGGGCAGGTTGGCGGCCGGGAGCTGCTTCTTGACGCGCTCGAGGTTGGCCGCAGAGAGGGCGCTCCCCCCGGCCACCTGCGAGGCGAGCTGCTTCTCGCGCAGGCTGAACGGCACCGAGAGGCCGAGCAGGAGGTAGGTGCACAAGAGCATGCCGGTGCCCAGGTACGGCATCCACTCTTCGAGGTGCCGGAAGAATCGGATGATGGCGACCTTGATGAGGAGGATGAACCCGATCGTGATGCCGAGGCAGATGTGCACGACGGTGCGCGGCGGGAACTCCACCTGGTAGCGGACCATGCGCGGCACCATCTGCAACATCATGAAGATGTAGAGTGCAACGAATGCGAAGCCGAGCACCCGGTGCAGGAGCATCAGCGACTTGGGCGCGTCGCTCTTGCGGGTCGCCTTGTCGAACGGGTAGCCCCACAGGTGGAACATCAAGAACGTCGTCGCCGTCCCGAGGATGACGAAGACGATGCCGAGCACGGCGCTGGTGGACGCGTCGATCTTGAACATGCGCTCTCCTGACTCAGTCGCGTACGGTGACCCGCGGACGTCGCGCCCCCGCGGCGCCGATGCGCTCGAGGTGCGCCGCGGCGGCGAAGACGGTGGCCTCGTCCCAGGCGTCGCCGATGAGCTGCAGCCCGAGCGGGAGCCCGAAGATGTCGCAGCCGACCGGCGCCGAGAGGGCAGGGAGGCCCGTCAGGTTGCAGAGGAACGCGAAGCGGCACAGTCCGTCGATCACGGTGGTGTCGAGGAAGCCGGTGCTCATGTCGCGCTCGGAGACGGCCGCGGCAGGCGCCACGACAGAGGGCATCGCGAGCAGGTCGATGCGCTCGAAGGCGCGGGCGAGCTCGCGGCGCAGGCCCGCGCGGAGCCTCTGGGTCTCGAGGTACTCGACCGCGCCGAACGCGTCGAGCGACGAGAAGCTCACGACGAGGTCGTCGCCCATCTCCTGCCAGTGCTCGCGCCATGACGCGCGAAGGGCGGCCCGCGCCTCGCACGCGATCGTCACGTATCCGATCGCCGGCGCGTGGCGCGCGAGGTCGAGCGTGACGGGCACGAGCTTGGCCCCCTCTCGCTCGAGCGCGGCGAGCGCCTCGCGTCCCGCGCGCTGCACGGGCTCCGACGCCGCGGCCCACTCGCCCTCTTCGACGCCGATGACCATGCCCCGTACGCCGCGGCCCACGCCGCGAACGAACGAGCCGGCCTCGCGAGGCGGGGCGAGCCACGTCTGCGTGTCGCGAGGGTCGTGGCCGCTCATCAGCTCGAGCGAGCGCGCGAGGTCGAGCACCGAGCCCGCGAGCGGTCCGACGTGCGCGACGCTGCCGGTGGAGATATCGCCGTAGCGGCTCACGCGGCCCCAGGTGGGCTTGATGCCGAAGACGCCGTTGAGCGCCGACGGGATGCGGATGGATCCGCCGCCGTCAGCCCCGATGGCAAAGGGCACGAGTCCCGTCGCCACGGCCACGCCCGAGCCCGTCGACGAGCCTCCCGCGATGTGATCGGTCGCGTGCGGGTTGCGCGGCATCGCGCGCTTGGAGTTCGCGCCGTTCGGAGTCATGCCGAACTCGGTCATCGGCGTCATGCCGATCACGATCGCGCCTGCCTCCCACAGCCGGGAGACGCACGTCGCGTCCTCCGGTTGCGGTGACGGGTCGAGGAACGCCGTGCCTCCGCGGCGAGGCATACCCTTCACGGCCGTCTGTTCCTTGACCGCGTACGGCACTCCGTCGAGCGGGCCGATGGGCTTGCCCTGCTTCCAGCGCTCGGTCGCGCGATCGGCCGCCTCGAGCGCGCCCGCGTCGGCGTAGTCGCACAGGGGGCCCACCGATGGAGAGAGGCGCGCGAGGCGACGGGCCTCTTCGAGCGCCTTCTCGACGGCCTGCCGCGGCGTGAGCGACCCCTCGCGGTATCGCTCGACGTAGCTCGACGTGGTCTCGCTCCACGGGCGCGGGGGCGCGGGGAGCTCTTCGCCCGAACCTGCGCGAGGCGCGCGCCCGGCGACGGGGCGCATGTCGAGGGGAACGTCACCGCGCGCCGATTCGGGGAGGCCCGCGAGCGCGTCGATGCGCAGCTCGGCGCGGAGGATGCGCTGGAGCGCGACGCCCCCTACGGAGGTGCGGGCGAACTGGGCGAGACGGCGCAGCGGGGCGCCGCTCAGTCGGGGAGAAGCGGGCACGGGGCCTCCTTTCAGTCGTCGTAGAAGATGGGCTCGCGCATCGAGACGAACGCGCGGATGCGCTCCTCTTCGTCTGCGCCGAGCTCGGAGAACTGCACGCCCATGCCGGGCCACCCGTCGGTCGACTCGCCGCGCGTCCACTTGACGGTGCCGGTGATCTCCATGGTGGCGCCGTCGGGCATGGTGAGGTCGAGCGTGACGGACGAGCCGATCGGCTTGACGAGGTAGGTCGCGACGAAGACGCCGCCCGCCGAGAGGTTCTCGGTGAAGCCGAGGTAGAAGTTGGACTCGCTCCCGATGCCCACCTCGAGCTCGACGCGGTGGCGCTGCGCGCGTCGCGACTCGGGCGTCTGGCTCACGCGCTCGCCCACGTCTGCGTCGGCCTGGCCGGCGGGGGCGCCGTGCACGGCCGCGAGCGCGGTGATGCTCGCGCGGCTGCGCGGCACCAACGACTGCAGGCTGCGGTTCGAGCGCTTGTGGGCCGCCACGGCGGCGAGCACCGGGAAGCGCCGCTCGGTGCCGTGCCCGCGTGACGCGAGGCGCCCGGCCTCGGCGACGCGACCGTACGTGTCGACGTAGCGCTGCCACGCTTTGGCGAGGAGCTCGCGGGCGTCGCGCTGCGCCTCGGTGTCGTCGGCGCAGAGGCGCTTCTCGAGGGTGAGCGCGAGCTCGGCCGCTCCGGCGGCCTGGGCCTCGGCGTCGCTCACGCCCGCGGCCGTGAGCGCCTCGGCGCGCGTCACGAACAGCGACGAGAGCGTGCGCAGGTCGAAGAGCGTGTCGACGATGCCCGAGCCCGCGCGGACGGCGTGCAGCCACACCTGCGCGGCTGCGTCGCTCGCAAGCGCCTCGTCGAGCGCTGCGAGCATGGCCTCGCGTCGCTCGTCGCACTTCGCCACCAGGTCTTCGGGCGGGGACGAGACCTCGATGTACTCGAGGCCGAGCACGTCGACGAGCTCCAACATGCCGCGCGACATGACGCGCAGCGTGCGCCCGTCCTCCGCGTCGTACTTGCCGGCGGCCGACAGCTCCTCGAGCTTGCTCGCGAGCTCGTCGCGGCCCACGAAGTCGGCGACGAGCAGCCCGGCGACGCAGGCGGCCTGGGGGTCGGCGTTGGGGCGCTCCGTCGGGCCCGGCGTCACGTCGGACACCATCGCCTTGAGCTCGTCGAGCGCGCGCGCCCCATCCCGCCGACTGTCCGGTCCCATCGGCGCCGATACTACACCTTCCCCCGCGCCATTCAGTTGAAAACGGGCCGCGAAAGTGGCACCACTTGTGCGTGTCCCAAGCCGTCACAGAAGGCATCCGCGTGTCCGTCGAGTCCGTCTACGTGCCGGAGCAGTCGTCGCCGCGCACCCATCGCTACGTGTTCGCGTACACGGTGCGCATCGCGAACGAGGGGAGTCAGCCGGCGCAGCTGCGCAGCCGCCACTGGGTGATCACCGACGGCGACGGCAAGGTCGAGGAGGTGCGCGGTCCCGGCGTCGTGGGGCAGCAGCCCAACTTGAGGCCAGGGGAGCACTTCGAGTACACAAGCGGGTGCGTGCTGCCCACCCCGCGCGGCGAGATGCGCGGCACCTACCAGATGTTTCGCCCCGACGGCGCCTCGTTCGACGCATCCATCGCGCCGTTCGCGCTCGCCCTCCCTTACTCGCTGAACTGAGGCCTCCCCATGGACGAGTCGCGCTACCAGGATCTCGCGGACGCGGCGTTCAGGAAGATCGAGGACGCGCTCGACACGGCCGATCCCGACCTCGTCGACTACGAGCGCGCCGGAGACGTCATCACGATGACGTTCAAGGGCGGCAAGCGCTGCGTGGTCAACACCCAGCGGCCGACGCGACAGGTGTGGCTCGCCGCAGACGCGCGGGCGTGGCACTTCAGCTACGACGACGCGTCGTCGCGCTGGCTCGACGACAAGGGCGGCGACGTCGAGCTGCACGCCAAGATCGCCGAGATCGTGGCGAGCCTCGCGGGCGTGACGCTCCCGTCGTGAGGCTTCGCGCGCCTGCCGGCGGTCAAGCCTCGACGGCGACGCCGATCGCCCCGCGGAGGTCCGCGTAGAGATCGCTCGTCGCGAACAAGAACAGCTCACCGATGCGCTCACGCGGGGGCAGGTCCCCCGGCGTCTGCGGGTCGCTCGCCATCGCGCGTCGCGCCATCACCACGTCACCCGCGAGCAAGAGGGCGGCGCGCATGCTCGAGAGGTCGGCCGCCTGGAGCCAACGTCGCACGTCGAGCTGGGCGCCCTCGCTCGTGGCGCGCATGACGATGCTCCGGATGGCCTCGTGCTCGTTGGGCGCCAGCACCGACATGAGCTGAGCGTCGAGCTGGGCCGCGTTGGGATCGCGCGATCGTTCGCCGGTGCCCACGCGCACGGCGCCGGCGAGCAGACCGGTGAGGTCGGGGACCGACGGGAAGAAGGCGCGCGCGGCGAGCTCGGGCCGTCGCTCCGCGAGCCGCTTGCCCGCGTGGAAGATGATGGCGTCTGCGGTCGCCTCGGCGGCGGGCACGGCCACGTGCATCGCGCCGTACGGGGCGAGCGCCGGGTAGAAGGGGATCGTCGAGCTCGGATCGCCGAGGAGCAGGTCGGGCTTGGGGATGCCGAGGATCTCTCCGCCGTCGCCGAACGTGCGGTGGATGAGCTCGAAGATGCTCGAGTGCGTGGGCGTGAACGGGCGCCCCACCGCGCGCACGAGCTGCTCCGGGCGCAGCTGCGCGTGGCGCATGCGCGCGACGGCGGGCGTCATCACGGCGAAGAGCTGCGTCAGGACGGGGTCGAGATCCTGGTGCAGGAGGTGAGTCCGCCACGCCTGCTCGAGGATCTGCCCCGGGACCTCGTGCAGCGGCATGGGCCCGTAGTCGCCGTGGAACTGTTGCTGCTGCGGCGTGAGCTTGCCGATGCACGCGATGACGTCGGCGGCGCACCAAGCCTTGTCGAAGTACCGCTGGCGCAAGAAGAGGTCGTAGAGCTCGACGTAGAGCTCCGGATCGTGCGGTGACGCGGCGAGCAGCTCGCGCACGCGGCGCACGCCCTCGTCGAGCTGATCGGTCACGACGAGCAGCTCGAGCACGATCTTGCGCACCTTGGTGTCGGTCGTCTTCATGCGGCGCGCGGCCTCGAGCGCTTCGAGCGCGCGCGAAGCGTCGCCCAGGCGGTCGCGGTAGATGAGACCGAGCTGCGAGAAGAGCGCAAAGCGCAGCTCACGCTGCGACTCGTCGTCCTTCACGCGGCCGATCATCTTGCGGTACATGCGCTCGAGCAGCTGCCAGTCCTTGGCCTCCGTGAGGCACCGCACCAGCGACTCGAACGCGTCGAGGCGCGACTTGTCGTAGTCGAGCACCTGGTCGAAGAGCTCGGCGGCGCGTCGCAGGTCGCCCCGCTGATCGCGCACGAGCTGCGCCATGGCGAGGATGCTCTTGGCCTTGCGGTCGGGGCTCTCCTGGATCTCGACGATCGCGCGGAGCACCTCTTCGAGCTTGTCCCACTCCTTGAGCTCTCCGTAGAGCCACATGAGCGTGTGGAGCAGCCAGTGATCGAGCGGCTTGATGCCGCGTGCCTCCTCGAAGACGGCCGTGGCGCGCTCGAGCTCCTTGGCGCGGCGCGCCCAGATCTCGCCGACCTCGACGAGCGCCGCGAACTTGGTGTCGGCGTTGGTCGCGTTGCGCGCGAGGTCGAGCTTGAGCTTGCACGCGACCGCGAAGTCGCCCTGCTCGAGCACGAGCTCGGCCAACACGCGCTTGGCGTCGGCGTGCGCGGGCTCTTGCTCCAGCGCGCGGCGGAGCGTGTCGGCCGCCGACGCCGGGTCGCCCGCGCTGCGCTGGATCTCGGCGAGCTTGATGAGCGTGTCGGCGGCGAGCGTGGAGCTGTTGCGCCCCAGGTCCGAGAGGGCCTTCTTGGCCTTGCGCAGCAGGTTCGGCTGGTCGTGGCACTGCGCGCACACGCTCACGAGGTCCGCCTGCGCGCCCGGGTCCTCGGGGCGCGCTTCGAGCGCGGCGAGGGCGGCGGAGACCGCGCGCTCCGCGTCGCCGAGGGCCGCCGAGATGCGCGTGGCGAGACGGAGCCGCTTGAAGAGCGCGTCGTGATCCTGGTCTCGCACCGCCCCGTTGACGAGCAGCTCGCAGAGCGGCGCGGCCTCTTGCCACCGCTCCTCGCGGACGAACACCTCGAGCATGGCCGTCGCCGCGCTCTCGTTGGTCGCGTCGGCGCGGATGGCCGCCTCGTACGCGTTGCGCGCGGCCTTGTCGTCGCCGGTCCCGCGGTGGTGCTCGGCCAGCTCCACGAGCACGAGGGCCTTCTGGCGGGGTGAGTCCGTGTGCTTGGCGCGCTGCTCGAGGCAGTGCGCGACGCGCCGGTCGTCGCCCGCGATCTTGGCGATCTTCTGCAGCGCCTCCCACGCGGCGGCGTTGGTCGGGTCGACGCCGACGGCCTTCTCGTATTGCAGGCGCGCCGCGATCGGGTCGCGGTCGGGGTGCGAGAGGAAGTCGCCCACCTGCACGAGCGCCTGCGACTGCGCGCGCTTGTCGGGCGACAGCTCGGCGAGGCGGCCGCGGTACGACGCGACGTTGCCCCAATCGCCGATCTTCTCGTACAGCCGCGCGAGGTCGGCGATGGCGCGCCGGTGCTTGGGCTGCAGGAACACGATGTCGCGCAGCACCTCGATCGCGCCCTCGGTGTCCTCCATCTTGGAGCCGTACACCTCGGCGACGAGCTCGAGCACCTCGACCTTCTGCGCCTTGTCGAGCGAGTGGTCGGCGCGCGCGCGGAGCACGCGCACGAGCCCGGGCCAGTCGCGCAGCGCGTGATAACAACGCTCGAGGGCCTTGAGCGCCTCGTGGTTCGAGGGCTCGTACTCGAGCACGCGCTCGAGCATCTGGGCGGCGTCGTCGCGCCGCAGGTACTTGCGCTCGTGCAGCTCGGCGAGCTTGAGCAGCGCCGCGACGCGCTCCGCGTCGGTCTGCACGACCTCGACCTGGCGCTCGAGAGACCAGCGCACCTGCTGGTGTCGATCGGCGTCGCGGCCGATACGCTCGAGCCCCTGCAGCGCCACCACGTTGTCGGGATCGATGGCGAGGGCCTGCTCGTAGTGGCGCTGCGACTCGGGCGTGTTGGCCCAGGCGCCCGCGAGCGCCAGGTGGAAGGCGAGGCGCTGCTCGGGGCGCGTCAGGCGCACCATGGCCCGCGCCAGGTACTCTCGCTGCGCCTTGACGTCGCCTTGCGCGGCCGCGTTCTGCGCGGCGCGGCGGAGCGCGATGGGGTGTGTCTTGTCGAGCCGCTCGATCTCGTTGATGAACGGCGCGACCTCCGACGGGCGGTTGAGCCACCGCTCGTGCCAGAACACGAGGTGCCCCAGCAGCGCCAGGCGCGCGTCGACGTCCTTGGTCCCGGGCAGGTTGCGGCGCCCGCGCTCGGCGATGTCGGAGAGGCGGCCCAGGGCCCGCGCGACCTTCTCGAGGGCGGTCACGAGCTCCTCGTCCTCGGGCGCGAGGTCGAACGCCTCGGAGAGCGACTTGAACGCGGCGAACGCGTCCTCTTGCACGTGCTCGTTGACGGACGCGAGGCGCTTGAGCAACGCGACGCGCTCGGCCGGCGCGCGGGCGTCGCGGAGGCGCGCCAGGTAGAGCTCGCAGAGCTCGTCCCAGGCCCCACGTCGCTGCAGCTCTTCTTCTTCTTCGTCCGGGTCGACCTCGTGCGCCGGCGTGAACGCGCGCTCGGCCACCACGGGCGGCGGCGAGTACTCGGGCGGCGCCGGCGCGGCGCGCCGTGACGCGTCGAGCCCCTTGAGGATCTCGGCGTCGCGGCGGAAGAACGCCGTGCGCTCGTCGTCCCACGAAGCGTCCTCGCTGATGATCTCGATGTCGTCGTCGCTGGCGCGCACGTGGCGCGTGCTGGGAGCGCGCGACTGCGAGTCGCTCAAGAGCTCCACGTCGGCGTCGCTGGCGCGCACGTGCTCGGGTGAGCTCCCCGACGCAGCCAAGAGCTGCTGTTCGCTCATGCTCACGAAGTCGGCGTCCACGTGCTGCGTCACGCCGAAGACGTCGACGTCGGACGTGCGCGGTGTGCTCCGCGGCGAGATCGCACGCGTCGCGTCGTCCTCGACGTGCTCGTCGGGGTCGACGGGCGGTGGCGCGAAGCGAGCCATCGCCTCGTCACGGCGCAGGAACTGCGTCGCGTCGTCGTCGACCTCTTCTTCTTCGAACGGGTCGTACGCCGCGCGCGGCGTGTCGGCCTGCGACGGCTGGCGGGCCGCCTCTTGCTCGCGGCGGAGCGCGGTGAGGTCTTGCGTCGCGCGCTCGTCCTCCTCCTCGTCCGTCTCTTCGATGACGTCCGCGTCGTGGAGCTCTTCGACGTCGGCGTCGAGCAGGTCCACGGCGGCCGCCGCCCCCGACGACATCACGACGTCGACCGACGCGCTCGCGGACGGCGGAGGGGCTCGCTCGATCGACTCGAGCGTCGTCGACGCGCGCGGCGCGTACGCCGGCAGGACGTCGGGAGGCAGCTCTTGCGTCGCTCGCGCGAGGGCTTCTTCGTGGGGGAGCTCGTGAGGGGCGGGGCCGGGGTCGGGCGCGCGCTCCTCGTCGCGCGTGGGTCCGCCGAAGCCCGTCGGGAGGTCGTCGTCGTCGTCGTCGAGGCCGAAGCGCGGCAGCTCGTCGGACGCGCCGTCGAGGTGCCGGGTCACGTCGTCGTCGCTGCGGAGGTCCGACGGGTCGAGCTCCACGCCGCTCCCGAGCGCCGGCGGCGCCGTCTCGTCGGTCGCCGCGGCCGGGTACTCCGCGGGGGCGGCGTGCGCCGGCGCAGGCGTGTCGCGACGAGGGAGCCCTTCGCGGCTCGCGTGCGCCACCGTCTGATCGCCGTCGTCGATCTCCTCGTCCTCGGCGGGCTCGGGGGTGGGCGGAGCGTCGCGTCGCGGGAGGTCCGGGCCGCGCAGCCCGACCGCGGTCTCGTCGTCGGGGTCGTGGTCCTCGGCCGCGTCCGCGGCGGCGAAGGCCTCGAGGACCTCCTTGGGACGCAGCCCGACGGTCGTCCGGTTCGGGTCGGAGTCCATCGGTCCGCGCGGCGCGGTCACGTTCGTCGTCTCGAGATCGCTCTCTTCTTCTTCGAACAAGGCGCGCGCGTCG
Source organism: Myxococcales bacterium (assembly GCA_020430845.1). GTDB lineage: Bacteria > Myxococcota_A > Polyangia > Polyangiales > Polyangiaceae > Labilithrix. The sequence goes on from JAGQJA010000167.1 coordinate 16,983, forward strand.
AGCGGCTGCGCGAGCGTCGCCGTCGGATCCGCGACGGCGGCCGGCACGGTCGGGGGCACCGGGACCCTCGCCGGCGCGCGCATGCGAGGCGACGCGAGCGTGGCGTTCGGGGACAGGTTCGTGTGCGTGTCGTCGTCGTCGAGGTCCCCCGCGTCGTCGTCGCCGAACGTCTTCGGTCGCACCTCGACCGCGTCGACCAGCACCGACGGCGCGTCGATGGCCGACACGACCGCGCGCGAGCTCGCCGGCATCACGAGCTCGAGGGCGCGGCGATCGGGCGTCTCGACGAGCGGCTTGGGCTCGGTCACCGCGACGTCGTCGTCGTCCGGCGTCGTGGGGTGGCGCTCGCGCATCATGGGCGGCGCCACGATGTTGGGCACGGTGAAGCCAGGGGCCATCGTCGTCGGCGGGGCGCCCGTGTGCTCTCCCGTCGCGCGCAGGGGATCGTTCGCGCCGCGCCCGGCGTCGGCGGACAGGCCGCGGTGCACGTGGGTCACCCCGGTGGTGACCGAAGGCGGGGCGTCGTCGCCGAAGTCCTCGCGTCGCGGCGGGGGCGCCCTGTAGAGCGTGTGCTCGTCGCTGTTGTCGAGCGAGTCGGGGGCAAAGGCGCGCAGCCCGACGTCCGTGGCCGAGTCGGGCGCGTCGAAGTCGTCCTCCGACGAGACGATGGCCGAGCTGGGCGGGCCGATGCGTACGGCGGCGAGCTCCTTGAGCGAGGGCCGGCGCTCTCGCTTGGGCATCTCGTCCTCGCCGAGCGGCGCCGCCGCGGCCGCGCGACGCCTCTTGCCGAGCGTGCGGACGTCGAACTGATTCGTCGTCTCGTCGTCGTCTTTTCCCCGCACTCCTCGCGAGTTTACCCCGACTCGCGCGGTCGCCGGGCCTCCTCGGTGGGCTGACGCCGAAGCGCGGCCAGCACGCCCACGGAGACGGGGCCCCGCCGGGCCGGGCGGCGCCGCCGAGCCCAAGCGCCCGGGCTGGCGCAATCGTTTGAAATCGCTAAGGTTAAAGAACCATCCCGTTAACGTAAGGGTTGGTCTTGACGCCACCAAAGCGCCAACCTAAAGGAAACCCTAACGTTTACGTGTGAGTCATGAGCAACGTCCGCCTCCCCATCCTCAAGAGTGATCGACGCGCCGAGCGAGAGCCGGCCGCGGCCGACGACGAGCTCATGCAGGTGGGAGATCTGGCGAGCCGCACCGGCAAGACGGTCCGCGCCATCCACCTCTACGAAGAGCTCGAGCTGCTCAAGCCGGCGGCGCGGTCCAAGGGCCGCTTTCGTCTCTACGGCCCCGAGGCGCTCCTGCGCGTCCGTTGGATCGGCAAGCTCCAGGACATGGGACTCAGCCTCACGGACATCAAGTCGATCGTCCGCGACTGGGAGGACGTGGGCACGGCGCCCGCAGCCATGACGAAGATGCGAGAGGTCTACAAGGCCAAGCTCGCCGAGACCCAGAAACAAATCGAGCACCTGCGGAACCTCCAGCGCGAGATCCTCGCGAGCCTCACCTACCTCGACACCTGCGACGTGTGCGATCCGAGCCGCCTGCTCGGCGCGTGCAGCTGCTGCGACCACCACCCCGAAGACCAAGAAGTCCCCGACCTCGTCGCGGGCTTCCGAGCGTGACTCCTATGGCCCTCAAGCTCCCGATTTTCATGGACTACCACTCGACCACGCCGTGCGATCCGCGCGTCGTCGACGAGATGCTGCCGTACTTCACCGAGAAGTTCGGCAACGCGGCGAGCCGCAGCCACGCGTTCGGCTGGCAGGCCGAAGAGGCCGTCGACCACGCGCGCGAGCGCATCGGCAAGCTCATCGGCGCGACCTCCGAGAAGGAGATCGTCTTCACGAGCGGCGCCACCGAGTCGAACAACCTCGCCATCAAGGGCGCGGCCGAGTTCTACAAGGACAAGGGCGACCACCTCATCACGACGGTCATCGAGCACAAGGCGGTGCTCGACACGTGCAAGCGCCTCGAGAAGCAGGGCTTCAAGGTCACCTACCTGGGCGTCGGCAAAGACGGCCGCGTCGACCCCGACGACGTCAAGAAGGCGATCACCGACAAGACCATCCTGGTGAGCGTCATGCTCGCCAACAACGAGATCGGCACCGTGCAGCCGCTCGAGGAGATCGGCAAGATCACCCGCGAGCGCGGCGTGCTGCTCCACACCGACGCGGTGCAGGGCGTGGGCAAGGTGCCCTTCGACGTGCAGAAGATGAACGTCGACCTCGCGAGCATCACCGCCCACAAGATGTACGGCCCCAAGGGCGTCGGCGCGCTCTGGGTTCGCCGCAGCAAGCCGCGCGTCCGCCTCGTCGCCCGCATGGACGGCGGCGGTCACGAGCGCGGCATGCGCTCCGGCACGCTCAACGTCCCGTCCGTGGTGGGCTTCGGCAAGGCCGCCGAGATCATGCAGGTCGACGGCGAGGCCGACAACGCCAGGATCTTCGCGCTGCGTGAGCGTCTGCGCACCAAGATCCAAGGGGCGCTCGAGGAGGTCTTCCTCAACGGCTCGGCCGAGCACCGCCTCGCCGGCAACCTCAACCTCTCCTTCGCGTTCGTCGAGGGCGAGGCCATGATGATGGCGATCAAAGACGTCGCCGTCTCGAGCGGCTCGGCGTGCACGTCGGCCAGCCTCGAGCCCAGCTACGTGCTGCGCGCGCTGGGCGTCGGCGACGAGCTCGCCCACTCGAGCATCCGCTTCGGCCTCGGCCGCTTCAACACCGAAGAAGAGGTCGACTACGTGGCCGACCTCGTCATCGACAAAGTCGGCCACCTCCGCGCCATGTCCCCGCTCTACGAGATGTTCAAAGAGGGGATCGATCTCAAGTCCGTGCAGTGGGTCGCCCACTGAGCCCGAGAGGAACCTGTCATGTCCTACAGCGATAAAGTCATCGATCACGCCGAGAACCCGCGCAACGTCGGGACGCTCGACAAGGACGATCCCCAGGTGGGCACGGGCCTCGTCGGCGCGCCCGCGTGCGGAGACGTCATGCGCCTGCAGATCAAGGTCGACGAGAGCGGCCGCATCGAGGACGCGCGCTTCAAGACGTTCGGCTGCGGCTCGGCCATCGCGTCCTCTTCGCTCGCCACCGAGTGGATCAAGGGCAAGACGGTCGAGGAGGCGGAGGCGATCAAGAACGTCGACATCGTCAACGAGCTCAACCTCCCGCCCGTCAAGATCCACTGCTCGGTCCTCGCCGAGGACGCGATCAAGAGCGCCATCGCGGACTACCGCGCCAAGCGCGACGCCAAGCGCGCCGCCGAGGCCGCGGCCAAGCCCGAGGCGGTCGCCACCACCGACGCCCGGTGAAGGAATGAACGCGGCCATGACCACCTCGCCCTCGACGACGAAGTCCGACGTCCCGCCCACGTCGTCGAAGACCCCCTTCATCCGGATTGCCCCCGGGGCCGTCGACGCGATCGCCGCGCAGGTGAAGAAGCGCGGCGTCGAGGGCACGGCGCTCCGCGTGGGCATCCGCGGCGGCGGCTGCTCGGGCTTCTCGTACGTCATCGAGTTCCACGACGGCGAGCCTCACTCGCGCGACGTCGTCTACGACCTCACGGCGTCCGACGGCTCGCCCGTCCGCGTCGTCGTCGACAAGAAGAGCCTCATCTACCTCAACGGCTCCACGCTCGAGTGGGAGAAGACGCTCATGCGGCAGGGCTTCAAGTTCGTGAACCCGAACGAAAAGGCCAGCTGCGGCTGCGGGCACTCCTTCACGGTGTGAGGGCGACCCTCGCGCACGGGCGGGCGCGCCGCGGCGGCCCGTCCACCCCATGACCATGTCCGGTTTCGATCCATTCGCCCAGCTGGGCCTCGAGAGACGCTTCGACCTCGACCTCGAGGTCGTCGAGCGCACGCACCGCGAGCTGTCGCGCGCGCTGCACCCCGACAAGTTCTCGGGAGGGACGCCCGCCGAGCGCCGCGCCGCCATCGAGCGCGCGTCTGCCGTCAACGAAGCGTGGCGCACCGTGCGCGATCCGGTGAGCCGGGCCGAGGCGCTCTTTCGCCTCGCGGGCGTGCCCGTGGGCGAGGTGAACGAGCCCAAGACGGCCCCCGCGTTCTTGATGGAAATCATGGAGATGCGCGAGGAGCTGGCCGAGGCCCGCGGCGCGCGGGATCTGGCGCGCGTCGAGAAGCTCGCGGCCGGCGTGCGCGCGCGGGAGGCCCGCGTCACGGCGTCGCTCGCGTCGGCGCTGGCGTCGGGTGCAGAACCGGCCGCGGCGCTCCCGATGCTCGGCGAGCTGCGCTTCTACAAACGCTTCCTCGAAGAGGTGAGCGCGATCGAAGACGAGGCGATGGAACATGACGGCGCTGTTTGAGATCTTCGACCCCAAGGCGGCGCCCAAGCCGATCGGCATCGATCTGGGCACCACCAACTCGCTCGTGGCCTGGGTCGACGCGAACGGCAAGCCCATGGTCGCGCGCGACTGCGACGACGTGTCCCTCGTCCCGAGCGTGGTGCACTACCGCGCCGACGGCGGCGTCGTGGTGGGCCGCGGCGCGCAGCTGCTCGCCTCGGAGCACCCGCGCGAGACGATCGTGAGCGCCAAGCGTTACGTCGGGCGCGGCGCCGACGACGACGCGGTCAAGGGCCTCGGTCCGTACGATCTCTTGCCCCGCGCCGACGACGGCCCGAACGTCGTGCGCTTCAAGGTGCACGGCCGCGCCGTCACGCCCATGGAGGTGAGCGCCGAGATCCTGCGCTCGCTCAAGCGCCTCGCAGAAGACGAGCTGCGCGCGGTGGGCGGGGTGGTCATCACGGTGCCGGCCTACTTCGACGAGGCGCAGCGTCAGGCGACCAAGGACGCCGGGCGCCTCGCGGGCCTCGACGTGCTGCGCTTGCTCAACGAGCCCACGGCGGCCGCGCTCGCGTACGGCCTCGACAAGCGCGCGAGCGGCACGTTCGCCGTCTACGACCTCGGCGGCGGCACGTTCGACGTGTCGATCCTGCACCTCGACGACGGCGTCTTCCAGGTCAAGAGCACGGGCGGGGACACGGCGCTCGGCGGCGACGACATGGACCGCGCGATCGCCGAGGAGCTCTTCGTCGCCATGGGCTTCGCCGACGCGTCGGCGCGGCCGGCCGCGATCGTGCGGCTCGTGCTCGACGAGTCGCGCAAGATCAAGCACGCGCTCACGACGAGCGACGTCGCCGGCGCAGACCTCCCGCACGCGGGCGGGGCGGTGTCGCGCGTGGAGATCTCGCGCGAGCGCTTCGACGCGCTCATCGCGCCGCTGCTCGCGCGCACGGGTGTCACCTGTCGCCGCGCGCTCAAGGACGCCGGGGTCAAGCCCGAGCAGCTCGACGGTGTGATCCTCGTCGGCGGCGCCACGCGCGTGCCGGCGGTGCGCGCCTACGTGGCCAAGCTCTTCGGACGCGAGCCCCTCGCCGACATCGACCCCGAGGAGGTCGTCGCGCTCGGTGCGGCCGTGCAGGCCAACCAGCTCGCGGGCTCGGTGGTCACCGACGAGGTGCTCCTGCTCGACGTCATCCCGCTCTCGCTCGGCATCGAGGTGGGCGGCGGCGTGGTCGACAAGATCTTGCCGCGCAACACCGCCACGCCGGCCAGCGCGCGCGCCACGTACACCACACAAGAAGACAACCAGACGGGCTTCGTCGTGCACGTCGTCCAGGGCGAGCGCGAGCTCGCGGCCGATTGCCGGAGCCTCGCCACGTTCACCCTCGGCGGCATCCCGCCCATGCCCGCGGGCCTCGCGCGGCTCGAGATCACGTTCCGCGTCGACGAGAACGGCATGCTCGGCGTGCACGCCGTCGAGGCCACGACGGGGCTCGAGCAGACGGTCACGGTCGAGCCGTCGTTCGGGCTCGACGACGACACGGTCGAGCAGATGCTCATCGACGCGCTCGACCACGGCGAGGACGACCTCGACGCGCGCAAGCTCGCCGAGCAGCGCGTCGAGGGGCGTCGCATCCTCGCCGCCACGCGCCGCGCCATGGCCGACTCGCCCGATCTGCTCGATGCGTCCGAGCGCGCCGCCGTCGAGGCGGTCGCCGCCAAGCTCGAGAAGGCCATCGAGGGCACCGACGCCGCGCGCATCACGCTGTACATCGACGACCTCGACGCGGCGACCAAGCCGTTCGCGGCGCGGCGCATGAACGAGGCCGTCGCGGCTGCCCTCCGAGGGCGCGACGTCACCTCCGTCGAGGTCGAGGTCGCCCACGCGAAGGGCATCGAGAACGCGCACGCCGACGGCTGACGCCGCGCTGCGCTCCACCACGAGAGACGATCGGGAACAGACGATGGCGAAGGTGAAGTTCAAGGGCTACGGCGAGGCAGAGGTCGCCGTCGGCGCGAGCCTGCTCGAGGCGGCGCAGGGCATCGACGCCCCCGAGGGCTACGCGTGCGGGGGCGTGTGCGCGTGCTCCACGTGCCACGTCTACGTGCTCGAGGGCGCGTCGCTCCTCAGCGAGATGGAAGACGAAGAGAACGACATCCTCGACAAGGCGTTCGACGTCCGCGCCACGTCGCGCCTCGGCTGTCAGGCCCGCCTCGAGAAGGACGGTGAGGTGCTCGTGGAGATCACCCGCGAGAGCCTGCAGGCGTTCGAGAACGAGCACCCCGAGCACCGCGGCAAGTTCACCGGCCCCGACGCCGCGCGCACGTAGTCGCGCGCTCTCGCGTCCGCGCTCGCCGTCTCGCGTCTCGCGTCAGAGCTCGCTCGCGAGCCGCACGGGAATGATCCGCGAGAGGCCCGCGTCCTCGCTCCGGGGAGCGAGGAGACCGCAACATGGCCCTCATCAACACGATCGCGTCCGTCCCCATGTGGGAGATCCACGCGTACCGGATCCATCGCCCCCACGTCGTGAGAGCGAGCCTCATCCGCGGAATCTCGTCGTTCGGAATGGGCGGCTGGACCGATCCGTTCGGCCTGCTCTTGCAGGAGGTGATGCTCGACGGCGCGCCCATCGACCCCGCGCTGACGCACGACCGTGACATCCCCCGCTTCCACGCGCCCGACCGCGTCCGGTCTCTACACCGCCGCATCGACGACCTGCGGCGAGGCGCGCCACCCGTGAGCGACGACCCCGAGAGCTACGACGACTGGGTTCGGAGCGAGCTCTCGGTCGCGTTCGAGGTCGTGCGTCGCGCGGCCGAGGCGGGCGAGTGCGTCGTGACGGCGTGGGAGATCGTCGGCGGGGTACGCGGCGTCCCGTTCCGCATCCGCGAGCAGACGCAGGCCGAGGCCGTGCTCCCGCGGCTCGCCCTGCCGCTTTCGGGTGTGGCCGTCGTCATCGGCGCGACGCTGGCGCTCGCGGAGTGGCGACAGCGGCGGATGCGCGCCCGCGACCGCGAAGAGGGCTGAGGATCGCTCTCGAAGCCCAATTGACGGTTCTACCTCGACCTGACACGCTGAAGGGTCTGGCGAGCGCTTGGCTCGCTCTGTCACGGGAGGGAGTGATGGTGCAGATCGCAGATCGCAGATCGCAGATCGCAGATCGCAGATCCCAGATCGCGACGCGATGGGTGCTGCTCGGCGCGGTGCTGAGCGCGTGTGTGGCGCCGAGCCCGACCCCTGAGGAGCGCGTGGGCGCGACGCGGAGCGCGTTGACGGGAGGGCGGGACGACGATGACCCCGCAGATCGGGCCTACGCGAGTGCCATCGTGGAGCTGCGCGAGGTGCTCGCGGGCGGGGGGACGAACCGTTGCTCGGCGACGTTCGTGACCCCGCTCGTCTTGCTCACGGCCGCCCACTGCATCGACGGAGGGGAAGGGGGCGTGGCCTTCGGTCCGAGGCCGCCGGTGTGCGTGTTCCCACCGCGATCGGGGCTCGTCGGTTTCGAGGAGCGCGCTGCGCGCTCGGTCACGCGTCTCGGACGCCCGCTCGTCGCGTCTGACGGTGCGCGCGACGACCTCGCCCTCGTCTTCATGGATGAGGCCGTCCTCCGCTCCAACTACGCGGCGGGCGCCGGTCCGGCGCTCGCGTGGTGGACGACCTTGCTCGAGATCGAAGCGACACGTCCGCTGACGACCACGCCCATCGCATCGGTCGAGGGGGAGACGTATACGTTCCGCGATCCTGTCGGCGTCGCGGGTTGGGGAGGGCCGCTCGATCCCGTTCGCCCGCGCCAGGTCGCCTTCTTCGATCCTCCGGCGTTCCTGCGGCGCGACGGCGAGTGGTGGCGTCGTACCTTCCAATACCTCGAGGGGACGACGCTGCCCGCGACACAAGGCGGAGACTCGGGCGGCTCGCTGTTCGCCGTGCCGTCGCCGCGAGGCGGTGATCCCGAGCGAGGCCCGCGCGCGCCGTTCGGCGTCGTATCCAACAGGCTGACGATCGCAGAGGGCGGGAGCGTGACGGAGGTCTTCGACCGGTACGCCGACCTCACGCGTCCGGAGCTCGTCGCGTGGATCGCAGAGCAGGCGCGCGACCGGTCTCGAACGCCGGGGTGGCTCGCGCGCCACGGCAAACCGTCGTCGATGTGGGTGGGAGAGGTCGACTACACAGGTCCCTGCCGCGGCGACGATCGCGACTGCGATCATTGGCTCGACGTCCACGACAACTGCCCGGACGACTACAATCCGGATCAGGCTGACGCCGACGACGACGGTGTGGGGGACGCGTGCGACAACTGCCGCGTCGCGTACAACCCGACGCAGGCCAACTGCAACGCGCTGGCGGAGCGCGCGCGACTCGCGGAGCCGCTCGGCGACGCGTGCGATCCGGTGCCGTGCCCCCTCGCGGAGCTCGGCCCGGCGCAGATCGAGCAAATCTGCACGCCGAACCCGCCGGGTCCGGGCGGTGCGGCGAGCGGCGAGCAGTGCATTGGCCGCTACGTCCGAAGGACCGTGATCGCGACGCCGATCGGCTCGCACGCGCGCGACGCCGTGCGCGGCCCGGGCGATCCCGACGTCTTCACCGTGGTCCCCAACGTGACGTCTCACGCGCGCTTCTGCCAGAGCGCAGAAGGGTTCAACTGTCGCGCGCTTGCGGTCATCGAGGACGATCAGCTCACCTTCGCAGAGGTGGGCGATAATCCGCTGCGTCCGTGGCACGCCGTGCGCCTCGGGGATCGCTTCGGTCCACGCCCGGGGCTCCCACCGCTTCGCGGGCAGACCTTCTCGTGGAGCTACGGGGCGACGCGCGACGTCAACACGTGGTTCGCGAGAGAGGACAACGACTACTGGTTCGAGAACCCCGCGGCGCCGCGGGTGCCGCTCCCGTCGGACTACCCCGCGTGCCTCGGCGCGGGCTCGGTGCCCGGGACGTGCCTCGAGGGGAGCTTCTGGTTGCATGCAGATACATCCTTTGGTGCGATGGAGCACGCGCCGCGGCTCGCGAACCACTACTTCGACTGGCGGCCGGATCCGCTGCGCGCGTGGTGCCCCATCCCGCTGCCGCCGATCGCGTTCGGCACGGCGCGCTCAACAGCCGCGCAGGCCTCAGGTGAGGCTCTCGCGGGCGAGCTGGTGTGGCGGAGCCTCGGCGAGCCGCGTTCGTTCGATCTCGGGGCGTATCCGCGCGCTGAGCTCGTCGTCTCCGCGCTCGGCGGGCTGCTCGCCCTCCAACCCGACGGACGCGGCGTCGCCCTGAGCGCGCTCGACGTCCCCGGGTGCGCGGGCACGTCGATCCCCACGGACGTGCGCGGTGCGCTGACGACGCGTCGGTGGACGAGCGCTGTCGAGCCGCTGGCCGCGCTGCCGGGCCTCGATCCGCGCGTCATGGCCGTCGCCCTCTCGCCCGACGGGACGACGTTGCTCGACGTCGCGCTCGACACGGGCGGAGAGCTCCGCTCGCTCGCCGAGACGGAGGACACGCTTTCGGCGCGCCTCTCGGAGAGCCAGCGCAGCGCGACGTCACCCCCGCCGCGCGCGGGGGCCGCGAGCGTGCTGTCTCGCGCGGTACAGGGCGTGTTTGTTGTCGGAGGGGAGGATGCTGCAGGCGCGCCGACGCGCGACGTGTGGTTCCAGGCTCTCGGCGCCCCGTGGCGCGACATCCCGCTCTCGGGCGCCGTGCGCCCCGAGCGTGTCTTGGCCGCGACCTTTGGCTTCGCGGATGGGCACCTCTGGATCGTCGACGAGATCGACGCTCCGCGCCGCGGTCGCGGTCCGTCACGGCGGCTCGCGCGCCTGCTCCGCGTCGACGTGGCGAGCGGCGAGATCGAGGTGGTCATCGTCGCGCCGCGCCATCGGCCTGACCTCCGACCCTACTTGAGCGTCGATCCGCAGGGCGCGATCGTCTTGACCCTCGCGGGTGAGCGGCGCTTCGTGTCGCTCCGCCTCGAGGCGCGCCGCGGACGACACAACGTGTCTCGCGTGCGCACCGAGCGAGGCAAGCTCGTGCGTCCTCCGATCTTCGACGAGCACGGCGTCTCGTACGTCGTCGAACGTTCGGGTGGCACGCTCGGGCTCGTGCGTCGCGACGCGCTCGTCCGAGTGAGGTGCGACGACGATCGTGAAGACGCCGCGAGCGCACCGAATGCGCCCGGCTGCGGCGTACGCGCGTGCGAGGCGCTTTTCTGATGAAGCGCGCCGTCGTTCTCGCGCTCGCGCTCGCGGTGGGGCGGCTCCCCCTAGGCTGTGCGTCGGACGCGCCACCCGTCACACCCGAGGCCCCAGACGCCGCTCCCGACGCAAGAGAGCCAGACGCCGCCGAGGGTGACGCGTCGTCGGTCGACGCGGAGCTGCCCGACCCCAAGCCACCCGCCGGGCTCCCTGAGGGGTGGGTGCTCGATCGCACCTACGATCGCTTCTGTCACTTCTACGTGCCGACGAGCCGCGCGTACCTGCCGAAGCCGATCGCGTGGGAGGCGTGCCCCGCCACCGCGACGCCACAGGGCGGCGTCTGCCGCAAGATGACGGTGGATTGGGCCCCTTCGAATCGCCAGTTTCCGCTCGGCACAATCGTCGGAGCGTGGGCGGACGCGAGCGGCGCAGTGCGCCTCGTCGTTCGACGGTCCCTCTCTGCGGGATGGGGGCAGCTCGTCGTGGCTGACGCGGACGGTGCGGTCCACAGCGCCCTCCTCGAGACCAAGTCGACGTTCTGCGCCGCGACGTGGCCGACGATCTCCGGCGCCCACTACGTCTACTATCTCACGGAGTTCGGGTCCTCTGTCGGCGGGGCGATCGGTGGTGAGATCTCTGCTATCGGCCCCACGTTCGGGATCCACTACAAGCCGCCAGAGGCGGAGCAGCCGTTCGCGGGGCCGGACTACATCGCGAGCCTCGTCGGCTCGCGTGTCGATCGTTACTCGTGGAGCGGCCAGCGGGAAGGCACGCTCTGGCGCGCTGTCGACGACGACGGGTTGCAACATCACATCCCGCAGTTCGGACGGAACGCGGCTTTCATGCACGTAGGGCGGCTGTACGAAGGAAAGATCAAGGTGAGCGTCGCCGGCGCGCCGATGAAGGATCTCATCGTCGGGGGGCCAGACTTCACGCACGACGTGGCGGACATCGGGACGGACGGGACAGATCTCGTGTGGATGGATGGCCGAGGTCGGACCTCTCCAACGGGCCCGTATGACACCTACACGGTCATGACATCCCCCTTCGCGACACAGCCGTCGCAGCTCGTCGAGCGCAGGCTGCGGTCGGAGGAGGGACCCGCCTTCGGGAGCGCGCCCTTTGTCGTCGGCTGCGGGCACGCCGCGAGGACGAACCTGCACACGCGCCTCGTGCGTCTGAGCGACGGCGTGTCCTGGCTGCTCAACGGAGATCCCGCGAAACCCTGGCGCTTCATCACGCCCCTCGCGATCACGTGCACCGAGCTCTTCGCGACTGTGAACGATGGTGGCGTCGTCGGCGTCGCGCGTATTCGTCTCGACTCGCTCGGCCCTGGCATACCTCCGGATTGACCGGCGCGTGAGCAGGCAAGGTCGAGAGAGCTTGATGCCGCTCGCGCTCCAGGCGCGTTTGCGCGCGCTCCCACCTCCACCGACATCGCAAAGGCCTTCTCGAAGTGTCGCGGGCGTGCGACGCTTCCACATTCAGATTGCCTTTTGCGTCGTACGTCGCGGCGCGACTTTTCTTTCCTTTCCGACTTTTCTTTTCCTAGTGATCGCGCCCGGCCTGCCCGCCGGCGCACCTACCACGCCGGGGCACCAGCCCGCCCCGTCGTTCGCGCTCCTCGCGGGGCGCAGCTTGCTTGAGAAGGGAGACACGAGACCATGACCGAGAACCGTCCCCCTGCGGAGGATGGCCAGCGCGATGTGCCCGTCGACTGGGAGGCCCTCGAGGACGCCTTCGAGAACAACGCCCCCGAGGTCCACAGCTACCTGCACATGACCACGGGCGAGGTGCTCCG
>JAGQJA010000167.1:29414-34229 GCA_020430845.1 Myxococcales bacterium
GGCAAGGGCGCGTTCCGCCGCTTCAAGGACGTGCTCATGTCGTACGGACCCGAGCGCGAGCGCTGGTTCACGTTCCGCAGCGAGCGCCTGCGCACCTTCATGGAGGCGTGGCTGACCGCGCACGCCATCAAGGCCGTGCCGCGCCCCACCTGGGCCGAGGGACCGCCGTCGGCCGAGGAGCCGATGCCCGAGAGCCTGGTGCCCGTGTCGACGCCCGAGGGCGAGGGCCCCAAGTCGCAGAGCGGGCGGCGCACCCGGAGCGCCGAGGCGCTGCGGCAGCAGCTCAAGGACCTGAGCGAAGCGCTCGGCGCGCGTGAGCTCGAGACGCTCACGTCGTTCGCCGAATTCCTCAAGGCGCGGCGCGCGGCCAAGGGCTTTGCCCACCACCACGAGCACCTCATCGCCGAGCGAGAGAGCGCCGCGCAGTCGTCCCGCACCGGGCGCCTCGCGGAGGCGCCGTCGGCCGGTGACAAAGGCCCCACGACGTGAAGCGTGACCCGCGCGCCTGGATCGCGCGGTTCGTGCTCGCGGCGCTCGTCGCGGCGGCGCCGATGGCTGCGCGCGCGGCGCCCGTCGAGGTCGACTCGATCGCCGTGCGCTGGTCATCGCCCGAGACGGGCAGCCCGTCGCGTCCGCGCTTCATCACGCGGCGCGAGGTCGCCTTCCTCGCGCGCCTCGAGGGGCTCGCCGAGGGGCTCAAGCTCACGCCCGGCGAATACCCGGAGCGCCTCGTGCGCACGGCGATCGAGCGCCACGTCGCGCGGAGCATGCTCGCGGCGCTGTGGATCCAACGTGGCACCGAGCCGCCGGATCTCCCCAAGCTCGCCACTGTGGCGCGCGCCGAGATGGCCGCCCGCGTCGGGGGTGCGGCGCGTCTCGAAGAGGCGATGAAGCTCGAGGGGATCTCCAACGACGAGCTCGACCTGATGCTGCGGGCGCGCGTCCGGGCCGGCTTCCACGTCGACCGCGCGATCACGCCCATCTTTCGCGCCACCGAGGAGTCGCTCCGAGAGGCGCACCGCGCCGCGCTCCACCCCTTCCGCGGGCAGAAGTTCGAGGATTGTCGGGACGCCTTCCGCGACTGGTACATCGTCGAACGTCAGCGCGCCGCCGAGACGGAGTTCTTCCAAGGAGCGCGCGCTCGGGTGAGAATCGTGTACCTCGATGAGCGCGCCCGATAGCTCCAAAGTCGTCGTCGCCGCACTCGCCGGCAACTTCGCGATCGCCTCGTGCAAGTTCGGCGCGGCGTTCCTCTCTGGCTCCACCGCCACGTTGGCCGAGGCCGTGCACTCGCTCGCCGACACGGGCAACCAAGGGCTGCTGCTCGTGGGCATGCGCCTCGCCCTCCGTCCGCCCGACGAGCGCTTCCCGTTCGGGCGCTCCGGCGAGAAGTTCTTCTGGCCCTTCGTCGTGGCGCTCATGCTCTTCTCCGTCGGCGGCGCCTTCGCCGTCTTCGACGGGATCACGCACCTCATCCATCCCAAGGCCGAGACCGGCTCGCGGCTCTGGAGCTACGGCGTGCTCGGCATCTCGCTCCTGATCGAGGCCATGAGCTTCAAGGTGGCGTGGGGCGAGTTCAAGGTCATGGCGCGAGGCCGTCCGTGGACGGTCGCCGTGCGAGAGGCGCGCGATCCGACGATCCCGCTCGTGCTCGCCGAGGACACGACGGCGCTCGTCGGGCTCCTCATCGCGTTCGTGGCCGTCGGGCTCAGTCACATCACCGGCCAGCACTTCTGGGATCCGCTCGGCAGCGTGCTCATCGGTCTGCTGCTCGCCGTGGTCGCCATGGCGCTCGCGCGCATCACGCACTCGCTGCTCGTGGGCACGAGCGCCGATCCGGAGGACGACGGGATCGCCCTGCACCTGGCGGAGAACACCGACGGCGTCGAGAAGGTCACGCAGATCCTCACGTTCCACGTAGGCCCCGACGTCGTCATCCTCCACCTCAAGGTGGCGTTCCGCGCGGGCATGACGGTCGAGGAGTGCGAGGCCGTCACCAACCAGATGGAAGACCGCATCCGGGCCGAGATGCCTCACATGCGAAAGATCTTCATCGAGGTCGACTCCAAGGGAGACGGGCGCGGCCTCTCTCGCGCGCGCGCGGCGTTCGAGAAGGTCCGCGCAGATTTCGAGGCGCGGCAGAGAGCGCGCGCCGAAGAGGCCGCTGACGGCGACGCCGCAAAGGACTCGGACGGCGCGGAGCAAGCGGCGGCCGAGGCGTGATGACGCGCCTGCGCGGCCTCCTCTCGAGGCCCGAGGGGTGGACGGGCGCGCTCTTCGTGTGCGCGGTGCTCCTCACGTTCTTGCCAGCGCGGGGGGGCGCGTCGCGTCCGGCGCCGCCACCTGGAGCGATCAAGGTGGGCCTCGTGTTCGACGTCGGCGGACGCGGCGACAAGAGCTTCAACGACGCGGCCTACGCGGGGCTCTCCCGCGCGATCCGCGAGCTCGCCGTCGAGCCCGCGTACCTCGAGCCGGCGGGCACCGAAGACCGCGAGGCCGCGCTGCGCTTGTTCGCCGCGCGGGGGTTCGACCTCGTGATCGGCGTCGGCTTCATCTTCTCGAGCGACATCGACGCCGTCGCGCGGGCCTACCCCCAAGTCGCCTTCGCGGGCGTCGACTACGCGCCCGGCCCGGGCGGCATCCCGCCCAACGTCGCGGCCCTCGCGTTCCGCGAGGAGGAGGGCTCGTTCCTCGTGGGCGGCGTCGCCGGCCTCATGAGCAAGTCGGGCCACGTGGGCTTCGTCGGCGGCATGACGGGCCCGCTCATCAAGAAGTTCGAGGTCGGCTACGCGGCAGGGGTCAAGGCCACGTGCGCCTCGTGCGTCGTGCACGTCGCGTACGCGGGCGCGACGCCCGACGCGTTCCGCGATCCGGCCAAGGGAAAGGCGCTCGCCGTCGCCCAGATCGCCGCCGAGAGCGACGTCATCTATCACGCCGCCGGATCGACGGGCCACGGCGTGTTCGAGGCCGCCAAGGACGCGCGCATCCTCGCGATCGGCGTCGACGCCGACCAGCACGACGAGATGCCGGGCACCGTCGTGACGAGCATGGTCAAGCGCGCCGACGTCGCCGTCTTCGAGATCATCAAGAGCGTCGCCGAGAAGCGCTTCGCCGGAGGCATGCGCGTCTTCGGCCTGCGCGAGGACGGCGTCGACTACGTGCACGAGGGGCCGCACGCGGCCATGCTCCCGCCCGACGTGAAGGCCAAGGTCGCCGCGCTCCGCGACAAGGTCGTCTCGGGCGAAATCGAGGTCCCGCGGCGGTGACACAGCGGGACGCCCGCGGTACCTTGCTCGGCGCTGGGATCGCGGCGCGACCCGCGTAGCAACCGAGGAGGACGAACATGGCGATGGTGCACGGCGGGCGGCTCGTGGCGCAGGCCCTCAAGCGACACGGGACGACGCACCTCTTCACGCTGTGCGGTGGCCACATCCAGGCCATCTACGACGGCTGCATCGACGAGGGCATCCGCGTCGTCGACACGCGCCACGAGCAGACGGCGGGCCACGCGGCCGACGGCTGGGCGCGCGTCACCGGCATCCCCGGCGTGTGCGCGGTCACGGCCGGCCCGGGCGTCACCGACGTCGTCACGGCGGTCGCCAACGCGCAGCGCGCTCAGGTCCCGCTCGTGTGCATCGGCGGCGCGGGGCCGCGCGCGCTCACAGACATGGGCTCGCTCCAGGACATGGACTGCGTCTCGCTGATGCGGTCGATCACCAAGTGGAGCGTGCAGGTGCCCGAGACGCGCCGCATCTCCGAGTACATCGACGCGGCGTTCCGCGTGTCGCAGGCCAACGTGCCCGGGCCGGTCTTCCTCGAGATGCCGCTCGATCTGCTCATGAACTTCGGCGACGACGCCGACGCCTCGCCCACGCGCCCGCTCGAGACGCCCCCGCGACCGGCGGCCGACCCTCGCGCGATCGAGAGCGCCGTCGCGTTGCTGAAGAAGGCCGAGCGCCCGTGCATCCTCGTCGGGTCGCAGAGTCGATGGTCTCCCGCGCGCGAGCGCATCGCCGCGGCCCTCGAGAAGCTCGGCGCTCCCGCCTTCCTCAACGGCATGGCGCGCGGCGGCCTCCCGCACGATCACCCGCTGCTCTTCTCGCGCTCGCGCCGCTTCGCCCTCGCGCAGGCCGACCTGGTGCTCGTGCTGGGCACGCCGTTCGACTTCCGCGTCGACTACGGGCGCGCGCCCACGTGGTCGGCCGACGCCAAGATCGTCCAGATCGATCTCGACGGCAGCGAGCTCGGTCGCAACCGCGGCGTCGACGTGGCCGTCCACGCCGACTCGGGCATCGCGCTCGAACAGATCGTCTCCGCCTTCGGCAAGGGCTCGTTCGGCGCGTGGGTCGACGCCGTGCGCGCCGAGGAGACCAAGCGCCGCGCCAAGATGGCCGCCGAGATCGAGAGCGACGCGTCGCCGCCCAACCCGCTGCGCGTTTGCGCCGAGCTGAGCAAGCGCCTGGGCAAGGACGACGTGGTCATCGGTGACGGCGGGGACTTCGTGGCCACCGCGGCCTACGTGCTCAAGATGCAGTGGCCGCAGCTCTGGATGGACCCGGGGCCGCTGGGCACGCTCGGCGTCGGACCGGGCTACGCCATGGCCGCCAAGCTCGCGCGGCCGAACGCCAAGGTCGTGCTCGTCTACGGCGACGGCAGCTTCGGCCTCAACGCCATGGAGTTCGAGGCCATGGCGCGCCAGAAGATCCCCGTCGTCGCCGTCATCGGAAACGACGCCGGCTGGACGCAGATCCGACGCGGGCAGGTCGAGCTCTACGGAGAGTCACGCGCCGTGGCGACCGATCTCGAGTACACGCG
>JAGQJA010000167.1:34352-39665 GCA_020430845.1 Myxococcales bacterium
GCGTGCGTCAACGTGAAGATCGCCAAGAGCGACTTCCGCAAGGGCGCGATCAGCGTCTGATCCAGACGCACGATCACGCCCCGCGGCGCCGCGCGGTCGATCAGGGGCGCTGGCAGTACTTGCCGGGCGCGCCCTGGATGACGTCGCACGCCCAGCCGGCGGGGCACTCGACAGGAGCGCTGCACGCGCCGGTGCAGTAGCCGATGTTGCCGTTGCCCTGCACGACGCAGAGGTTGCTGGCGCAGTCGAGGTTGTACGTGCACGTCTCGCCGATGCGCTTGTCGCCCTTCGGCGCGCACGCCTTGTGCCCGAGCTTCTCCGAGAAGTCGCAGCCGTACCCGTTGGGGCAGTCGGTCGCGGCCGCGCACACCTTGGAGCAGAAGCCGTTGGAGCCCGTGCCGAAGACGAGGCAGAGATCGCCCGAGCACTCCTTGGGGTCCGCGCACTTGGCGCCGACGTCCTTCTTCGCGACGGTGCCGGACGAGCCGGACGAGCCCGAGGAGCCGGACGAGCCCGAAGAGCCGGACGAGCCCGAGGAGCCGGACGAGCCCGAGGAGCCCGAAGAACCGGACGAGCCGCCGCCGCACGCGGTGGCCGTCTTGGTGCAGTCCGTCGTGTCGTCCTGCGACGCGTCCGAGCAGGTGTTGAGCGCGTCCTCGCTGGCGCACTTGTAGATGAAGCCCTTGTGGCAGCAGGGCAGCCCGTCGTCCTTCTGCTGCGCGTCCTGCTGGGCGCCGATGACGCCGCTGCTCCCCGAGCCGGAGCAGGCGATGGTCGCGCTCGCCGCGATGGCGACGGCGAAGAGGGCGCGCAGACCGACCGAGGCGAAGGGGCGAGAAGCGTGGAACATGACGTAACTCCAGGACAAAGTGGGGTCTTCCGGCAGGGCTCGACAGCCGGTTCGTCGGGCGCGTCAGGGAGGGAAACGCGCGGGCCCGCTGCGCCGTGGGGCGTGAGCGTCGCGAGCCTGACACTGTACGAAGCCTCCTGCGGATTCCTTCCCTCAGGAAACTTCGCGCCCGATGCCGATTTTTCTCAGGGCGCGACCGGGCGCGGGCTCGGCTGGCAAGTGGCGCAAAAATAGGTGCTTCGTGGGACGTCGCGGCCCTGGGTGATCTTCTCGATCACACCGCCGCAGCGCAGGCACGCGCGTCCGGCGCGCCCGTAGACCCAGACGCGCGGACCGCGGAGGGCGTTTCTTGTCACGCGCGCACGTCCCACGTTCGCGACGACCAAGGCCCGCGCCCGGCTCACGATGGCGCGCAGGCGTGCGTCGTCCACGTCCGCGACGCGCGCGCGCGGCGACTGACGCTCGAGGAAGAGGATCTCCGACTTGAGCTCGTTGCCCACGCCCGCCATCGCGCCCTGGTCGAGGAGCGCCTCGGCGATCGTCGGCCGCTCGCTCGCGCGCAGACGTCGCGTCGCCTCGTCGAGATCGAAGGCCTCTCCGGCGAGATCGGGCCCGAGCGCGCCGACCACACGCGCGGCGGCCTGGCGCGCCACCAGACGCAGGACGGGCACGCGAGAGAAGAGGACGCGCGCGCCGTCGACCTCGAGCAGGAGCTGAGGCGTCGTCCGTCGCTCTCGCAGAGGCGCCCGCAGCACGCGCACGCGCCCGAGCATGCCGAGGTGCACGAGCAGGGTCAGCCCTCCGTCGACGTCGACCATCAAGTGTTTGCCGTGCGAGCGCACCGCCTCGACGCGTCGCCCGATCAGGCCCGCCGGATCGAGCGCCTGGGCTTCGCACGCCCGGATCACCCGCCCCGAGAGCGCCGGCGCGAGGCGAAGGGCGAGCCCGGCAATGGTGTCGCCCTCGGGCATGGCCTCTCCTTTGTAGGACCGTGGCGGTCGTCGGTGCAGAGATTCTTCGCGCCCGTCGCGCGCATGTCACGTCGGCGGGTGATGCTCTCTCCCGCGCACGGAGCTCGGGCGGGCCCCGGTCCTCCGTCGCGGCAGTACTCTCGTCCCCGTGATGGCTTGACGCAGGCCGATCCGGGTGACATTCCAGGGACGTGGCGACGTCACTCACCCCTGAGTTCATCACGCGCGCGTCGCGCGCCGCCGCGGTCGCCGTCTTGACCGCCGCGTGCGGCTCGTCCACGCCCGCGTCGCCGCAGGGCCCCTCCGCAGACGTTCCCGCGATCACGCCGCCCGCGTCGCCGCCGGCCGACGCGGACGCAGGCGAGCCCCCAGCCGTGGACGCGGGCGCCGACCGCGAGACGTGCACGCCGCGCGACACCGACACGCCTCCGCGCGCGTCGTCCTTTCCTGCGAAGCTCGCCGGACAAGACGCCTGGATCCACGATCCGGCGTTCTCGGCGGGCTACTTCCACACGTTCGACGCGCTGCGGGTCGGCGGCGCAGGCTCCGAGGCGCACAAGGTCCACGTGTTCCTGCCCCGCAGCTACGTCACGGGCAGCTGCGCGCGCTACCCCGTCGTCTACTTCCACGACGGCGACACGACGTTCTTTCGCGGCGGCGGCGCGAACAAGACGTGGGACGTCGCCGGCGTGCTCGCCACGGCCTACGCCGCGCGCACCGTGCCCGAGGTCATCGTCGTCGCCGTCCAGCCCAACGAGCGCGACCGCGAGTACACGCACACGTCGTGGCTGCCCGGCCGCGCGTGCTGCGGCGTGCGCGACTACACGTCGTGGCTCGCCGGCGCCCTCAAGCCCTTCGTCGACGGCGCCTACCGCACGAAGGCCGACGCAGGCTCGACGGTCATCGTGGGTAGCTCGCACGGCGGCCTCGCCGCGTACTGGGCCGCCGCGACGCGGCCCGACGTGTTCGGACGCGCGATCGCCATGTCGTCGTCGTTCTGGGCCGGGCTCGACCGCGGCGGCCCCGGCGGTCCCCTCGCGTCGTCGTCGCTGATGACGTCGACCGAGGCGACGTTGCGCGCTGGGAAGCCGCGCCTGTACATCGACTGGGGCCTCGTGCGCACGGGCGGTGAGCACAACGCGATCATCGAGGCGGCGGCGACGGCGCGCGGCGTCGAGATGCGCGATCTGCTCACCTCGTCGTACGGCTACACGCTCGGCACGGATCTGTTCGCCGTCGAAGATCCCGCGGGCGAGCACGAAGAGGTCTCGTGGGGCCGCAGGCTGGGCCGCGCCCTCGAGCTGGTGCTGACGCCCCGCTGACCCGGGGCGGTGTCGTCGCCCCGGGCCCGTCGCGCGATCAGATCGCGCGCCCTTGGCCGCCGTCGACCACGATGGACGTGCCGGTGACCCAGCTCGCGCGCGGCGAGCAGGCGAAGGCGACCACGTTCGCGATCTCTTCGGGCGCGCCGAACCTTCCCCACGGGAGCTCTTCGCGCTCCATCTTCGCGATGCGCTCGGGCATCGTCTGCCGTCGCTTGTCCCACGATCCGCCGGGGAACATGATCGACCCCGGCGCGACGGCCACGACGCGGATCTTCTTCTTGGCGAGATCGATGCCCATCTCTTTGGTGAGCGAGGCGAGCGCGCCCTTTGCGGCCGTGTACGGGGCGCTCGTGCAGTACTCGAGCCCGCAGATCGACGACACGTGGACGATGACGCCCCCGCCCGCGGCCTCGAGCGGGCCGAGCGCCGCCTGACTGCACCAGACGGGCGCCATGAGGTTGAGGTCGACGACCTTGGCCCACGACGCGGCGTCGGTGGCGTCGAACGCGCCGGAGCCCACGCTGCCGCCCACGTTGTTGACGAGGCCGTCGAGCCCGCCGAGCGCGGTGACTGCCGCGTCGACGGCGGCGCGCGCGAGAGGCTCGGTCGACACGTCACCCACGATCGTCACGGCGCGCCCTCCGGCGCTCGAGATGGCGCCCTGGACCTCGTCGAGGGTCTCTCGGGTGCGCGCCACGAGCGCGACGTGGGCGCCCTCCGCGGCGAGGGTGATCGCGATCGCGCGTCCGATCCCGCGGCTCGCGCCGGTCACGACGAAGCGCTTGTCCGTGAGCGAAAGGTCCATGCGCGCGAGCCTACCTCACGCGAGCCACGCGAGGGTGACGCCGTCGCCGCCCTCGCCGGGACCGCCTGCGCGAAAGTGCGACACGTACTTGCTCGAGCGCAGCTCACGCCGGATCGCCTCTTTGAGGGCGCCGGTGCCGTGTCCGTGCACGAGGAAGCACACGCGGAGGCCCGTGCCCACGGCGCGGTCGAGGAAGCTTATCGCCATGCTGACCGCGTCGTCCGTCCGCATGCCGCGCATGTCGCAGGTGTTGTCGGACGTCTGGATGGCCACCTCGAGCGGCGCGGTGGCGGCCACGGGCTTGCCGCCGTCGCGAGCGCCCGCGCGGCGGGGCTCCTGGGCGCGTGGGGCCGCGGCCCGCAGATCGCTCACGGGGAGCGTGAGCTTCATCGCGCCGGCCTGCACGCGCACCGAGCCGTCGGGCAGGAGGTCGAGCACCTCGGCCTCGGCGCGAATGCGTGCAACATACACGCGCATCCCCGGCTTGAGCTGACCCTCCTCGACGAACTGCGCGGGCGCGGCCTCGTCTCGCCCCAGCAGCGGCTCGAGCGAGCCTCCGACGGCGATCTTGGCGGCGGCGCGGTCGATGGCGCGCTCGGCCTCGCGTGCGCCCGCCGCGTCGAGCTTCTTGGAGCGCAGGCGCGCGTGCGCTTGTCGCAGCTCTTCGCGCGCGGCGCGCACCGAGCGCAAGAGCTCCTCGGCTTCTTTGGAGAGCGTGCGCTGCTCACGTTCGCGCTGGTCGCGCAGCTCGCGCTCGAGCTCGGCCTTGAGCTCGGCGGCTTGGCGCTCGCGCTCCTCGGCGGCCGATCGGGCGAGCTCGGTCGCGGCGCGCTCGTCGTGGAGCTTCTGCACCACGGTCTCGAACTGCACGTCCTCGCGCGTGAGGAAGCGCTCGGCGCGCTCGATGACGATGCCCGGCAACCCGAAGCGGCGCGCGACCGCGAGGGCGCTCGAGCTGCCGGGGATGCCCATGGCAAGCCGGAAGGTGGGGCTCATCGTCGCGATGTCGAACCCCATGCTGGCGTTCTCGAAGCGCGGATCACCCAGCGCGAGCGCCTTGAGCCCCTCGTAGTGCGTGGTGACGACCACAGCGCCGCCGCGCGCTGTGAGCGAGTCGAGCATGCCAGCCGCGAGCGCCTCGCCCTCGCGCGGGTCGGTGCCGCCGGCGAGCTCGTCGAGCAACACAAGCGCGCCCTCGTGGGTGTCCTCGAGGATCGCGGCGAGGTTCTGCACGTGCGCGCTGAACGTCGAGAGGCTCTTGGTCATGCTCTGGTCGTCGCCCACGTCGGTCAGGACGACCTCGAAGATGCCCACGGCGCTGCCCGGATCGGCCGCGACGGGCAGGCCCGCGCGCACCATCAG
>JAGQJA010000167.1:39808-44003 GCA_020430845.1 Myxococcales bacterium
GCGATGGTGGGCGTGTCGGTCACCTGGGCGAACGCCAGCCGCGCGTCGACGGCGAGCCGCGCCGAGGCCGCGCGGACGTCTGCGCGCGCAAGCGCCTCGACCGCGGCGATGACGCTGGGCAGCGCGTCGCCGATGCTCTCCGACAGGCGCGTGTACACTGCAGCTTCTTCGCGCTCGACCTCGGCCTCGAGCACCTTCATGCGGTTGCCCATGCCGATGACGGCGCGCGGCTCGAGGAAGAGCGTGCCCCCGCTCGAGCTCGTGCCGTGCACGATGCCCGGAAAGCGCTCGTGCGCGTCGGACCGGACGGGCAGCACGTAGCGACCCTCGCGCTCGGTGACGAAACGATCGCGCAAGATGCCCTCGTAACGGGTCATCAGGTCCTCGAGCCGCGCGAGCATACGCTGGCGCGAGGCCTGGTACTCGCCGCGCAGCTCCTTGAGGCGCGGGCTCGCCCGGTCGGAGAGCGAGCCGTCGGCGTCGAAGCACCCGCCGAGCTCGTCGGCGAGCGCGTCGAGCGTCGGGTCGGTCGAGCAAGCGCCGTGCAGCGCGGGCAGCCGTGACTTTCGCGCGACGAGGAAGCGTCGGAGCGCGCGCGCGGCGTCGAGGGCCTTGGCGATCTCGCGGATCTCGGGCCCCGCGAGCACGCCCGACGCGCCCACGCGGTCGAGCGCGCCCGACACGTCGGCCAGCGGCGCCTCGGGCAGGGGCTCACCGTCGCGGAGCAGATCGGTGGCCTCGGCGGCCTCGGCGAGCAGCGCGCGGGTCTCTTCTCGGCTCGACGCGAACGGGAGATCGCGCGCGAGGGCGCGGCCGGCCTCGGAGGCGCACCGCGACGCGAGCGCCTCGAGGATGCGGTCCCACTCGAGGTCCGAGCGCGTCTTGTCGGGGCAGGGGTGCCGGAGGGCGGTCACGACGTCACGCGGGCGCGCCGGTCAGTCGTTGCGGCCGGAGCCGGGCCCGCCGCCCGCGGCCGAGGGCATCGGGTTCTGCTCGCGCTCGAGGTAGCGGAAGATCGTGCGAGGGTCGACGCCCAGGTCGCGCGCGGTCTGCGTGCGGTTGCCGTTGTTGCGCTCGAGCACCTCGAGCACGTACTTGCGCTGGAACTCCTCTTTGGCCTTCTCGAGCGGCAGGATCGAGCTCTCCCCGGCCTGATCGAGCTCGAGGTCCTCGACGCCGAGCAACGTCTTGTCGCAGAGCACGAGCGCCTTCTTGAGGCGGTTCTCGAGCTGTCGGATGTTGCCCGGCCAGTTGTGCTTGCGGATCGCCACGAGCGCCTGCGGCGTGAAGCCCTGCACCTTGGAGTGCAGCTCCTCGGCGTACTTCGACAGGAGCGCCTTGGCGATGATCATCACGTCGTCGCCGCGCTCTCGGAGCGGCGGCAGCCAGATGTTGACGACGTTGAGGCGGTAGTAGAGATCTTCGCGGAAGCGGTTGGCCTTGATCTCGTCCTCGAGCACGCGGTTGGTCGCCGCGACGACGCGGATGTCGACCTTCTCGGGCTTGCTGTCGCCCACGCGGAAGACGACGCGCTCTTGGAGCGCGCGGAGCAGCTTGACCTGGAGGTTGAGCGGGCGCTCGACGATCTCGTCGAGGAACAGCGTGCCGCCGTTGGCCGCCTGGAACTTGCCCGGGCGCGACGCGATGGCGCCGGTGAAGGCGCCCTTGATGTGGCCGAAGAGCTCGCTCTCGATGAGGTTCTCGGGGATGGCCCCGCAGTTGATGACGACGAACGGGCCCGTCGCGCGGTTCGAGCGCCGGTGCACCTCGCGCGCGATGAGCTCCTTGCCCGTGCCCGTCTCGCCGGTGATGAGCACCGAGATGTCGGTCGTCGCCACCTTCTGCAGCTTGCGGAAGACGTCCATCATCGACGGGCACACGCCGATGATGTCGCCGAAGCGCTTGTCCTTGAGCTCGGCGGCGAGGTTCTCGTTGTCGGCGCGCAGCGCGTTGAGCAGCATCGCGTTCTGCAAGATGAGCGACGCCTGCGAGGCGAAGATGCTGAGCAGGTCGAGCTGGGACTTCTGGAAGAGGCCCTTGACCCGATCGTTGCCGACGTAGAGCACGCCGGTGACCTGCCCCTGCGACAGGAGCGGGGCGCACATCACGCTCGAGAGCCGCAGGGCGACGACGCTCTCGCTCGCGCGGAAGACGTCGTCGGTGAGCGCGTCGCTCACGATCAGCGGCCTGCCCGACTCGAGCACGCGCCGCACGATGCTGTCGGACACGTTGCCGGACAGCTCCGTGATCGCCTCCTTGTTGACGTGGCGCGACGCGCGGATGGTCGGCTTGCCCGGCTGACCCGTGGCGCTGCCGTCGCTCCCGTACGCGTCCTCGAGCATGAGCAAGAGGCCCTTCTCGGCCCCCGTCACCTCGATCACCGCGTCGAGCATCGCCTCGAGCAGCTCGTCGAGGCTCTTCATCATCATCAGCTTCTCGCTGAACTCGTGGAGCTTTCGTACGCCCGCGAGGCGCGCCGAGAAGCCCTCGGCGGGCGCGACCGAGGCGCCGTCGGCGGCCGGGGCACCACGCGGCACCGCGGGCTCGTCGAACATGCTGAACGCCAGCTCGGCGCCGCCCAGGGTCAACCGATCTCCGTGGACGAGCCGTGCGCGGCGCTTCTTCTTGCCGTTGATCTGGATGTCCCCGGCCTTCTCGACCTCTTCGAGGTTGAAGTCACGGCCGTCGAAGATCACCTGCGCGTGCGTGTCGGCCACGTCGGCGGAGGCGACCGGCACGTCGTTGCCCAGCGCGCGACCGATGGTGGTCACGGGCTTGTACAGGACGTAGGTTCGCGGGGACCCTGAGGGCGGAAACCACTTGAGTATGGGCATCTTGCGCTCGCGCGGCGGAGGCGCCGCGTAGGCCGAATGGTACCCACTTCGCGGCCCGCCGGGGAAGGGGCCGGCCCGAAATTACTCAGAGTTCGCGATTCACTCGCCCCGTTTGCGCGACCCGCTGTAATATCCGCCCAATGACTCGCGACAAAATGAGCAAGCTCGTTGGTGTGGTGGCCGTCCTCATCGTCGGTACGGCGATGAGCGTCATGGCGTGTGGTGGCGACGAGAAGAAGCCCCCGCTCACGCCTGACACCCCGGCGGCCGATGACATGGCTGAGGCGGGAGCGCCCGCGACTCCGAGCACGGAGACGCCGGCGGCGCCTGCATCGGCCACGCCCGAAGCGCCCACGAACTGAAACCGTTGACCCTCGGCGCGAGCCCGCGCGGCCGCTCTCGCAGCGGGCGCGGGCTCGTTTTTTTTGTGCTCAGAACTTTCCGAGCGCGTTGAGCGTGAGGCCGCTGGGCGGCGCCATCGTCGCGCGCGTCGGCGTGAGCCCTTGCGTGGCCGACTGGGCGAGCGGCGGCGGGGGGAGCACGGCCACGTCGAACGGCGTCTTGAACGTCCGCGTCCGTGGCCCGTCGCCGTCGTCTCGCATGTCCCACGTGAGCACGCCGCCGAGGGCCGCGCCTGCGAGCCCGCCGAGCGAGTTCGCGATGAGCCCGCGCTTGACGTCCGCGTCGTCGACGAAGAGGTAGAACGGGTAGACGAGGAAGCCGGCGAGCGTGCCGATGCCGTAGCCCATCCACATGTACTTCTGCGTGTTGTAGCTGGGCGTGTAGGCCACGCTGAGGGCGCCGGTGCCCAGGATGCCCACGTTGTAGCCGACGAGCCCCGCGATGCTCCCGGCGTCCTTCCAGTCGCGCCCGCTGACGCCAGCGCCGAAGAGCGTGCCCGAGATGGCGCCCCACGCGGCGCCGCTCGCGATGAAGCTCAGACTGCGCGGATCGGGCCGGAGCCACTCGCCGAACGCCCAGCCGCCGACGCCGCCGCCGGTCGCCATGATCCACGTCGCCGTGGTCTGGGTCTGGAACGACCAGTCGTTGCCGGCGTCGCGCGTGTGCTGCCACTGGGTGCCCGCGATCGCGATGCCCTCGACCGCGCCGAGCACGAGGCCTGTGGAGATCGACGACGGGACGCCGCGGTGGAGCGGACCGCCGTAGTCGTCCCACAAGAAGACGCCGATGGGCATGGCCGCGCCGAACGTGATCGGCATGATGGCGGCGACGCCCGGGTCCTTGATCTTGAAGAGCGCGTCGAGCCAGATGCCCGTGCCGACACCGTAGAGGGCGCTCGACACGTAGAGGAACGTCATCTCGCCGCGGCTGCGGGTGTCGCTCGGCTGCGGCGGGGGTTG
>JAGQJA010000167.1:44219-47377 GCA_020430845.1 Myxococcales bacterium
GGGTAGGGCTGCGTGGGCGGCGGCTGGGGCTGCGCCGACGAGGTCGAGGTCCCGAGCGCCGCGGCCGCGCCGAGCGCGACGGAGAGGAAGAAAGAGCGTCGCAAAGCCATCGTGTCAAAGAGTAGACGAGAGCCGCCCACCCCGCGACGGGGATCGTCACGCCCTCCGCGGGCGTCAGCCCGCGACCGGGATCGACGACTGGCTCTCGAACTCGGGCCCGAGCTCCCGTTCCATGAGGTCGCGGACCGCGTCGAGCGCCGGCTTGTCCTCGTAGAGCACGCGGTAGGTCTCGGTGATGATCGGCAGCTCGATGCCGAGGCGCAGGGCGAGGCCGTACGCGCTCTTCGCGGTCTTGACGCCCTCGGCCACGTGCCCGAGCCCGTGCAAGATGTCGAGGAGCTTGCGCCCCTTGCCGAGCTCGAGCCCCACGGTGCGGTTGCGTGAGAGGTCGCCCGTGCAGGTGAGCACCAGGTCGCCCATGCCGGCGAGGCCGGCGAGGGTGATCGCGTCGCCGCCGCGCGCGAGCGAGATGCGCACGTTCTCGGCGAGGCCGCGCGTGATCAGCATGGCGCGCGTGTTGTGGCCGAAGCCCAGGCCGTCGGCCGTCCCCGCGGCGATGGCGATCACGTTCTTGATCGCGCCGCCGCACTCCACGCCGACGACGTCCTTGCTGCCGTACGTGCGCATGTACGGCGCGTGGAAACGACGCATCACGTCCTCTCGCACGGCGTCGTCCTTGGCGGCGATGACCACGCCGGTGGGGAGCTTCTGCGCGAGCTCCTTGGCGAAGCTCGGCCCGCTGAGGAACGCGAGGCGGCTCCGCGCGTGCTCGGGCAGCTCGGTCGCGAGGATCTCGTCGACGAACATGAGCGACTCGTTCTCGATGCCCTTGGTGGCGCTCACGATGGGCACACCGTGGGGCACGAGCGGCGCCGCGAGCTTGGCCACCTCTCTCGTGGCGTGGCTCGGCGCGACGAAGAGCACCATGGACGCGCCGCGCATGACCTCGGCGAGATCGGGCGACGCCGTGAGCGTGTGTGGCAGCTCCGCCGTCGGCAGGTATCGCCCGTTGACGTGGTCCTTGTTGATCTGCTCGCAGAGGTCGGTGCGTCGGCAGTACATCACGACCGGGTCGCCCTTGTCGGCGAGGAGCTTCGCCAACGCCGTGCCCCACGCCCCCGCCCCCAGGACCGCCACTTTTCGTGCGCTCATGGCTCAAGCATACCCACAGCGAGGGCCCGACGGGTCCATCCCGTGTGGTACCCTCGGACCCGCCTTGACCCGTCCCGAGACGCCGATCCCTGCGCTGCTGCTGCTCCCCCTCCTGACCGCCCTCGGCGCCGCGGCGTGCGGTGGCGACAGCCTCGTCTGCGCGTTCCGCGGCACGATCAACCAGCCCGCGAACCGCTCGATGCGCAAGTCGATGATGCAGAAGGGCCTGGCCGACCTCTGCAAGCAGATGACGTCGCGCAGCGCGCCGCTCCGCCTCTCACCGGACTCGCCCGTGGTGGGCCGCTACTACCCGCTCTCGTGCTCGATGCAGGAGGGCGAGCCCATCGCCGTGAAGTTCAGCGGGGTCGGTTACGCGTGGACCAACGTGACCAAGAAGATGAGCTTCACGATGACGGGGGCCGTCCAGTACAAGTACGACTTCCTCGTGACCGAGGGCGAAGAGTGTAGCGTTTACGCGTATTTGCGCACCGCGAAGGTCGACGGGAGCGACTTCCGCGTGCAGAAGATCGAGGCGCCGCTGGCCTCGACGATGAACGCGCTCACGCCCATCGGCGAGAACTTCGGCCGCCAGCTCGTCGCGGGCAAGCTCAAGGACGGCATCACGGTCATCCACGACACCAAGTCGGGCACCGACGACTTCTCGCTCGGGCTCGTCCAGCTCGGCGCGCGCCCGTTCCGGCCGTACGACGTCCGCGGCAGCGAACGCTACACCGTGGAGAACGAGCGCACCGAGGTCCACCAGAACCAACGCGATTTCATCGGCCCGATCGAGATCTCGGCGCCGGGCCGGGCCCTCTTTCTCAAGGCCAAGCTCGACGGTGCCGCCGCGATCGACGTTTTCATCGTCCGAAAGGAAGAAGGAGACGCCTCGCTGCGCTATTACCTCGACTACCCGCAGACCGGCCCGCTCGCGGCGCCTCCCATGCTCCAGGACGTCATCCAGGCCGGCGTCGAGCTCGACCGGACCGTTCCGCTCCCGAAGGGAATGTATTACGTGGTGTTGGACAACACGCCCACGGCTGGCCAGGTGGCGCCGCCGCAGAACGCCTTCGACGACCGCGCGGCCGTCGTCAACTACCTGATCCAACTCGGCGACGCACCGTGACCAAAGACGCAGACAGCGACGCCCCGACGCAGGACGACGTGGAGACCGCGCCTGCCCCCGACGTCGAGCCGGTCGGCCCGACGGCGCCGAACGGCGCCAAGGCGGTCGCGGCCGAGGGCGACGAGGCGGAGGGCGCGGGCGACGCGGGCGACGCTGCGGAGGACGCGGGCGGCGACGACGAGGAGGGCGAGGGCGCCGCCGCCGAGGCCGCCGACGCGTCCAAGCCCGACGCCAAGCGGGGCGAGGCGCACCACCACCGCGGTCCGCCGGTCAACCGCCTGTTGCGCTTCGTGTACTGGGCCGTGTGGTTCGTCATCGTGCCGTTCGCGCTGGCCTGCCTGCTCGTCTGGGCGCTCACGCCGCCGAGCGGCGTCGACCACGGCGGCGCGCTCGGTTGGATCGAGGGCTGGGTGCGCGAGCAGCCCGTGCCGGTCGCGATCATCACCTTCACGCTCTTCGAGATGGCGCTCTGGGCCGTGCGTCACCGCCTCCCGCTCGCCACGCAGGTGTACCCGCCGCTGCGGCCCGACCTGCCGTCCGACATGCGCGGGCCGTTCGAGCGCGCGCGCGCCCTGCTCGACGAGGCCGAGACGATCCTCGAGAAGCACAACGACGCCATCGTCCGCGATCTCTCGAGCAAGGAGCGCGGCAAGCTCCGCGAGGACCTCGACGCGCTCGAGCGCGCGATGGACCGGGCCCCGTTCGACGAGGAGAGCTTCGTCGACGCGTTCGTCAAGGCCGACGGCGAGGTCGACGTGCGCCTCTCTCGGTGGCGCAAGAGCGAGGCGCGCGAGTACGCCGAGTCGATCCTCGTGGCGAT
>JAGQJA010000167.1:47447-55416 GCA_020430845.1 Myxococcales bacterium
CAGGTCGGCGACCACATCTTCGTCAACAAGTTCACGTACGGCCCGGCCATCCCGTGGACGCACCTGCGCGCGTGGTCGCGCATGCCGCCCGAGCGCGGCGACGTGATGGTCTTTGCGTACCCCGAGCACCCCGAGCAAGACTTCATCAAGCGCGTCATCGCCATCCCCGGCGACAAGCTCGAGGCGCGCGGCGGTCACCCCATCCTCAACGGGTGGGAGGTGCCCAGCTGCTACGTCGGCGTCTACTCGTACGTCGAGAGCGAGGGCATGCGGCGCGACGGCGAGCTCTACGTGGAGTTCCTCGAGGACGAGGCCTACGTCACCCTCTACGACCGCAGCGGCTCGCCGTCGGACTACCAGGGGCCGTACTACGTCAAGCCGGGCGAGGTCTACGTGATGGGCGACAACCGCCACAACAGCCACGACTCGCGCGCGTGGTTCAACGGGCGGGGCGGCGGCGTTCCCTTCGAGAACATCCGCGGTCGCGCGCTCTTCGTGTGGCTCAGCGTGTCGGGCTCCGTCGACTGGAGCCGCATGGGCGCGCCCGTCATGGGCAGGCCGCGTCTGCCCGCCGACCAGAAGAACCTCGAGGCGGGCGTCGAGAAGTGCTTCAAGGAGCGGCCGCCGCTCTCCAAGACGACGCCGCCGCCGTCGGCGGGGACGGTACGATGAGCGCCGCGTCGAGCACGCTCGCGCGCGCGGGCCTCGTGATCGCGCTCGCGGCCTGCGCGTCGCCGCTCGCGGGGTGCAAGTCGCTCGAGAAGGCCGCCGCCGAAGACCCGCTCAAGTGCGAGCGCGACCCCAAGTGCGAGAAGAAGCGCGGGCGTCAGAACGACTGCTCGATGCAGTGCGCCGACGACCCCGCGTGCGTCGAGCGGTGCGAGCAGGTGCAGAAGAGCACCCTCGGCCGCTGACCCACCGCGTCACCGCCCCCCCTCAGCAGGCGTCAGATCTTCAGCCGGAAGTGGATCGCCTTCGGCCGCGTGAGCCCGTCGAAGCCGAGCGCGCTGAGCGTCACGCCGCGCCCCGAGTCCTTGACGCCGCTCCACGGGAGGGCCGGGTCGAGCGAGTCGCAGCGGTTCATGTACACGGTGCCGAACTCGAGGCTGCGCGCCATCCGCTCGGCGCGCTCCTTGTCGCCCGTCCACACGCTCGCCGTGAGCCCGAGGGCGTTGTCGTTCATGCGGGCGAGGGCCTCGTCGTCGTCGGCCACCTTCGAGATGGCCAGGATCGGCCCGAACGACTCCTTCTGGAGCAGGTCGGCGCCTTGCGGCACGTCGACGACGACGGCCGGCTCGAAGAACCGACCCTTCCCGCCCACGGCCGTGGCCTTCCCGCCGGCGAGCAGGCGCGCGCCCTTCTTCACCGCGTCGTCGCAGAACGCGACGAGCTCGGCCGGGTGCCACGGCTGCGCGATCGGGCCCATGGTTGTCTTGGCGTCGCGTGGGTCCCCCATCACGTAGGCGGCCACGACCGGCAGGCAAGCCTCGACGAACCGGTCGTAGACAGATGCATGTACATACACGCGTTCGACGGCGCAGCAGCTCTGGCCCGCGTTGTACATGGCCCCGTCGACGACGTTGGCGACCGTGGCCTCGAGGTTGCAGTCGGGCGCGACGTACGCCGGATCGTTGCCGCCGAGCTCGAGGCCCACGTGCATGAAGCGATCCTTGGCGGCGGCCTGGATGCGGTGTCCGCCGAGGACCGAGCCGGTGAAGAGCACCTGGTCGACGCGGGCGTCGGCGACCATACGCTCGGCGCCCGCGTAGTCGGTGAAGACGTCTTGCACGGCGTGCTCGGGACCGCCGGCCTTTGCGAACGCGCGGGCGAAGGGCGCGCCCGACAGGGGGCTCCGCGGCGACGGCTTGATGACGACCGCGTTGCCGGCGAGGAGGGCCGGCACCACGGCGTTGACGGCGGTGAGCAGCGGGTAGTTCCACGCGGGCAGGTCGAGCACCACGCCGAGCGGCGTCTTGGCGATGCGCCGCTCGAAGTTGTCCTTGGGCGGCAACACCACGTCGGCCAGGCTCTCCTCGGCGATCGACTGCATGTGGAGCCAGCGCTCCTTGGTGCCGCGCACCTCGCCGCGCGCCTGATCGAGCGGCTTGCCCATCGTGCGCGTGATGTCGGTGGCGATGGCCTCGGCGTCGGCCTCGAGCGCCTCGAGCGCGCGGCCCGCGAGCGCCACGCGTTCGCCGACGGACATGCGGGCGATCTCCCTGGCGGCGGCGCGCGCCCGGTCGAGCACCTCGCCGACGGCGCGATCGTCGGCGATGGGGACGCTGCACGCGGCCTCGAGGGTGTAGGGATCGTCGATCGTGTGTTGGGTGCTCATGCAGGCACGAGCATATCTCGGCCCCGGCGGGGCGCGAGCGTCACTCGTCGCCGACCCCCGGCGAGGGCTCGGGGGGCGGCTTGCTGTAGAGCTCGGTGATGATCGCGCGGGCGATGGTGACGGCCGGCGGCCGTGCGTCGGGCGCCGCCGCGAGACTGCTCCACACGACGATCGTGAGCTTGCGGTCGGGATCGTGCCCCATGAACGTGTTGAACCCGGGTAGCTCCCCGGTGTGGCCGTAGAGCGTTCCGAACTTGCCGATGTGCCAGCCGTAGCTCGCGCTGTCGGGGTTCGACGGATCGACCTTGCGCGGGCTCTCGAGTCGCCGCCGCTGCAGGTCGGTGCTCAGGAGCCCGCCGTCGACCAGCGCGCGCACGTACGCGCCGAGGTCCGTGGCGGTGGCCACGCCGGCGCCCGCGGCCCAGCCCCACGACGGGTTGACGTCGGTGACGTCGTTGGGCAACAGCGTGCCGGCCGCGGCCGCGTCTTGCTCGGCCTGAGGAAGGACCTGCGTCTTGATCGTCGCGACGTTGGTGCTGAACTGGTAGCCCCGCGGGTACGGGCTCGGGATGGCGTTCGACGTCAGGGCGGGCAGGGCGATGTTCGTCAGGCCGAGCTTGGCGAAGATGCGCTCCTCGAGCACGCGCTCGAGCGGCATGCCGCGCAGCTGCTCGACGACGAGCCCGAGGAGCACGGTGTTGGTGTTCGAGTACTCGTAGCCGCCGTCGGGGCTGAACGTCGGCTTCTCGGAGAACGAGAGCGCCAAGAGCTCGCGCGGGGCCCACACCTTGAGCGGCTGCTTGTCGAGCGCCTCGTTGAGCTCGAGCTTGTCGCTGTAGTTGAAGAGCCCCGAGCGCATGAGGAGCAGGTTCTCGATCGTGATGTTGGCGCCGTTGGGCACCTCGGGCACGTACTTCGAGATCGGGTCGGTCAGCGCGACGCGGCCCTCGTCGACGAGCTGGAGCAGCGCCGTGCCGGTCCACGTCTTGGTGTTGCTGCCCACGCGCGCGTGGTCTCCGACCGTGAGCTTGTCCTTGCCGTCGAGCGCGCGGTGGCCGAACGCCTCGGACCAGTCGCCGAGCTCGGGGGAGCGCACGTAGACGACGACCCCGGGCGTGAGGAGCTCCTTGCGCAGCGCCTCGACGCGCGGCACGAGCTTCTCTGCGTACGCGGGCCTCGCGGGCGCCGCCGAGCCCACGGGCGGCGTGATGCTGCCGCGCTCTCCCCATCCGTTGCCGCACGCCATCGCGCACGTGAGCGCGACCAAACACCCCGACGACAGGAGTCTCCGCATCGATGTCACCTCATGGGCTCTGCGCGCTGGCGCAGGCGGGTCAGTACACGCCCGGGATGAAGACCCAGGGCACCTTCTTCTTGTAGGCGCGGTAGTCGGGGTCCTGGCCCAGGTGGCGCTCCTCGGTCCACGCGCGGAGGGCATAGACGCCGCAGAGGCACGCCAAGAAGAACGCCTTGACGGGGTTGAGCGTGGGCAGGTGCTCCATCCACCAGGCGAAGCACTTGGTGAGATAGGCGGGGTGCCGCACGAAGCGGTAGGGGCCGCGCGAGACGATGCCGCGGTTGGTGAGGTTCGAGAAACGGAACCCGAAGGCCACGGTCGCCGAGGCGTAGATGGCGAACGCGCCCACCGTGACGGCTCGGAGCACGAGCAACCACACGGGGTCGGTGATGATCGCGGGGCCGTTCTGCAGGGGCAGGTAGGTGCCGAGGATGTTGTTGTACGGCGGGTAGCAGAAGATGCAGACGATCCAGCCGAAGCCGGTGGGCTCGACGCTGCGCGTCTTGTTGTTGAGCCACTTGCTCTCGGACGAGTAGCCCATGAGCGCCCAGCCGCAGTCGACGAAGAAGATGATGTCGTAGACGAAGCCGAGCCCCCAGTTGGTGTCGGCGAGCGTCCACGTGCCTGGGTGGAACAGGCCCGAGAAGTCCGACGCGACGGGCAGCAGCTCGGGGACGCGCTGCTTGACCTGCATCCACCACGCGCTCGCCTGCTCGAGCGGGTTTCCCGCCTGGAGCACGAGCTGCACGGGCGCGCGCCCCTTCTTGTGCGCCCACGCGTTGACGATCGATTGCGCGTGCCCCGAGAGGAAGCTCGTCATGAGCGGCGTGAAGAAGCCCTTCACGCAGATGGCGAGCACCGTCGTCTTGATGCGCTTGTTCTTGAGCAGCCGCCAGAACTTGGGGCGGTCGTACCAGAGCGCCTTGCCCATGATGAGCAGGTGCAGGCCGCCGTCGCGCATGTCGTACCGACGCCCCTTGAACTTGAGGAGCGTCGCGCGCACGTAGAAGATGCCGAGCGACAGCCACAGCGCGTAGGCCGCGATGTAGAACGGCCGGAACGGCGCGAACATGTTGTTCAGGTAGTAGGGGTGGCGCGTGTAGAGGAGCAGCAGCGCGCTCATCACGGTGAGCACGGCCGCCCAGCGGTACACGGCGCGTTGCCAGAGCGACGGCGCCTTCGGCTTTTCCATCTCGGGCTCGTCGTCCTCCCGGCGAGGAGATTACACGCTGCGCCCGAGGCGCGTCACGCCCCTTGGACGGGTCACCTCTCCGTCGACGCGGGCGGGCGACGGGTCAGGGGACGTCGCCGGCCTCGAGCACGAGCGGGCCGAGCCCCGCCGCGGGCGGGCCGCAGGGCACGCGGGCGACGACCCCGCGCATCACGCGAAACCCGTCCGCCTCGAGCTCTGCCCGCGCCGCAGCGCCCACCGCGAGCACGGCCAGGCGCTGGCCGGTGTGGCTCGCGGCGTGGCGCAACTCGGCGAGCGCGTCTCTTCGCGCGCGCGTGTCGTCCGAGAGCAGGGCGAGCACGTGGTTCTCGCCCTCGCGCACCTCGACGATCGCGGTCACGCCCGCCGCCACGCACGCGTGGGCTCGGCGAGGGCGCGCCAAGAACTGCCCCGCGAACGCCGCCTCGTCGTCGTACGCGAACGCCGCGTCGGCCGCGCGCGCCTCGGTCCGCGCAAGCCTGAGCGCTTCGGCGCCGCGCTCGTCGGGCGTCACGCTGGCGTCCTCGCGCGGGCGCTCGAGCGGCGACGCCACCGCGTACGACGTGGGCGTCAGCTCGGCGCCGCGCGCCTCGAGGCGCCGGCGGTTCGGGTTGTGCTCGGTCATGACGCCGAGGAGCGCGCTCGCGCCGTCGGCGGCGCCGCGGGCCATGGCGCCGTCGAGCAGCACCTCGAACGTGCCTCGCCCGCGCGCGTCGGGTGTGGCCCACGCCCCCGCGAGCACACCCACCGTCTCGCTCTCGGCGCCGCGCGCCAGTCGTCGGTACGCGACCGTGAGGCCCGCGATCCAGTGCCCGGCGTCGTCCTCCACCGCGAAAGACACCGGGGCGAGCGCGCAGCAGGCGCGGCGCATCGTCCACGCGCGCGTCGCGGCGTCGGGCAAGCCACGGGCGAGCCGCGCATCGTCTGCGTCGACGTCGGCGACGAGCCTCACGCGCCGCCTTCTGGGCGCCGCGCGAGCCACTCGTGGCGGAGCAGCCCGAGCACCACGTGGTCGTCGCGTCGGTCGCCGAGCACGAGCTTCTGGCGGAGGACGCCCTCGACGACGTAGCCGCACTTCTCGAGCACGCGCTGGCTGCCCACGTTCTCCTTGTAGAGGCCGGCCTGCATGCGCGCGAGGCCGAGCCGCGCGAAGCCGAAGTCGGTCGCGAGCTGCACGGCCTCCGTCCCGAGGCCCTTGCCCCACGCGCTTCGCTCGCCCAAGAAGTAGCTCACGTCGGCGTAGGCGTGGCGCGTGTCGACGGGCCCGACCTTGACGTTGCCCACGTGCTCACCGGTCTCTCTACGCACGATCGCGAAGAGATAGCTGTGGGCGCTCGCCAGCATGTCGGCGACGAACGCGCGCACGCTCTCGAGCGGCTGAGGCGACCACCGCGTCTCGAGGTAGCGGCTCACCTCGGGGTCGGCGAGCCACGCGACGTAGCGCTCGGTGCAGTCGGCGAGCGTGACGAGGCGCAGGGTGACGCGCTCGCCTTCGAGGTGCTCCTCGGGGGAGATCGCGCGCGCGGGACCGGTCACGGACCGTGTGATAGAGCACCGCGGCGTCGGGCGCCATGCCCTTCACAAGTGTAGGTAACCAGGGGCTATTTTGCCTTGGTCAGCAGCTCGGGCTTGGGCTTCTCGACGATGCCCATGTCGACGTACGCCTTGTCGACCATGACCACGAACGGGCGCTCCTCGAACGTCACGTTGCCCTTGCCGTCGTGATCGATGATCTGCAGCTTGCCCATGCCGTAGCCCATCGGTCCGCGCGAGTAGTAGTGAGCCTGCAGCGTGTACGGGTAGGCGCGCGAGGCGCGAGGTCCGCGGATGGTGAAGCACTCCGGGCCGTAGCCCGTGGTCACGTCGGCGTAGAGCGAGCCGCCCGAGGGCAGCTCTCGCGCGCCGTAGTAGGCGTGGCCGCCCTTGCCGTCGTAGATGTGGAAGTCGACGTCGTTCGCGTCGGTCTCCCAGTTGAGGACGAAGCGCAGGCTCGGTCCGTTCTCGGGCGTGCCGCCCTTCTGCGCGAGCAGCGCGTTGATCTCCGCGGCGCGCTCGGGCGCGGCGCGCTTCCACGCGGCCGCGACGATGCCGAGGTCTTCTTTGAGGATGCGGTCGACACCGGCGAAGCGCCCCGACGGGTAGGTGCGGGCCGCGCCTGTGGCGATCGCCGTGAAGGCCTTCTCGTGCTCGCCGCGCTTGAGCAGCGCGTAGCCCAAGAGGCGGTGGCTCGCCGGGTGATCGGGGCGCTGCTCCTCGGCCTTGGCGTACGTGTCGGCCGCGAGCCCGAGCGCGAACGGGTCGGCCAGACGCTCGAGGCGCTCTCCGGCGAAGCGCCGCGAGTCTGCGCGGAAGGAGTAGAGCTCGAGGATCGAGCCGTACGCGCGCGCCGCGTCCTTGACCTCTCCGCGCGCCTCGTGAGCCTCGCCGAGCGCCACGAGCGCCAGCACGTCCCCCGGCGCCGTCGACTGCCATGCGCGCGCCTCGGCGAGCGCGCCGTCTTTGTCGCCGCTCGAGAGCCGCTGCATCACCGTCTTGAAGCGTCCCTCGTACGGCAGCGCCTTGGCGCGCGCGACGCCGTCGCCGGTGCCGGTCCCCGTGCTCGGGGGCGGCACGAAATCGAGCACGAAGGTGGCCGTGCCTCCCTTGCCCGCCGAGAAGCGCATCTGACGCGCCGTCGCGAGGATGCACGACGACGTCGCGCCCGAGAGGGGGCGCTCCTCGACGACCGACTGCGCCGCGCCGTCGGGACCGACCTGCACGCGGATGCGCGCCTCGCCGGCGAGGCCGCTGTGGGCCGCGAGCTGGGACGTGTAACATGCACGAAAGCTCGCGAGCTTGCCGCGGATGGCCGCCTGCGCCGACGCGCGCGACACGTCGCCGTCGACCGTGAGCGAGCTGTGTCGCACCGTGCCCAGCGGCGCCGCGCGGTTGCTGTCGAAGAGACCGAGCTGCGCGGTCGACGACGGATCGCCGTCGCGCTCTTGCGACGGCGGCGGGCGCCGCACCGCGGGCGGGCGCATGGCGGGCCGCGGACGCGCCGCGGGCGGGCTCATGGGCACCACCGGGACCGCCTGCGCCTGGGGTGCTGCGAGCGTGGCAGTCGCCGCCGGAGCGGTCGACGGCTGCG
>JAGQJA010000168.1:0-11348 GCA_020430845.1 Myxococcales bacterium
TGCTCGAGCTGCTCTCGAGCCACGGCGCGGCCCGCATCTGACGGCCCCGGCGGCCTTTCCGCCGCCCCGCGCGAGCGCCGATCCGGTACGCTGCCGGCCATGAACGATCGCTTCCTCAAGGCGTGCCGCCGTGAGCCCGTCGACTGCACGCCGGTGTGGATGATGCGCCAGGCCGGCCGATACATGGCCGAGTACCGAGCGCTGCGTGAAAAGTACACGATGCTCGAGATCTGCAAGCAGCCCGAGCTCGCCGCGCAGGTCACCAAGCAGCCGCTCGTCCACGGGATGGACGCCGCGATCCTCTTCGCCGACATCCTCTTGCCCCTCGAGCCCATGGGCGCGTCGTTCGAGTTCGCCAAGGGCGACGGACCCGTCATCCACGAGCCCATCAAGACCGAGGCGCAGATCGACAAGCTCGTCGTCATCGAGCCCGAGGAGGGCCTCGGGTACGTGATGGAGGCCATCAAGGGCCTCAAGAAGGACCTCCCGGTCCCGCTCATCGGCTTCGCTGGCGCGCCCTTCACGCTCGCGAGCTATCTGGTCGAGGGCGGCAAGAGCACGAACTTCTTGAAGACCAAGCGCTTCATGTACGAAGAGCCCGCCGCGTGGAGCAAGCTGATGGGCAAGCTCTCGGAGGTCGTGCGGCGCTACCTGCACAAGCAGATCGACGCCGGGGCCGACGCCGTGCAGCTCTTCGACTCGTGGGTCGGCAACCTCTCGCCCGACGACTACAGCGAGCACGTGAGCGCTCACGTCGCTCACATATTGAAGGACGTCGAGAAGCGCGGCGTGCCGGTGATTCACTTCGGCACGGGCACCCACTCGCTGCTCGAGCTGCAGCGCGAGGCCGGCGGCACCGTGATCGGCCTCGACTTCCGCACGCCGCTCGACGTCGGCTGGGAGAAGGTGGGGCCCGACCGCGCCGTGCAGGGCAACATGGACCCGACCGTGCT
This sequence comes from Myxococcales bacterium, assembly GCA_020430845.1. Classification (GTDB taxonomy): domain Bacteria; phylum Myxococcota_A; class Polyangia; order Polyangiales; family Polyangiaceae; genus Labilithrix. The sequence continues at coordinate 954 of JAGQJA010000168.1, forward strand.
CTTCGCGCCGCCCGAGATCGCCAAGAAGCACGCCTCGCGCGTCCTCGACCGCGCCAAGAACCGCCCGGGTCACATCTTCAACCTCGGGCACGGCATCCTGCCCGAGACCCCGGTCGACACGGTCAAGGCCGTCGTGGATCACGTGCACGAGAAGTCCGCGCGCTGAGCCGAGGGGTAGTAGGATCCCGCTGATGTCGGAACCTGCAGGGGAGCGAGGTGTTCTTCTCGTGTCTCACGGGACCGTCGACTCGCTCGACGATCTGCCGGAGTTCCTCAAGAACATCCGCCGCGGCCGCGAGGCCCCGCCCGAGCTCGTCGCCGAGGTCCGACACCGCTACGAGGCGATCGGAAAGAAGTCACCGCTCGGTGACATATGCGTCGAGCTCGCGCGCCGCGTCGAGGCCGAGCTCGGCGTGCCCACCCGCGCCGCGATGCGCCTGTTCCGGCCCACCGAGCGCGACGCGCTGACCGAGCTCCGCGCCCTCGGCGCGCGCAAGGTCGCCGTGGTGCCGCTCGCGCAGCTCTCGGCCGGGGTGTACGCCGCCTCGGCGCAAGAGGCGGCGCGCGAGGTCGGCGTCGACGTCGCGTGCGCCGGCAACTGGGGCACCGCGCCCGCGCTGGTGCGGGGCTTCGCGGCGTCGCTCCGCGCGGCCCTCGAGGCGGTGCCCGAGCCCGCACGCTCGAAGGCCCACGCGCTGTTCACCGCGCACAGCCTGCCCATGAGCGTCGTCGAGGGCGGCGATCCGTACCCCGAGCTCTTTCGCGAGAGCGCCGCCGCGGTCGCAGAGGCCGTCGGGCTCGACGCCGCGCGCTGGTCGATCGCCTACCAGAGCCAGGGCATGAGCAAGGGGCCCGGCGGGCGGCCCATGGTGTGGCTCGGGCCCGACCTGCGCGCGGCGTTCGCCGACCTCCGAGACCGGGGCGTCGCCGACGTCGTCGTCGCACCGATCGGCTTTCTGGCAGACCACGTCGAGATCCTCTATGACCTCGACATCGAAGCGCTTGCGTGGGCGGGTGAGCTGGGCCTTCGGCTCCATCGTGCGGCGTCGCTCAACGCGAGCGACGACCTGGTCGCCGCGCTGTGCGCGCTCGCGCGCCCCCTCCTCGACGCGGAGGGCGCGCCGGCCCCATGAAACGTGTCGTCATCGTGGGTGGAGGCATCACCGGCCTCGCCGTCGCGCACGCGCTCGAGAAGAGCGCCGAGGCGTGTCGGGTGCACCTGTTCGAGGCGACGCCGCGGCTCGGTGGCAACATCCGCACCGTCTGGCACAGCGGCTTCACGATCGACGGCGGTCCCGACTCGTGGGTCGCCACCAAGCCCCACGCGACCCGGCTCGCGCGCGCCGTCGGCCTCGGCGACGAGCTCATCGGCACGCGCCCCGAGTCGCGCAAGGTGCACATCCTCTGGCAGCGACGCCTGCACCCGATGCCCGAGGGGCTCGTGCTCGGCATCCCCACCGAGGTCGGCCCGCTCGCCAAGAGCGATCTGTTGCCGCTCGACGCCAAGCTCCGCGCGCTCTTCGAGCCGCTCGTGCCGCGCAAGGATCTCACCGGCCCGTCCGACGAGAGCATCGCGTCGTTCGTCACGCGGCGCCTCGGGGCCGAGTTCTCGGAGCGGCTCGTCTCGCCGCTGCTCGGAGGCATCTTCGCCGGGGACGCCGAGGCGCTGTCGGTGCGCGCCTGCGTGCCCCAGCTCGTCGAGGCCGAGCGCGAGTACGGCTCGCTCGTGCTCGCGATGCGCGCGCAGAAGGCGCGCCGTGACCGCGAGCGTGAGGCCGCGGGCGCCAAGGACGGCGAGACACCGAGCGTGTTCACCTCGCTCAAGCGGGGCATGGGCGATCTGGTGACGCACGTGGCCCACCGTCTCCGCGACGCCGACGTCGCCACCGAGGTGGCGGTGACGGGCGCCTCGGCGCTGCCCCCCGGGGATCCGCGCGGTCGCTTCCGCGTCGAGACGTCGCGCGGCGCGCACATCGAGTGCGATCACCTGGTGGTGACGACGCCCGCGCACGCCGCCGCGCGCGTGCTCCGCGGGGTGAGCGACGACATCGCCGACGAGCTCGCGAGCTTCGCCTACTCGTCGACGGCCACGGTGTTCCTCGCCTACCGAAAGTTCGACGTGAAGCACGACCTCGAGGGCACCGGCTTCCTCGTTCCCGCCAGCGAAGGCCGGCCGCTGCTCGCGTGCACCTTCGTGAGCAGCAAGTGGGAGCACCGCGCGCCCTCGGGGCAGGTGCTCTTGCGCGTGTTCTTCGGCGGGGCCCGCGGCGCCGACGTGCTCGACGCCGACGACGACGCGCTCGTGCGCCTCGCGCGCGAGGAGCTGCTCGACGTGCTCGGCATCGAGCGCAAGCCGTCGTTCACGCGCGTGTTCCGCTTCGATCTCGCGAGCCCTCAGCCGGGCATCGGTCACGTGAGCAAGATGGAGCGCCTGCGCGCCCTGCTGGCCGAGCGGCCGGGCCTCTACGTGGGCGGCAACGGCTACCTCGGTACGGGCATCCCCGACGCCATCAAGCAGGGCGAGGAGATCGCCGACGCCGTCATGGCGAGTGCGCGGCGCTGACGGCGGGCTCGGGCGGCGTGGTCGTCGACTTCGGGTGCGCGCCGGACGCGTCGGCGGCGCCGGGCGGCGGCGCCATCGTCTGGAACGGGGCCTTGCCGCGCGCTCCCTCGCCGGCGCCGGCCGTACGATCGAGCTCCTTCCAAGGGATGTCGCTCGTCGTGCCGCGCGCCGCGCGCTGGGCCTCCCAGTTCTTGATGAGGTCGTGCGCGGCGTGGTCCGCGTAGATGAGGCCCCACACGTCGAGCGTGACCTTGCGGTCGGTGGGGAGCGCCTCGAGGATCTCCGCGAGCCGCGGAAGGTTGAGGAAGGTGGCCGCGCCGCGCAGGCGCACCTTGGTCGAGCCGTCCTCCTCGTGCGTGATGCGAGCGTCGACGCGAGAGAACGTCCAGACGAGCTTGGCCGCTGCGGCCGCCACGCCGAGCATGACGCCCTTGAGCAGATCGGTCGCGACGATGCCGCACAGAGTGACGGCGAAGATGAAGACCTCGGACTTGCTCCGCTTGGCCATCTCGCGCACCCACTTGACGTCGATGAGCTTGTAGCCCGTGAGCACGAGCACGGCCGCCAGCCCCGCGACGGGCACGCGCTGCAGCAAGAAGGGCAGGGCGCTCACCATCACGATGAGCCAGAAGCCGTGCAGGATCGACGACAGGCGCGTCTTGCCGCCCGCCTGGACGTTGGCCGAGCTGCGCACGATGACGCCCGTCATGGGCAGCGCGCCCACGACGCCGCAGAGCGTGTTGCCGAGCCCCTGCGCGAGCAGCTCGCGGTTGTAGTCGGTGCGCGGGCCGTCGTGCATCTGGTCGACGGCGCCGGCGCATAGCAGCGTCTCGGCGCTGGCGATGACGGCCGTGGCGGCGGCGGACGAGTACGTGCTCGGCTGCTTGAGCATCTCGAGGATCGCGGCGCCCGTGGGGAGCTGGATCGCGCCGAGCAGCGAGTCGGGCACCTTGACGCGGAGCACGGGCAGGTCGAGCCCGATGCATACGAGCGTCGCGACCGTGACCGCGATGAGGGCGGGCGGCACGAGCTTGAGTCGCCCGGTGCCGAGCCAGCTCCACGCGATGATCAGCGCGATGGTGAGGATGCCGATCGCGGCCGCCTCGCGGTGCGTCGTCTCGGCCATGGGCGTGATGCCCTTGAGGATCGACTCGGGGATCGACAGGAGGTTCTGCACGCCGTTGTGACGGGGCTTGTCGTCGACCATCACGTGGAACTGGCTGGCCAGGATCAACACGCCGATGCCGCTGAGCATCCCGCGGATGACAGCCGGCGAGACGGCGCGGAACCAGCGGCCCGCGCGGATGAGCGACAGGCCCATCTGCATGACGCCCGCGATCGCCACGATGACGCCCACGCGGCCGATGCCGTGCGTGCGCACGAGGTCGAACATGAGCACGGTGAGGCCCGCGGCCGGCCCGCTCACCTGGAGGGGAGCACCCTGGAGCGAGCCGACGACGATGCCGCCGATGATGCCGCTGATGAGCCCCGCGGCCGGCGGGAAGCCCGACGCGATGGCGATGCCCATGCACAGCGGCAGCGCCACGAGGAAGACGACGACGGACGCGAGGGCGTCGGCCCCGAGAGTGGCGCGGGAGAACGACATAGGTCTCGCGCGCGCGTGCAGGGGGCGTGCCTCCCCAACATTTTCTGTAAATTCAGGATGTTAGGGCGACTACCGGGGGTGTGGCATTTCGACACAGCGGCAGCATGCTGCGGCGATCTGCGACGCCTCGCCGCGGTCGCGCCCGGCTCAGCCGGCCGCATATGGTCGCGGCGCCACCCCCCGTGCCTCGTGGCCCGCGGTCGGTCGCGTCAGAAGCAGGTGAGCTTCACCGTGACGCCCAGGGCTGCGTTGCAGTCCGCAGCCGCGGCGATCTTGCTTGCCGCGTCGTCCAGACCATCCTTGCAGAAGCTGTTGGTGATCGCGCACGGCTCGACGAACTTCGCGCAGTCGTACGTGAAGGTCTGCCCCGAGCACTTCGCGTCGACGGCGGCGGAGATCTTTCCGCAGGCGTCCGTGCCCGAGAGGGTGCCCTTGCCGGCGCAGGGGTCCGCGGCCGGGTCGGAGGACGAGCACGCGACGAGCGCGGCGACGGTGACCGCGGCCAAGACGTAGAGGTTCGGTTTCATCGGGTTCCTTTCGTGGGAGGGGATCGAGGGGCCCTCTGTGCAGGGGGCCGGGAGGCGGCGTACTCTCGGAGACTCGGGGAGGTGGGGCGTTGGAAGGCGCAGTGCGCGAGGTGCTCTCTGCCGCGACCGGCGACGCGCGCGTCGAGGACGCGATGGCGTCCGTCGCGCGCTCGGTCGGTGGGCTCGCCGCGGGGATCACCGTCTGGCGACACGGGGCGTTCGTGGGCCAGAGCTGGACCGGGCTGCCCCCCGGCTTCGAGCGCGACTATGTGGCGACCTTCTCGACGCACGATCCGTGGGCGCGCGGCGGCCTCTGCGGCGCGCTCGGTGCGGTCTTGACGAGCGACGATCTCGTGCCGCGCGCCCGCCTCGAGATGAGCGCGTTCCACAACGAGCTCTGCCGCCCTCACGGCGTCGGCGATCTGTGCGGCGGGGTGCTCGTGCGCGAGCCGGACCTGCTCGTGACGTTTGGTGTCCTGCGCCCGTCCGATGCGCGAGGCGACGGCGGCCGCGAGGCTTCCTCCCTCGGGGCGTTCGTGCCGGCGCTGACGAGCCTCGGGTTCGCCGAGATCGCGCGCCGCCGCGCGGCGAGCTCCCGCGACGTCGCCGACACGCTCCCGTTCGGCGTCCTCGTCGTGGAGGCGTGCAAGGGGGTCGTCCTGGCGGCGAATGGCGCCGGCGAGCGCCTCGTCGAGCGGGGCCTCGTCGGTCGCGTCGGCGAGCCGCTCGTCGTCGACGGCGAACCGCTCGCCGCGCTCGTCCGCGCGACCACGAATGTAACGCGCCGAACGACGCGCGCGCACGGCCTTCGTGTCGTGATCCACCGCCCCCCGTCTGCCGGGGAGCGCATCACATGTATCGTGCATGTTCATCACGCCGAGTCCGTCGCGAACGAGCGCGCGGAGCGCGCCGCGCGGGTGTACGGCCTGAGCCCGCGGGAGGCCGCGGTGGCCGCGTTGATCATCGCGGGCATGTCGCCCAAGGAGATCGCGGCGCGCCACGGCGTCGCCGAGTCCACACTGCGCACGCAGATCCGCACGCTCTACGCGAAGGTCGGCGTCGACCGGCAGGCCGGGCTCGTCGCAGCGCTCAGCGAGCTCTGACCTCGCGCGACGATGCATCCCGCATCTATCCCGCGACGGATGTCCTCGCGACATCCTCCAATTTGTGGATGGCCCTCTCGCGCCCTCAGAACTCGGCGGGGTCGGCGTACGTGCCGCACACCTCGCGCAGCACGTCGCAGATCTCCTGCTCGGTGCAGTACGCCTTGGCCGCCTCGATGACGGGCGGCATGAGGTTGGTCTTGTCGCGCGCCGCGGCGCGCACGCCCTCGAGCGCGTCCTTGACCCGCCCGGCGTCGCGCTTGGCCTTCACGGCGGCGAGGTTGTCGACCTGCTGCTTCTGCACGGCCTCGTCGATCTTGAGCAGCGGGATGTTCGCCCCGCGGTCGTCGTCGGAGGCGTACTTGTTGACGCCGACCATGACGCGCTCGTCGGCCTCGAGCTGGCGCTGGAAGCGGTAGGCGCTCGCCGCGATCTCGCGCTGCGGGTAGCCCTTCTCGACGGCCGCGACCATGCCGCCCATGTCGTCGATGCGCTTGATGTACGTGCGCGCCTCGTGCTCCATGCGGTCGGTCAGCTCTTCGACGAACCACGCGCCGCCGAGCGGATCGATGGTGCTCGCGACGCCGCTCTCTTCGGCGATGATCTGCTGGGTGCGGAGCGCGATGGTGACCGCCTCTTCGGTGGGCAGCGCGTAGGTCTCGTCGAGCGAGTTGGTGTGGAGCGACTGCGTGCCGCCGAGCACGGCGGCGAGCGCCTGGAGCGCGACGCGCACGACGTTGTTGTACGGCTGCTGCGCCGTGAGCGACACGCCGGCCGTCTGCGCGTGCGTGCGGAGCTTCATGCTGTCGGCGCGCTTGGCGCCGAAGCGCTCCTTCATCAGGCGGGCCCAGAGGCGGCGCGCGGCGCGGAACTTGGCGATCTCCTCGAAGAAGTCGTTGTGGACGTCGAAGAAGAACGACAGGCGCGGCGCGAAGTCGTCGACGTCGAGGCCGCGCTCGAGGCACGACTCCACGTAGCCGATGCCGTCGGCGATCGTGAACGCGAGCTCTTGGGCCGCCGTCGCCCCGGCCTCGCGGATGTGGTAGCCGCTGATCGACACGGTGTTCCAGCGCGGCACCTCTTTCGAGCAGAACTCGATCATGTCGGTGACGATGCGCATGGCCGGGCGCGGCGGCACGAGCCACGCGTGCTGGGCGATGAACTCCTTGAGGCAGTCGTTCTGGACAGTGCCGCCGATCTTGTCGCGCGGGATGCCGCGCGTGTCGGCGAGGGCGACGTAGAAGGCGAGGAGCACGAGCGCCGGACCGTTGATGGTCATCGACGTCGTCACCTTGTCGAGCGGGATGTCCTTGAACAGGACCTCCATGTCGCGCAGCGTGTCGACCGCGACGCCGCACATGCCCACCTCGCCGAGCGAGCGCGGCGAGTCGGAGTCGTAGCCCATCAAGGTGGGGAAATCGAAGGCGGTCGACAGGCCCGTCTGGCCCTGCGCGAGCAGGTACTTGAAGCGCTCGTTGGTCTGCTCGGGCGTGCCGAAGCCGGCGAACATGCGCATGGTCCAGAGGCGACCGCGGTACATGGTGGGCTGCACGCCCCGCGTGAACGGGTACTCGCCCGGCATGCCCAGGTCGCGCAGGTAGTCGGGGCGCACCTCGGCGGGCGTGCGCACGTCGGGCACCTCGAGATCGCTCCACGTGGTGAAGCGCTCGGCCCGGGGCGGCACCTTGGCGGTCGACTTGGCGAGCGGGCCGGCGCGCCAGGCCGCGACGGCGTCGCGGAGGGCCGCGATATCACCGGGGATTTCGCCGTTTGCGTCAGCGTGGGTCGTGGGCTCCTGCCCGGCGCTCTTCGCCGCGCGGCCCGTGTCGAGGACGTCCTGCGCCATGCTCGGGACTCTAGCAGCCCACCCCCGCGCTCGCCGTGACAAACCGCTCTCTGGCCCCCCGGGCGAAACTTCGCTATTCCGGGCGCTCCATGGATCTCATCCACGCGCTCCTCGCCTTCCTCAAGGATCCCCGGCCGGTCATCACGGCGGGCGGCTACCCCGTCATCATGGCGATCATCTTCGCCGAGACCGGGCTGCTCATCGGGTTCTTCCTCCCCGGGGACTCGCTCCTCGTCACGTCCGGGGCGCTCGTCGCGGGCGACTGGATCAACCCGTTCCACCTGCCGAACTTCGTCAACCTGCTGCTGCTCAACGTCGTGCTCATCATCTGCGCGGTGGCGGGCGACGCGGTCGGGTTCGCGTTCGGCGCGCGCACGGGGCCGGCGCTCTTCAAGCGCGAGCAGTCGTTCTTCTTCCGCAAGGACCGCATCCTCGCGGCGCAGAAGTACTACGAGAAGCACGGCGGCAAGACGATCATCATCGCGCGGTTCATCCCGTTCCTCCGCACGTTCGCGCCCATCGTCGCGGGCATCGGCAAGATGAGCTACCGGCGCTTCTTCATGTTCAACGTCATCGGCGGCGTGAGCTGGATCGTGTCGATGTCGTTCCTCGGGTACTTCCTCGGCAAGATCATGGACGCCAAGCAGATCGAGCGCGTCGTCTACCTGGTCATCCTCGTGAGCGTCCTGCCGATCGTCTACGGCTACCTCAAGTCCAAGTTCGGCAAGAAGGACCCGGAGGACGACGGCGACGCCGCGGCGCCCGCGGCCAAGACCGAGTCCGCCGCCGACGAGGCGTAGGCCGCAACTGCAAAGACGAAGGCCGCGGCGTCGTCGAGACGTCCGCGGCCTTTTTCGCGTCTTGGCGCCGAGGTCGGCGGCTGGCGCGCGTCAGCCCTTCTTGGGGGGCGAGCCGCCGATGCCCGGTGAGGTGGGCTCGTCGGTCTCTTCTTCTTCGTCCTCGTCGTCGGGCGTCGTCTTGTCCTCGTCGTCGCGGTGCGCGGCGCGGAGCTGCTCGGTCACGGCGGCGGGCATCTCCTCCGTGGCGGCCTCGGGGTGACGCTCGATCTGCACGAGCAGCGCGGTGATGTTGTCCTCGCCGCCGTGCTCGTTCGCGCGCGTGATGAGCTGCGTGCACGCGTCGCGGATGTCGGTCGAGTTGCGGACGATCTTGAGGATCTCCTCGTCGGTGACCATGCCCGACAGGCCGTCGGAGCAGAGCACGTACACGTCGCCGGGCTCGGGGTCGTCGTGCTGGAGGTCGACGACGACCTGGTCCTGCATGCCGAGCGCGCGCGTGATGACGTTCTTGGGCAGCTCGCTGCGCTGCTCCTCGGTGAGGTCGGGCATCGCGAGCAGGTAGTCGTTGATGAGCGAGTGGTCGCGCGTCAGCTGCTGGATCTTGCCGTCGCGCACGCGGTAGCAGCGCGAGTCGCCGACGTGGCCGATGTACATGCGGCCCTTGCGCGGGCTGAACATGGCGCCGACGACCGTGGTGCCCATGCCGTGGTACTCGCGCGAGCGCGCGCTGCGCTCGAAGATCTGGCGGTTGGCCACGCGGATGCCCGTCAGCAGGCGGTTCTCTTCTTCGGACAGGTTGGTGTCGAAGTGGAACGGCCACGTGACGTCGTCGTTGGCGGTCGACTTGAAGAACTCGCTGATCGTCTCGGTCGCGAGCTTCGACGCCACGTCTCCAGCACGGTGCCCGCCCATGCCGTCTGCGACGACATAGAGATCGTACTCTTTTAGAACGACGAACGAGTCTTCGTTGTGCTCCCGCTGGAGCCCCACGTCGCTCGCCCCCGTCGCGATCGCCCTCATGAAGTTCGTCGGCTCCCGATGGGTTGGCATCTGTGCTGCTGCTGCTACGCCGTCGGGAAGGCCCGACCTGACGCAAAAGGGTCGCTTGGGGCCGAGGTGCGTGTCAAGCACCCACGTGCCCGGGCACGCACCTACACCTCCATGATGTCCTTTTCTTTGGCCGCGACCATCTGATCCACGGCCTTTCCGGCCTCGGAGACGGTCTCCTCGGCCTTCTTCTTGGCCCGCTCGATGTCGTCGGCCTGGGCCTCGCCGGCCGAATCCATCTCCGCGAACATGTCGAGCGCGTCGTGGCGGGCCTTGCGGATGCTCACCTTGCACTCCTCGCCGTACTTCTTGGCGATCTTGACGAACTCTCGGCGGCGCTCCTCTGTGAGCGGCGGGAGCGGGATGCGGATGATATCGCCGTCGGTCTGCGGGTTGAGGCCCAGGTCGTTCTCGCGGAGCGCCTTCTCGACGGCCTTGATCTGGCTCTTGTCCCACGGCTTGACCGTGAGCAGGCGCGGCTCGGGCACGTTGACGTGCGCCATCTGCGCGAGCGGCGTGATCGTGCCGTAGTAGTCGACCTTGATGCCGTCGAGCAGGTTCGTGCTGGCCCTTCCGGCCCGGAGCTTGGCGAGATCGCGCCGAAGCGACTCGTGCGACTTCGCGATCGCGCCGACCAACTCCTGTTGTACGTCCTCAAGCATCGCCATCACTCCTTAGCGCCCAGGGACGCGACGGCGGCGAGGGCCTCCGCAGCGTCAGGGCGGCGGCCACCTTATCGAAATCGGGGCCGGCGAGAAAGCCTCCCCTTCGGGCGGCCCGGCGCCGGACGAATAGGCAACGGCCGCGCCTCGTCTATCCTTGGCGCGCCATGTCCCACGGATGCCCCGCCAGCCGACGCTCCCGCCTCGCGGCCGAGCTCCGCCGTGGGGGCGTGGCGCTCGG
>JAGQJA010000168.1:11407-13646 GCA_020430845.1 Myxococcales bacterium
TCGACGCCCGCGACGCCCGCGCTCGACGTTCACCCGGCGCACCTCGAGGACGTCGAGCACATGTGCGCGCTGCTCACGGGCTGCGGGGGGCTGCCGATCCCCGACGGGCTCGTGCCGCGAGACTTCGCGACGTGCGTGCGCGCGATGTACGCGGAGCTCGCGTCGCCGTCGGCCGTAGCGTTCCCGCTCACGCTCCGCGAGTGTGGTCTGCACGCGAGCTCGTGCAACACGCTGCGCACGTGCGCGCTCCGCGGCGCGCGCGCCGACGTCTGCAAGGGGCGAGGTCGCAGCGGCGCGGTCGACATGTGCGACTCGGCGGGGCGCGCGGTCACGTGCGTCGACGAGCACGTCACGCTCGTGCGCGACTGCCCGCGCGGCGGCGAGCAGTGCTCGGTGCGCGACGGCAAGGCCACGTGCACGCTCGGCCGTTGCGAGGCCGACGCCGCGCCCGCGTGCTCCGCGTCGGGCACGCGCATCGTCGAGTGCAAGGGCGGTCGGCTGCTCAGCATGGACTGCGCGGCGCTCGGCCTGCGGTGCGTGACGACCCCCGCGGGCCCTCGGTGCGCCACGCCCCGACCCGCGTGCGCCAAGGAGGCGCACCGGTGCGACGGGGCGGTCGCGGTGGGCTGCCACGAGGGCCACGAGGTGCGCGTCGACTGCGCGGGCGTGGGCATGTCGTGCGCGCCGCAGAAGGGCCCCGAGAGTGTGGGAGAGTGTGTGCAAGCAAGCACGAAGGCGGCGTGCAACGAGCGGGCGCCGGCCAAGTGCGACAAGGCAACCGTCCGCTACTGCATGGGCGGTCGCAGCCGCGCGTACCTGTGCAAGTCGATGGGCTTCTCGGGCTGCACGACCGACGCGCGCGGCGCGCACTGCGTGAACTGATCTCGACGAAACGCGCGCGACCCGCGGAAAACCGCGCTAAGAGCACCGCGTGGGCACGCACCGAACTCCCTGGTCCCGGTGGCGCGCGTGGCCGTCTGCACGGCTCGCGCTCGGCTTGCTGCTCGGCGCGTCGGCGCTGACCTCGGGCGCGGCGGGCTGCTCACGCTGCGGCGGCGATCAGAAGCCGCCCGAGCCGGCCGTGGTCGCCGAGCCGCCGGTCTCGCAGCCCGAGGGCCTCGTGGCCGATCTGGTGGTGCCGACGCCCAACGCGAGCTGGGGCAAGCTGCAGCGCGGCGTCGGCGGGGCGATGGGCATCCTGCCGTCGACGCTCGGCGGGCTCGTCTGCGCGTTCGCGGCCCTCGACGCCGGGCTCGGGCCCGAGATCGACGGCACCGCGCCGGCGCACGGCGTGCTCGCGGGCGAGCCGGCGCACCCGTCGTGGGCGCTCGCGTTCAAGCTGGTCGACATGCGAAAGGCGCGGGCCATGCTGCTCGACGGAGACGTCGCGCGCTTCACCGCCAAGGACCTCGGCACGATGACCGAGCTCGTCTCTCGTGGCGCGCCGCCGCCGGTCAGCGTCGCGCTGACGCGGGGCGGGTACCTGCTCGTCGCGTCCGACAGCGACGCGCTCACCAAGCTCGGGCCGTACGCGTCGCGCACGCTGCCGACGCGCGCGGTGCCCACGAGCGGCGCGGCGATCGTCGAGGTGCCCGGGACGGTGTTCGCGAGGGTCAAGCCGTGGGCGCTGCGCACGTGGCACGGCTTCCGCGCCGAGAAGCTCGACCAGGACGAGAAGATGCGCGCCGCGCACGGCGGGCGCGAGCCGGACTTCGCCGATCCCAAGGCGATCGTGAGCGCGATCGACGACGCGCTCGTGCGCAAGCTCGACGTCGTCGGCGATCTGGCGCGCGCGACGCTCGCGCTCGACGTCGGCGACAAGGACGTGCGCGCGCGCCTCGAGCTGGTCCCGAACGAGGGCGAGGGCGCCGCGGCCAAGTACATCGCGTCGCTCGAGACCGGAGACACCGCGCCTCTGCTCGACGCGCCGTCGGACGCGCACGTGGTGGGGCTCTTGCGCGAGGCGGCGGCCGCGCGCACCGAGGACGCGGCGAGCTGGAAGACGGCGATCCAGTCGGCGCTCGGCAAGCGCGTGTCCGAGGCCGAGACCAAGAAGATCGGCAGCGTCGTCGACGACTGGACCGCGGGCCGAGGCGAGGCGCTCGTCGTCGGGGCGTTCGGCGGCGGTCCGCGCGGCTTGTTCGCGCGCGTGGCCGTGAACGACGCGAACGCCGCGTCGCGCTCGCTCACGGGCGTGGTCGATCTTGCGAGCCTTCCGCTCGTCCGCGACGCGGCCAAG
>JAGQJA010000169.1 GCA_020430845.1 Myxococcales bacterium
TTGCTCGGCGCCACACGCAGGAGTAGGTGCACCCACATGAGCGAGATGGCTGAGGCCCCCGCAGCGAGCCCGCCCGCCGGCGACGAGGAGCGCGCGCCCGACCTCGTCTGCGGGATGAAGGTCCGCGTCGCGACGGCCAAGCACAAGACGGAGCACGACGGGGCGACGTACTACTTCTGCAACCCGCGCTGCCTCGCCAAGTTCGAGGCAGACCCGGACAAGTACCTCGCTCCGCCCGAGGAGCAGGCGCCGCCCGATCCGTCGCTCGGGGCCGTGGAGCACACGTGCCCGATGCACCCCGAAATCGTGCAGCTCGGTCCGGGCACGTGCCCCAAGTGTGGCATGGCGCTCGAGCCGAAGGTCGTGACGGCCGAGGCCTCTGCGGGGGAGACCGCGGAGCTCGACGACATGCAGCGGCGCTTTCGTGTCTCGCTGCTGTTCACGGTCCCGCTCTTCTTGCTCGCGATGGGAGAGATGGCGCCGGGCGATCCGCTCGGCCACGCGATCGGGCTCGGTCGCGTGCCGTTCGTGCAGCTCGCGCTCGCCGCGCCCGTGGTGCTCTGGGCGGCCAAGCCCTTCTTCGAGCGGGGGGTCGCCTCGATCGTGCACCGCTCGCCGAACATGTTCACGCTCATCGGCCTCGGGACGCTCGCCGCGTTCGGCTACAGCTTGGTGGCCACGTTCGCGCCCGGAGTCTTCCCCGAGTCGGCGCGCGGGCACGGCGGGGTCGTGGCCGTCTACTACGAGGCGTCGGCCGTCATCACCACGCTCGTCTTGCTCGGACAGGTGCTCGAGCTGCGCGCGCGGGCGCGTACGGGCGACGCGGTGCGCGCGCTCTTGCGCCTCGCGCCGAAGACCGCGCGGCGCGTCACCGACAAGGGCGAAGAGGACGTGCCCATCGAGAAGGTGCGCGTCGGGGATCGCCTGCGCGTGCGGCCGGGCGAGCGCGTGCCCACGGACGCCGAGATCGTCGAAGGCAGCTCCGCCGTCGACGAGTCGATGATCACGGGTGAGCCGCTTCCCGTCGAGAAAGCCAAGGGAGAGCGCGTCACCGGCGGCACGCTCAACGGAGACGGCGCGCTGCTCGTGCGCGCGGTCTCCGTCGGGCGCGACACGCTGCTCTCCAAGATCGTCGCGATGGTGTCCGAGGCGGCGCGCTCCCGCGCTCGCGTGCAGCAGCTCGTCGACCGGGTGAGCGCGTACTTCGTGCCGGGCGTGGTGGGCGTCTCGCTCCTGGCGTTCGCCGCGTGGTACGTCGTGGGACCCGAGCCCAAGCTCGCCCGCGCGATCGTCGCGGCGGTGAGCGTCCTCATCATCGCGTGCCCGTGCGCGCTCGGGCTCGCGACGCCGATGTCGATCATGGTCGCCACGGGCGCGGGCGCTTCGGTCGGCGTGCTCGTCAAGGACGCCGACGCGCTCGAGTCGCTCGCGAAGGTCACGACCGTGGTCGTCGACAAGACCGGCACGCTGACCGAGGGAAAGCCGCGCGTGCGCGAGGTGGTGACCGAGGACGGCGCGGCGCGCGACGAGGTGATCGCGATGGTCGCCGCGGTAGAGGTGTCGAGCGAGCACCCGCTCGCGAGGGCGATTGTGGAGCACGCGACCGAGCTCGGCGCCGACATGAAGGCGCACTCCGTCACAGACGTGAGGGCGGTCCGAGGGCGCGGCGTGACGGCGAACGTCGACGGCAAGACGCTCGTGTTCGGCAACGCCGCCCTGATGAAGGCCGAGGGCATCGAGCTGTCGAGCGCTGCGCTCGAGCGCGCAGAGGCGATGCGCGCGGATTCCGCCACGGTGTCGTTCGCGGCGATCGACGGCGCGCTCGTGGCCACGTGGGCGCTCGGCGACACGGTGAAGCCGAGCACCAAAGAAGCGTTGTCGGGCCTCGCCGAGCTGGGCGTGCGCGTCATCATGCTCACGGGAGACGCGAAGACGAGCGCGCTCGCGGTGGCGCGAGAGCTCGGCATCGGCGAAGGCGACGTCGTGGCCGGCGTCTTGCCCGACGGCAAGGCCAAGGTCATCGACGATCTCGCGAAGGGCGGCGCGGTGGTCGCCATGGCCGGCGACGGGATCAACGACGCGCCCGCGCTCGCCAAGGCGCACGTGGGCATCGCCATGGGCACGGGCAACGACGTCGCCATCGAGAGCGCGGGCGTCACGCTGGTCAAGGGAGACCTCCGCGGCATCGTGCGCGCCATCCGCCTCGGTCGGAGCGCCCACGCGAACATCCGTCAGAACCTCCTGCTCGCCTTCGGCTACAACACGCTCGCCGTGCCCGTCGCCGCGGGCGCGCTCTACCCCGTGTTCGGGTTGCTCCTGAGCCCCATGTGGGCGGCGGCGGCGATGAGCCTGAGCAGCGTGAGCGTCATCACCAACGCCCTGCGCCTGCGACGCGCGGTGTGAGGCCGCGACGACCTCGCCCCGGCCGCCGGAGAGCGATGTAGAATGGGGCGCATGAGCACGCCGGATCGCATCGCCGAGGCCATCTCCTCCGACGTGACCTTGAACGACAGCGAGCGCGAGGCAGTCCTCGAGATCGCCTTGCTCGCGATCTCTGCCGACCGCTCGATCGACGACGACGAGCGCGTCGCCCTCCGCAGCGTCGCGGCGGCGCTCGGTGGAGAGGCCGCGGCGGCGCGCGCCGAGGCCGACGTCGACGCGCTGATCGCCCGAGGCCTCATCGCGCGCGAGGACGCCGACGCGCGCCTGCGCGAGCTGGCGCCCCGCTTCACGAGCGACGGGGCGCGGGCCGTCGCGTACAAGGCCGCGCTCGCCATGGCGATGGCCAACCGCGACGACGCCGACGAGGAGTTCGAGTTCGACCTCCAGCTCATCGACGCGCTCGACCTCTCGCAAGAGACGGTCGACGCGCTCGCGACTCAGGTGAGAAGCGCGCTCGACGCGTGACCCGTCAGGGGTACATCCACGCGATCGTCGCGACGTCGCCGACGCTCAGCACGTCCGGGTCGGGGATCGTCCGGCCGTCCTTGCGCACGATCGTGGGCTGACCGTTCTTCGAGAACGCCCACGAGTCGTAGTGCATGACCGAGTCGTAGTCGTACGCGCCGTGGTCGGTGCCCGCGCCGTGCTTGTTGAAGTTGTAGCTGTGGCCGGCGGTGATGTTGTTGAAGTCGATCGTGACGTAGTCGTCTCGGTCGAGGCGGTTCTGCTCGTGGAAGAGCCCGACGGCGTGGCCGAGCTCGTGGATCACCTGGGGCGCGCCGCAGTGGCCGAGCGTCTTGACGGCGTACGGCGCGTAGCTCGCCCCGAGATCGGTCTGCGTCCCGCCGCTCGCCTTGCCCGAGCCGTACCACGCGTAGATGGTCCCGCCCTGGGCGGCGCCGACGGCGAGCACCTCGCTCACCGACCGGCCGGAGGGCACGGTGAACGTGCGCGGCGCCGTGTGCTCTGCGAGGCTCGCCGCCGAGCCCTCGCTCGTCGCACCGTTCGAGTACCAGGCGAGCAGGTGGCCGCTCGGCGCGAACGCGACGCCGATGACGTGGTACGGCTGATAGCCCGAGGGCAGCGAGAAAGGAGCCGGCGCTTGCGTGGCGCCCAGATCGGCCGCCGTCCCTACGCTGAACGTACCGTCTCGGTAGTAGGCATGGACGCGGCCGCCGGGCGCGATCGCCACGTCGAGCAGATCGGCGCTCGTCTTGCCGGCCGGGAGCACGTACGGCGTCTGCAGCTCGTGCTCGGCGATGTCCGAAGAGCGACCGACGGTGCGAAAGCCGTCCTTCCACCAGAACATCGCGCGGCCGGTCGACGGGTCGAAGTCGGCGCCCACGAGGCTGCGGATGTGCTCGCCCGAGACGAGCGTGACCGACTGCGCGCCGCCCACGCGCCCCACGTGCGAAGAGCACCCGCGCCCCAGCACGAAGCGGAGGTACTCGGACTGGTTGGTGCGCGGCACGAAACGCAGGGCCGTCTTGGCGTGCCAGTGCGCGATCGCCTCTTCGACGCGCTCGGGGTGCGCGAAGCCGGGCGCGATCTCGTACGGCACCGTCTTGTTCGCCCAGCGCTTGCCCGCGACGGTGGCGCTCGTGGCGGTCTGCACGACCTGGATGTCGCCCTCGAAGAGCGACAGGCCGTGATCGCGCACGATGCTGATCGGACCGTCGAAGCCCTCGGCCGCGACCGTGACGCGCTCCGGCTCTGCCGCGGGCGGGGCGCGTTCGGCGTCGTCGCGAGCGCGTGGCGCGGCGACGAGCTCGGGCGCGTCGACCGCGTCCGAGTCAGGGGTCGTACAGCTCGACAGCCCAGCGAGCCCGCAGAGGACCCACGCTCCTACCCTCTTTCCCACGACGCGTTCGTTACCGCGCGCGCTCGCGTCTCGTCCCCGTCCCACCGCACCGCGTGGGCAGTTCGGTGGGATAAACACGCATGTTTTTCTGTCCGTTCACGCCGTAAATTGCGGCCTCTCGTCATCACACGCGCCGCTCGAGTGATGGCGTGGCCCCGCCGGCGATCGCGCGCCGACCGCGCGTGACGTCACGCGGGCATCAACCCGCTCACTTGAAGCGCATGCACCGCGCGCCGAACGAGCCGCCCTTCATGCGCGCGGTCGAGATTTGGTTGCGGTGGTGGGTGAGGCTGCTCCACGCCACGCCCCAGCCCTTGTACTGGAAGCGGTTGGTCTCGTCCTTCTTGATGACGGCCTCTTCGAGGTTGCCGATCATGTCCATCCACGGCTCGTCGCCGGCGTTCACGCGCACCACGTCGGCCGGCACGCGCCCAGGGGGGGCGATGCGCGACGAGCCGTCGTAGTTGTTACCGAAGTCCGGCGGGTAGAAGTAGACGTTGAAGCAGCCGCTCGTGCCGTCCGAGAACGTGTTGAGGTCCTTCTTGTCCGGGTCGGGGTCGGTACCGCACTGACTGCGCCCGGCCGCGATGCGCGATCCGTTGGCCGTGATGTAGTCGAACACCTCCTCGGTCACGAGCTGTCCGCCGTCCCACGCGCAGAACGCGGCGAAGAGACCGAACGGCGCGCAGTTGAGCGCCTTCTCGTCCATGTCGTTCTGCGAGAAGAACTTGCCCTCGGTGCCGCCGTTGTACTGGCTGATGATCGCCTTCGGCATCCAGTACGTGGAGTAGCCGTACGAGCCGGGGATGTTCGTGCAGTTGAGGTTGTGGGTCGCGGCGTAGTCCGTGGACTGCCACGGCGGGACGGTCGAGTAGTACTCGGGGAAGAAGTGGGCCGCGTTGAGCGCGTAGTAGACGCCGACGTCGACGGTGTAGTTGCCGTTGATGACGCTCCACGTGTTCTGCGTCGGTTGGTTCGCCAGGTACTGGTCCTGGCCGGGATACATGTAGTTTGCAACCGGCGTCGGATTCGTGATGGTGAACGACGTCATGCTGCCCGTGTTCGCCGTCGGCAGCGCGCCCTCCCAGGCTTGGTTCCAGCGCGCGGGGCGCTTGGCCGCGATGTAGCCGCGGATGTTGGGCACGCCGCCGTTCGCCGCGGCGATCGCGTCGATGAACGCGCGCATGCGGCCCGCGGTGATCTCGTACTTGTCGACGTAGACCGTCTTGCCCGGCTGGTTCGGGTCGGTGTAGCCCGGGACGGGGAGCGAGCGACAGCAGCTCTCGTGCTGCTTGAAGCCGTCGCCGAACTCGCCGGTGCCGCACGTGCTGCCGCCGTGCACCGGGCGGCAGCTCGGGCCGGTGAGACACTTCTTGTTCGTGCCGCACGCCTGCGACGTGCAGTCGGCGTCGACGAGGCACGCCTTGTCCCAGTCGCACGCGGGCGCGACCTTGCCGCCACAGTCGACGTCGGTCTCGTCGCCGTCCTTGCGGCCCGGCATGCGGGGCTCGCACACGTTGCCCGTGCAGAACCCGCTGTCGCAATCGGTAGGCGCGAGGCACGCCTTTCCGGCCGCGCACTTGGGCGCCGCGGCGCCGCCGCAGTCGACGTCCGTCTCGTCGCCGTTCTTCACGCCGTCTGTGATCGTGCCCTCGACGCACTTCTTGTCGGGCCCGCACACGGCGCTCGCGCAATCGCCGGCGCCTTTGCACATCTTGCCGGTCCCGCACTTCGGCGCGACGTTGCCGCCGCAGTCCACGTCGCTCTCGTCACCGTTCTCGACGCCGTCGGTCGGCGAGGGCGCGGCGCACACGCCGCCGACGCAGACCTTGCTCGCGCAGTCGGTCGCGCCGCCGCACGCCTTGCCGTCGCCGCAGCGCGGGGCGACCGAGCCGCCGCAGTCGACGTCGGTCTCGTCGCCGTTCTTCACGCCGTCGGTCGCGCTGAGCGGCACGCACCCGCCGTTGACGCACTTGGAGCCGGCGCACGCGGAGTCGTCGGTGCACGCCGCGCCGGGCACGCACGCGCCGCTGACGCATCGTCCGCCGCCGCACTCGCCGTCGACCGTGCAGGCGGTGCCGACAGGGACCGTGATGGGACCGCCCGGCGTGCCGGGCTGGGCGTCGGGGTCAGACCCGGGGCACGCGGCGAGGAAGATCGAACCCAAGAAGGCGAGCGTCGTCGCGCGCGCCGGGACGTTGCGGAGCATTGGCACCAGGGGGATCGAGGCGGGCCGGGCCGAGCTGAGCCGAGCTGAGTTCAGCGTAGCGCCGGCGTGGCGCGTCGCAATGGTGTCGATGGCGCGCGGCAACGGCCACGTGGCCTACATCTCCGCACAGCGCCGCCGACGCGCGACACGACGTCGAGACCGTTCGGGCGCGCGAAGCGACCGTCCGCGGCGGCCGCGCGGAGAAATGCCCCGAGCGGCGCGTACGTTCTTGGGGAGATGAGCGAATACCGAGACGAGCTCGCGGCGGCGCACGCGCGCATCCAGCAGCTCGAAGAGGAGCTGGGACGCCGGCCCAAGCCGTTCAAGCCCTCGCCGGCGCCGTGGCTCGTGGCCGTGCTCGTCGCGCTCGGATTCGTGGGGAGCTGCGCGGGCGTCTCGTTCGTCGCGCTGCGCCGCGGGACCGAGCGCGTGGAGACCGCACGCGTCGTCGCGGCGCCGCCCGACACGGCCGCCCCCGCCTCGAACCGCATCTACGCGTCGTGGTACCCCGCGACGCGCGTGGCGCCCGAGGTCGTCGACGTCAACGGTGACGGAGATCCCGAGCTCGTCGGTCTCTTCTGGCGCGCAGGCGACGACGCACGCGCGCTCTACGCGGCCGCGTTCAGCGTCAAGAGCCGCACGTTGCTCTGGAGCGCCGGTCCGTTCCCGAGCCAGTGGAGCAGCACGCGTACACACTTCGTCGTGGTGGGCGACCGCTTGGTCGTCACCGACTCGCAGGAGCACGTACGCGTGCTCGCCCTGGCCACCGGCCGCGAGCTGTCGACGCAGACGCTCGTGGGCGGCGCGACGGCGGCGTGCGTGCTGCCCGGCGCAAAGGGTCGCGTGCTGCTCCGCGAGCGTTCGTACCTCGCCGACTCCGAGGGCCCCGCGGCGATCGACGTCGCGACGGGGGCGATCGAGGAGGCGCCGCAGGACGCCCGTTGCCCGTACCGCACCGAGCCGGCGTGCGACGAGAAGGGCGCGCGCGCCGCGGCGACGGCCGGAGACGTCGCGTGCGTGAGCTCGGGTGAGGTGAAGGGGCCCAAGCCGAAGACGCCCAAGGCGACCGCGTGGGGCACCTACTCGTTCGGCGATCGCGACCTCGCGCTCGGACGCGTCGGCGACGGCGTGCGGGCGGTCCCCTTTGCGTGGGCCTGGGAGCGCGGAAAGAAGGCGCCCGCCTGGGAGGCCGTGCTCACCGTCGACGGCGAAGCCCCGCACGCCGGCTTCTCACCAGAGACCGTGCTGCGCGCGGGCAGGCTCGTCACCCTGTACCAGAAGCGCTCGGGCAAGCTGGCGCTGACGGCACGCGACGTCACGGCAGGCGCGGAGGTGTGGTCGCACGAGCTCGAAGGCACCGCCGAGGGCTCGCATGTGACCGCGTTCGACGTGAAGGGCGGCTACGCGCTCGTCGCCGTCAACCAGACGGTGCATGTGCTCGACGCGAGCAACGGCATGTTCCTCTTGGCGCTCGACGCCGGCGTCATGTGAGCGCGGCGAGCCGACGCGTCACTTGGCGACGATCGGCGCGGGGAGCGGCACGACCCCCGCGGTGAAACGCGTGCCGTTGCCGACGAGCGGAGAATCGGTCGTGACGATCACCTCACGCGCGGCCGGGGTCATCCCGTCGGCCGAGCCCACTTCGCGCAGCGTTGTGCCGTCCTGCACGTAGAGGCCGACCGTGTTCGACCGAACGCGCGCGAGCGACAGGATCGCCGCGGCCGGACCGATCGCGACGCCGATGCCGTAGTTGCTCGCGACCTCGACGTCGACGAGCTCGACGAGCCCGTCGTCGGTGACGAGGACGCCGTTGCCGAACGCCGGCCCGAGGTTGGGCTTGGTGTGGACGATGGCGGTGCGCTCTGCGCGCACCCGCGTGCCCTTGGCGAACACGGCGAGGCCCACCTCGTGGCTGCCCGCGATCGCGACGTCGAAGAGGTCGGCCGCAGCGCCCTCTTGTACGGTGACGCCGCGGCCCACCTGGCCGTCGCGGTCGAGCGCAGTGCCGGAGACCACCGACGAGCGGAGCGTGAGGTGTGAGCCGACCTCGGCGACCATCACCGCGGCGTCCCGGTTGTCGTGGATCCACACGCGCGTACCTTCGACCTTTGCGCCGCCGAACAGGTTGAGCGCGCGGCCGAAGATGCCGCCGCCCTCGCTGGGCACGGTGTCGCGCACGACGACGTCGTTCATCTCGAGCTCTGCGCCGTCGTCGCCGACCACGATGCTCACCTCGGCGTTGTCGAGGAGGGCCGAGCGCGTCATCTTCGCCCGGGCGCCGCGGATGACGCTGAGCCCGCGACCGAAGTCGTAGACGCGGTTGCGGCGGGTGCCGCGGATCACGACGCCGTCGAGCGTGCCCTTCGACTGGGTCGAGAGGCGTACGCCGGAGGACTGGTTGCCCGAGAACGCGACGTCGGTGATGGTGAGCGTAGAGCCCGCCTGCGCGTTCGCGCCCCAGCCGCCCTCACCCGAGACCGACGACTGACGCGTGCCACGGATGACGGAGCGGGTGATCTTCGCCGTCGCGTCGCCGTCGGAGAGCGAGACGCCGGCCATGCCGTTGTCCTCGAGCACCACGTCTTCGAGCTCGACGGCGGCGAACGGCGCCACGCTGACGCCCACGGCGGGCTGGTTGCGCACGGTGATCCCGCGCACGACCGCGCGACCCGACAGGACGCGGATGCCCTGCGCCGCGAGCCCCGTGCCCTGGAGCGACACCTTGGCGGGACAGCGGCCCACGATCGTCACGTCGCGATCGAGCGAGAGGTTCTCGGCGTAGGAGCCGGCCTCTACCGCCACGACGGTCCCCGGCGCGGCGACCGCGATGGCCGCCCCGATCGTCCGCTTGTGCGTCGCGTCGACGACCGCCGACGCCCCGTCGACGATGATGGCGCCCGGCGGCGGGAACGGCGCGTCGCAGTCGCCCACCGGCACGCACGCGGCGCTGCCCACCGCCTCACGCGTCGCGCCCGTGCACGGCTCGCTCGGCGTGCGATCGCGACAGCCCCACCCGGACGGCGCGGGATCGTGATCCGCGCCGCATTCGGCCCACGGGCCGCGGACGCAGGCTGCGCTGCTGCCGAGACGCGCGCTGCCCGGCGCGCACGCCTCGTCGGTCGTCGCGGCGTCGGGCGTGGTCGCGTCGACGGGCGCCGCGGGGGCGGACGCACCTCCCCCACTGCACGCGGCCGCGACGAGCGCGACGACGAGAGCGCCGACCAAACGCATGCAGGGGGCTTAGCACAACGTGCGGCGTGCGCCCGTTGACGAGGGGCGTGACCAAGAGCACGCCGTGCGCGGACTGACGCCGGACAAGTCCTCGAAAGCACGGATGTTCGAGCAGGGCTCGCCTGGGCACGACCGTTGCTCCACGCATGCCCATGCGTCACGTCACGTTCGCCGGCGGTGCCCTGGCCGCGATCTTCCTCTTGTCGCCTGCGCGAGCCAGCGAGCTCGACCCCTCGACGGGATCGATCGGCCTGCAAGGCGCCGCGATCTCGTTCGGCTTCGAAGACGGCTCGCCGTCGGCGCGCGCCGCGACGATCACCGCGGGATCGCCCGCGACGATCGCCGCGAGCATGCCCGCCGATTGGCTGGTCGAGGGTGGCATCGAAGGGCGACGCGCCGCGCGCGTGCCGGCGGGGCGCGCGCTCATCTTGGGTGACGGAGCCACGTTCGCGCCGGTGCACGACGCTCGCGTCGAGCTCAGGTTCTGGGCGCGAGCCGACGGCGCACGTCCCTCCGGCCGCCTCGTCTACGCCGCGCAGTCGGTCGAGGTGCAGGACCTCTGGTTCCCGAACGCCTCGATCGACGCCATCGAGACGGGCCGCGCGACGAGCGACGGTTGGGTCGAGTATTCGACAGGGCCCGTCGACGGGGCCGCGGGCGAGCGCACGAAGCTCGTCGGGATCGTCTTCGAGGCCGAGGCTGCGCCGACGAAGACCTCGGGATTCTGGGTCGACGCCGTCGAGATCGTGCGCCGCGAGCCCCGAGCCGTGCGCGCGCAGACGTGCACGCTCGCGACCGAGGACACGGCGTGCGGTGCGACCGGGGCATGCGTCGAGGGCGCGTGCTTCGACGGCGCGCTCGTGTGGGGCGCGCTCCCCACCGCGGAGGCGCGACGCGACATCGTCGAGCGGCAGGCACACTACTTCACGCGGGTCTCGGGCGACCGCTACGGCGCCGCGCGGGCGGCGACCACGTTCACGCCGACGGCGATGGCCGCGGCCGCGACCGCGCAGACGTCGCGAGCGTTCTGGCAGCCGTTCCAGCGCGCCGCGGCGCTCTCTCGCGGTGCACACACGAGGGCCGTCGGGCCTGTGCACTACCACCGCCTGTCATGGCATTCGGTTGCATATACACGCTCTCAGGCCAACGAGCTCCTCGCGTGCTTCGGCCTCGTCGAGCGCAACATCTCGGGGGGCGGTCGGGGCTACGGCGTGTTCGCGGCCGCGCCTGCGTCGCCGCTCCGCGTCGGAGACGTCGTCGAGTCGATCGACGGAGAGGCGCCTCGCGCGTGGCTCGCGCGCGCCGTGCCGCTCGTGGGGCTCTCTTCGGACCCCGACGTCGACGACGCTCTGCAGGCCACCAACCTGCAGACGTTCGTGCCGCCCCTCGCGCAGACCCTCGAGGTACGTCGGTGCGCGAGCGCCGCGGCGTGCGACGACGCGAGCTCGTCGCGCGTGACGGTCGACCTCTCCAAGCTCCGCCGCGAGGCCGCGACGCTGCCTTGGGCGACGCAGCCGGCGTGCTCGCTCCGGTTCAAGCTAGGCGTCGACGTGCCCGCCGGTGCCGACGTCCACGCGTACGAGGCCGCGTTCGAGAGCGTCGACCTCGAAGGCTTCGCCCACGTTCTCACCAACGGAGAGCCGCCCGGCCCCGATCTCGCCGCGGTCGTCAACCGCGCGTTCGACCGCGCGCCCTCGCGGATGATCGTCGACAAGCGGCGCGGCGACGGCGGCGGCGGTGACTCTCTCGAGGTCTGGGGCAAGCGGGTGCGCGCCGACGCCACGTTCCGCCTCCTCTTCGCAGGGCGGTGGGCCCACGAGTCGATCGACCCACCCGCGTCCGTGTTCGCGTCGATGGCCGTGTGCGACTCGGCGCAGACGGCGTCGGGCGTGTGTTGGGCGACGGGCGCGTCGTGGATGGGCGTCCAGCCCGGCGCGGTCGCGCGCCCCGAGAAGATCGCGTGGCTCAACATCGTCGACGGGTCGGCGAGCGATCTCGCGACGGCGTACGCGAAGGGTGCCCCGGGCGTTCGCATCTTCGCCCCGGTGCGCACGATGGGTCTGTTCGGCGGGCTCCACCACGTACCGCGCTTCGCGAGCGGCTTGTCGGACGGCTACCTGCAGCGCGGAGACACGCGCGTCGGGCGCACCTGGGACGAGATCACGGCGGCCCCGTGGAGATCGGGCCGTGGCGTCGACCCCGACGAGAACGTCGTCCAGACGCAGAGCGATCTCCTCCTCGACACGGACACGATGCTCGAGCGCGCCCGAGCGTGGCTCCGCGAGCCCTGATCACGAGCACGAAAGAACCGACATGAAACACACGATGATCCCCCTCGTCCTCACGATCCTCGTCGCGTGTGGCGATCAAGAGGCAAGCGCGCCCGTGGTCACGCCCCCGCCGACCGACACCCCTGCCCCTGCACCGCCCGCCGCGCCCGGCGCGCCCGTGCGCACTCTGGTGACGAAGCGCGCCGTGTCGACCCATCCGCACAACCTCGTCGTCGACCCCGAGATGCAGAGCCTCTGGACGCCGCTCGACGAGAGCGGCTTCGGTATCTACGAGGCGTTCGTCCAAGACGGCGAGCGCGACGTTCGCTTCGTCGCAGAGACGCCCACGGGTCCAGGAGGCGCGGTCCTCACGATGCGACCGACGGCCGGCGGGGAAGCGACCCTGACGATGACCGTGCAGGGCGGCAAGGGTCCTTTGTCTGCGCGAGTGTGGGTCGCGGCGCCCGCGGACGGACGAGCGCCCGAGGTGCAGCTCGCGTCGCTGTACGACGGCCGCGCGATCTTCCTCGACCCCGTCCAGGGGAGCGAGCGCGCCATCGACGGCGTGCGCTGGGTCGAGCTCCGCGGCGCGACGACAGAGGACATGCCGGGCGTGCTCTATCTGGTCGCCGTCTCGCGCGGCGCCGGCGAAACGCGCGTCCACGCGCCCGAGGTCCTGACCGACGCGATCCCGAAGATCGCGAAGGGCGCAGCCCCGGCGCGCACCACGCTCGGACGGGCCAGCGCGCGGACCCTCGGCGCCGCGCGCCGCTTCTCGGCCCTCCGGGCCGCGCACGTCACGATGTCCGCACCGCCTCGGCCACACGTACCGGGCTCGCCGCGCGGGCTGTGAGCGCGCGCGTGGTGACACGCCGGCGCGGGTCTCAGGGCGCGGCGACCACTTGGTCGATCGCGCCGAAGATCGAACGCGACGTGTCGTCGAGCATCTCGATGCGCACACGATCTCCGCGCCGCAAGAAGGGCGTCTTGGCGGCGCCCCCGACGATGGTCTCGACCGTGCGCACCTCGGCGAGGCACGAGTAGCCGACGCCGCCGTCGGCGATGGGCTTGCCGGGTCCGCCGTCGGCGCCGCGGTTCGAGACCGTGCCGGAGCCCACGATCGTGCCCGCGCAGAGCGTCCGCGTCTTGGCGGCGTGCGCCACGAGCGTGCCGAAGTCGAACGTCATGTCGACGCCCGCGTCGGCCTTGCCGAGCGGCGCGCCGTTGAGCGAGACGAGGAGCGCGCGGTGCAGCTTGCCGTCCTTCCACGCGTCGCCGAGCTCGTCGGGCGTCACCGCCACGGGCGAGAACGCAGACGCCGGCTTCGACTGGAAGAACCCGAAGCCCTTGGCCAGCTCGCCGGGGATGAGCGCGCGTAGCGACACGTCGTTGACGAGCATGACGAGCCGGACCGCCGCGAGCGCCTGCTCGCGCGTCGCGCCCTGCGGTACGTCGTCGGTGACGACCGCGACCTCGCCCTCCATGTCACAGCCCCACGCCTCGTCGGCGAGCGGGATGGGATCGCCCGGCCCGAGGAAGCCATCGGACCCGCCCTGGTACATCAGCGGATCGGTCCAGAAGCTCTCGGGCATCTCTGCGCCGCGCGCCTTGCGCACGAGCGCGACGTGGTTGACGTAGGCCGAGCCGTCGGCCCACTGGTACGCGCGCGGCAGCGGCGAGGCGCAGGCGCTCGCGTCGAACGGCGTCGTCGTCGCCTTGCCCGCCTCGAGCGAAGCGGCCAGCTCTCGGAGCGGGCCTTCGCACCGATCCCACGCGTCGAGCGCGTGTTGGAGCGTCGGCGCGATCGCCGACGCGTCGGCGCAAGACGCGAGGTCCCGAGAGACGACGACCAGACGGCCGTCGCGCCCATGCTTGAGGGAAGCGAGCTTCATGGAGCCCGGTCTAGCACGACGGGCGGGCGCGGCGCGCGATGGACCGAGCGTCAGAGGTCGGGGTCGGCCGGCGCGCCGCTGCGGGCGTCCTCGATCGCGGCGAGCAGGGCCGTCTGCAGCTCGAAGCGTCGCGCGCCCTGCACGGGCTTGCCGTCTCGCTCCGAGAGCTCGAAGCGGTCGATGACGGTGCCCTCGCGCGTGCTCGCGCGCAGGCCCACGATCTGGAGATCGGCGCGAAAGAGCGCGCGGGTCACCACGAGCAAGAGCCCCGGGCTGTCGGTCGCTTCGATCGAGAGCGTGGTGGTCCCCGCGGCGTCGTCGTCCTCGAACCGGAACGTGACGTCGTAAGCACCTCGCGGCGCGGGACGCACAGAGGGCGGCGGCCGCACGGCGTCGAGCGGCGCGTGCTCCTCGACGAGGCGCGCCAGGGTCTGCGCGACGAGCTGCTCCACACCGGCGTCGAGCGCGCGCGACGGATCCGACGCGCGGCGCACCTGGAGCACATCGACGAGCTCGGGCTCGCCCCCGGCGGCCATACGACGGAACACGTCGGCCGACACGATGTCGATGTCGTGCGCCACCAGGGCGGCGCTGATCTTGGGGAGCATGCCGGGCGCGTCCTGTGCCACCACGCAGAGGCAGCTCGGGGCGCCGTCCTCCGCGCGGCACACGTCCACGTGCGTGGGCGCGGCGCCGCGGCTGGCCGCGACCTCGGCGTGCTTGGAGATTTCTTCGAGGCCGAAGCTCGCGCGGTAGCCGGCGGGCATGGTCGCCGCAAAGGCGGGGGCGTCGGTGCGGGCGCGCGAGGGCGGGGCAGACATTTCGCGAGAGTTTCTCACGAGTTGGTGTCGAACGATTTGCGAGTTTGTTTCGGGCAGGTTGCGCGCCTGCCGATCCGCGGATCGCGCGCGATCCACACGCGGGAGCGCGGAAAAAGGGCCCGAGACCTCCTTGCGAGGGGGCCGATCCTTGCTATACGGGGCGCGTGGCTCAGTCTGCGCTCGCGTTCCAGGGGACGGCTCCATCCAGAATCGGCGTGGGGGACGTCGTGGCGGGTCGTTGGCGCATCGACCGCGAGCTGGCCGACGGCCCCATCTCCACGACCTACAGCGCCACGCACCGCAACGGGCGCAACGTCTCGCTCAAGGTGCTGCACCGGCGGCTCTCGGGCGACCGCGCCTCGTGCGAGCGCCTCCTCCGCGAGGCCTACCTGGCCAACAGCGTCGACCACCCCAGCATGGTGCGCGTGCTCGACGACGGCGCGACCGACGCCGGCGAGGTCTACCTGGTGCTCGAGCACCTCGACGGGGTCAACCTCGAGACCGCGCGGCTCGCTCGCGGCGGCACGCTCCCGCTGGGCGACGTCGTGCGACTGGGGGCGCTGCTCTTCGACGCGCTCCACCACGTGCACCAGGCCGACATCGTGCACCGCGACCTGCGGCCGTCGAGCCTGTTTTCCACGGCTTCGGGCGAGCTCAAGCTCCTCGACTTCGGCAGCGCGTGCTTCGCCGATCGCCAAGGCCGGCTGACCGACGCGCACTCGATCGGCTCGCCGGCGTTCATGGCGCCCGAGCAGGCGCTCTCGGGCACGGCCGCCGCGGGAGATCTCGCCGACCAGTGGAGCGCCGCGGCCACGCTGTTCACGCTCCTGACGGGCCGCACCGTGCACGACTTCGGCGCGAGCAAGAACCACCGCATCCTCGCGGCGACGCGCAGCGCGCCGTCGATGATGACGTTCGCCGAGATCCCGCCTGGGCTCGCCGCCGTGCTCGACCGTTGCCTCGCGTTCCTCCCCGACGATCGTTTCGTATCGACGGCCGAGGCGCGCGACGCGTGGATCGCGGCCGGGGCCGCATATCTTGACGCATCCCTCGAGGTCACCATGCCGTCGGCCGATGACACCGCAGGCTTCACCCCCCCGCCCGACCTGCTCGAGCTCGCCGGTCGCGCGCCGCCGCCGCGCCCCACAGACGATCTGGTGAGCATCGCCGACTCGCCGTGGGAGGCCATCACGGCCGTGGGCGTGCGCTCGGTGCCGCCGGCCCCCCCGCAGACGCCCTCTTTCTCGTTCCGCCCGGTCGACGTCGACCCGCTGCCCGCACGACGCGTCCAGCGCCCGGCGCTCTGGGTCGCGCTCGGCGTGATCTTCGTCGTCGTCGCGTTCGCCATCGTCGCCGGCGCGTCCTGGTAGGGCCAGGCGCACGTCGACAGCGCGGCGGCGGAGGCGCGGGTACAATCGCCGGATGTCTCGCTTCATGGCGGCCATCTACGACCGGTTCATGCGCGACATGGAGGCGCTCTCGGGCGCGGCGTGGCGCGCGGCGCTGCTCGCCGATCTCCGCGGCGACGTGCTCGAGGTCGGCGCGGGCACGGGCCGGAACCTCGATCACTACCCGGCCGATCTGGCGAGCCTCGTGCTCTCCGAGCCGGATCCCCACATGCGGGCCCGCCTGACCAAGCGCGCGCACGAGCTCGGCAGCAGTGCGCGCATCACCGACTGGCCCGCCGACGCGCTCGGGGCGCCCGACGCCTCGTTCGACGCGGTCGTGTGCACGCTCGTCCTCTGCTCGGTGCCCGACGTGGCGCGCGCGCTCGCCGAGATGCGTCGCGTGCTCCGCCCGGGAGGCAAGCTGGTCTTCATCGAGCACGTCCTGTCGTCGCGCCCTTCGCGCGCGGCGTGGCAGCGCCGCCTCGAGCCCGCGTGGCGCCTCGTCGCCGGCAACTGCCACCTCTGCCGAGAGACCGACGCGCGCATCGGAGAGGCCGGCTTCGAGATCGCCGACATCACGCGCGAGAGCGCACGAAAGGCGCTGCCGATCGTCCGAGAGGTCGTCCGCGGCGTCGCGATCCGCGGCGGAGAGCCCGGCGCCGCCCGCGGGCCCTCCAGCTGAGGGATCGAGACCTCTCAACCGCTTGAAATTCTAGAGGGTTTTCGCAAAGATCCTCGGGTTGCCCCGGGGGCGGGGCTGAGCTACACGTCCCCTCCCCATGCAGCACCCGGCCTCCACGAACGGCACGACGAACGGCGCGAACGGCAGCGCCTCGACGACGCCCCTCGCGCCCCTCGACATCCACGCCATGTTCGACGGCGCCCGCCTGCTCATCCTCGGCGGCACCGGCTTCCTCGGGAAGATCTTCTGGATCATGCTGCTCCACCGCTACCCGGAGATCGGCAAGATCTTCCTCTTGGTGCGCAGCGGGTCGGGCAAGACGAGCGAGCAGCGCTTCTGGGCCGAGATCGCCACCAACGAGGCGCTCAAGCCCCTGCGCGAGCAGCACGGCGACGGGCTCGAGGCGTTCCTCCGCGAGAAGATCCAGCCCATCGACGGCGACGTCGGCCGCGCCGACTGCGGCATCGACGCAGAGCTCGTGCGGGAGCTCAAGGGCACGGTCGACGCCGTCATCAACGTCGCCGGCGTCGTGGACTTCAACCCGCCGCTCGACGAGGCGCTCGACACCAACGCGTTCGGCGCGCAGAACCTCGTCTCGCTCACCAAGGCGCTCGGCTCGCCCCCGCTCATGCACACGTCGACGTGCTACGTCGTCGGCAACCGCAAGGGCCTCATCCTCGAAGAGAAGCCCGGCAGCAAGCACCCCTACCCCCGCTCCGAAGAGCTGGGCCCCGAGCTGTGGGACCCGGAGCGCGAGATCAACGACTGCCTCGACCTCATCGCCCAGGCCCGGAGCCGCTGCGAGGACGCGTTCCGGCAGAGCGACTTCCTCGAGCGCGCCAAGAAAAACCTGGCCGCGCGCGGCGAGCCCTTCGAGGGCGCCCCGCTCGACGAAGAGCTCAAGGCGGTCAAGCGACGCTACGTGAGCGACCGCCTCGTCGAGGCCGGCCTCGAGCGCGCCACGCACTGGGGCTGGCCCAACATCTACACGTACACCAAGAGCATCGGCGAGCAGATCATCGCGCGCTCGGGCGTGCCCTACACCATCGCGCGTCCCGCGTGCTGCGAGAGCACCATCGAGTTCCCCGAGCCGGGCTGGAACGAGGGCATCGGAACGTCGGCGCCCATCATCTTCCTCGCGATGAAGGGGCACCACCAGATCATCGGACGCGAGGTGCTGCTCGACTTCATCCCGGCCGACGTGGTGTGCGCGGGCATGATCGTCACGCTCGCCGAGCTGCTCGAGGGCACGCAGAAGCCCGTGTACCAGTACGGCGCGAGCGACGTGAACGGCGCCACCAGCCGGCGCTTCGGCGAGCTCATCGGCCTCTACAAGCGCCTGCACTACCAGCGCCGCGGCAAGGGCAACCCGTTCGTCAACTTCCTCCAGGCGTACCTCGAGCCCGCGATCATCTCTCAAGAGCGCTTCGACGCGTTCGGTCCGGGTCAGCTCGCGCGCGCGGCGCGTGGCCTCGCGGGCGCCCTCAAGAAGGCGCCCGGGCCGGCGGCCAAGGTCGCGCGCCCGGCGGCGCGGACGCTCGAGGGCGTGGCGCGGCAAGAGGAGAAGATCGACGACATCCTGCGCCTCTTCGCGCCCTTCACCTACGAGCAGAAGGGTCCGTTCTCGTGCGCGAACACGCGCGCGGCGTACCTGCGGCTCGAGCCGGGTGAGCGCGCGCGGTTGCCGTGGTACCCCGAGCGCATCGACTGGGCCGACTACTGGATGAACCAGCACATGCCCGCCATGGAGAAGCGCGTCATCCCGTGGATGGAGGAGCGCTTCAAGAAGGAGGTCAAGCCGCTCAAGGCCCACGCGACGTTGGCGACGCTCGTCGACCAGATGGCCGAGCGTCACGGCCACGCCATGGCGTTCGGTCGGCTCGAGGGCGACGGCATCAGCCGCGTCACGTTCCTCGACGTGCGCGCGCGCGCCGACGCCGCCGCGTCGCGCCTCGCGGAGCTGGGCGTCGACAAGGGCGACCGCGTCGTGCTCTTTGCGCACAACCACCCCGACTGGGCCATCTCGTTCTTCGGCATCGTGCGCGCCGGGGCCACGGCCGTGCCCGTCGACGCGGCGATGGATCCCGCGGCGTTCGAGAACGTGCTCCGCGAGAGCGAGGCCAAGGTGGTCCTCTGGGACGCCGAGGCCGAGGAGCGCTGCGCCGAGGTCGTCGCGAAGGCGGGCGCCAAGCCCGTGTACCTACATACGATCACCGAAGCCTCCGACGAGCCGCTCGCGCCGCCGCAGGGACGCGAGCCCGCAGAAGACGACATCGCCAGCCTCATCTTCACCAGCGGCACCACGGGGCGCCCCAAGGGCGTCAAGCTGACGCACAAGAACTTCACGTCGCTCGTCGCGGGCCTCTCGCCGCTCTTCCCGCTCGGGACGGGCGACCGCGTGCTGAGCGTGCTGCCGCTGCACCACACGTTCGAGTTCACGTGCGGTCTCTTGCTGCCGTTCTCCCGCGGCGCGCGCGTCGTGTACGTCGACGAGCTCAAGGGCGAGCGCGTGTCGCACGGGCTCAAGGCGGCCCGCGTCACGGCCATGGTGGGCGTGCCCGCCGTGTGGCAGCTGCTCGAGCGCCGCATCCTCGCCGAGGTCAAAGACCGCGGCGCGGTCGCGCACCGCGCGTTCGAGGTCGGCACCGAGATCAACCGCTGGCTCGCCAAGAACGTGAAGGTCGACATCGGCCGCGTGCTCTTCGGACCCGTGCACCAGAGCCTGGGCGGCAACATCCGCTACCTCATCTCGGGCGGCGCCGCGCTTCCTCCCGAGACGCAGAAGCTCTTCAGCGGGCTCGGGCTCAAGCTCACCGAGGGCTACGGGCTCACCGAGGCCGCGCCCGTCCTCACGGTGGCCAAGCCCGGGTCTCCGGCCGGACAGGTGGGCAAGGCCGTGCCGGGCGTCGAGATCAAGATCGACTCGCCCGACGAGCACGGCGTGGGCGAGGTGCTCGCGCGCGGGCCCAACGTCATGGCGGGCTACACCGACCTCGACGCCACGCGCGCCGTCCTCGACGACGACGGCTGGCTGCACACCGGCGACCTCGGCAAGCTCGACCGACAGAAGCGCCTCGTGCTCGTGGGTCGCGTCAAGGACGTGATCGTGACGGCGACGGGCGAGAACGTGTACCCCGACGACGTCGAGCGCGAGCTCGGCAAGGTGCCGCACGTGCTCGAGCTGGCGATCGTGGGCGCCACGGGCCGCTCGGGCGGCGAGCGCGTGGGGTGCCTCGCCGTGCCCGAAGAAGACGACACGGTCGACCGCGGCGTGCGGCGTGAGCGCGCGCTCAAGGCGCTCCGCGACGCGATCGGCAAGCTGCCGTACGGCAAGCAGCCGACGATCGTTCACTTGTATGATGCACCTTTGCCGCGCACCGCGACGCGCAAGGTCAAGCGCAACGAGGCTCGCAAGATGCTCGAGCGCATGGTCCTGGCGACCGCGCGCGCCGAGGGCGCGACCGACGCGCCGTCGAGCCCGGTCCGCATCGCCATCGCCGCCGTGCGCGATCGCAAGGTCGGCGAGATCTCGGGCGACATGACGCTGGGCGACGACCTGGCGTTCGACTCGCTCGCGCTCACCGAGCTGCTCGTCGCGCTCGAGGACAAGTACGGCCCCGTCGACCCGAAGGCGCTCCAGAGCTGCCGCACCGTGGCCGACGTCGAGAACCTCGTGGGCACGGAGCGCGCGAGCCTGCGCCCGCAGAACCTCGCGAGCCGCTACAAGATCGAGGGCCGCGGCAAGGGAGCGGCGGCAGACCCGACGATCGCGCTCCCCAAAGAGGTGCAAGACGCGGGCAAGAAGCTCATCGGCAAGGTCCAGGACTTCTTCTACGGCGGGATGATGCGCTCGCGCGTCAGCGGCAAGGCGTTCATCCCGCACAACCGCAACGTGATCGTCGCGGCCAACCACTCGAGCCACCTCGACATGGGCTTCGTGCGGCACGCGCTCGGCACGTACGGAGAGGACATCGTCACGCTGGCCGCGCAGGACTACTTCTTCGAGAAGGGCACGCTCCAGCGCGCGTTCTTCGAGAACCTCACCAACCTCAAGGCCATCGACCGCAAGGGCGGCCTCAGGGCGAGCGAGCGTCAGGCAGGAGAGATCCTCACGCGCGGCAAGACGATGCTCGTCTTCCCCGAGGGCACGCGCTCGACCAACGGCACCATCAGCGACTTCAAGCCCACGCTGGGTCACCTGGCGCTCACCTACGCGGTCGACATCCTGCCGGTGTACATCGGCGGCACGCACCAGGCCATGCCCAAGGGGCGCAGCATCCCCACGAGCCGCGACATCTACGCGCGCATCGGTCCGCCGATCACCGTCGCTGACATGCAGCGCCTCACGCAGGGCTTGTCGTCGGCCGACGCCTCGCGCGAGATCGCCAAGCTCGCGCACCGCGCGGTCGTCGCCCTCCAGGAGGGCAAGGTGCTCGACGCGAGCAAGCTCGAGAGCCTCGCCGCCGACGACGAGCCCAAGTCGCACCCGCTCGTCACGCTCTTCCAGGAGCTCGAGGGCAAGTTCGACAAGGGCCTCGTCGACAAGCCCGTGTCGTTCTACTTCACGCTCGGCAACGACGAGATGAGCAAGTGGACCGTGCGCGTCGACCCCGCGAGCGGCTGTGAGGTCAAGCTGGGCAAGCCGTCGGGCGGCACCGCCGACTGCGTGCTCAAGACGAGCCCCGAGATCTTCACGCGCATCGTGCGCGACGCGTACACGCCCAGCCCGGCGGAGTTCATGTCGGGCGCCATCAAGTCGAACGACGTGAGCCTGCTCATGACCTTCCAGAAGGTCTTCCAGCTCGGAGGCTGACGTGGGCTCGTTACCCCGAGCGATGGAGCTTCCCGCGCCCGCCAGGGACGAGCTCCGCGCGCTCCGCACCGACATCGAGTCCGAAGACGAGCCCGAGCTGCTCGCCCAGCAGCGCCACCTGTTCGCGCGCGTCCCGCCCCCCGAGAACCTCGAGCCCGGCGACGCGTGGCAGGTCGACCTCGCGGCGGGGACGTTCGTGCACACACGCGACGGAGACCCCGTGACGCTCGCCGACGCGCAGCTCGTCGCCACGCGCGGCACCGACGACACGTGGCTCTGGCCGTGGCACAACCCGTCGGTCGACCCGCGCGGCTACGCGGCGATCCAAGCGGGCATCTCGCGCGTGCCGCACACCGCCGCGCTCCGCGAGCTCGATCGGTTCTATGTGTCGGACGAAGACGCGTCGCGCCTCGCGCACTGGATCGCCGCCAAGTGCGGCTTCTTCGCCGCCTACCCGGCCACGTCCAACGGTACGACCGCGTGGCTGGCGCTGCGGCCGCGCGTCACCGCCGAGCGCACCGACGGCGACCCGCACACCATGTGGTGCTCGGGCTGCGGCCGCGCGCACCACACCGTGTCCGTGCTCGTGAGGGGCAGGCTGGGCGCCATCTGTGAGCACTGCATCAAGCTCGCCCTGCGCGCCCGCGAGAGCACCGAGCTGCCGGAGGACCTCGACGACGACTACGTCGACAGCGAGCTGGTGCCGTGCCTGTTGAGCGGAGAGTACTATCCGCGGCTCTTCCTCCCGTACAACGCGCTCGCGTGGAACACGCTCGACACGCTCGCGGACATCCTGCGCAAGGGCGGTCACCTCGATTGAGCGGCGCGCGCTCGCGCCTGTCGACGGCGCGCGATCAGGCCTCGCGGCGGCCCGCCGCGCGGTAGGGCCCGTGCCGCCCCCGCGAGAGCCACGCGCCGAGCGCGTGCAGGCGTAGGTCGCTCAGGCGATCGCTGCGGAGCGCAGGGTCTCCGTGGCCGCGCACGTCGGCGAGGCGCGCGCTGACGAGCGGCGTGGACACGAAGCGCTCGTCGTACACGGCGGAGCCCGCGACGGCCCGGAGCCACTCGGCGGTCGCGAAGAAGTTCTCGCGGACGGTGGGCCGGATGCGCGCTCCGAGCGCGAGGTACTTCGCCTCCCTCGCGCGGAGCGACCAGGGGGGCCCGCCGTCGAAGAAGAGCACGAGCGCGTCCTCGGCGTGGTTCTCTCCGCTCGTGCGATCGACCGCGACGCGGACGGCGCCGCGATTGGTGTAGCGGTACTCGACCTCGGTCTGCGTGCGCTGCACGTGCTGGTGGAGCACGAGGCGCACGATCACCAAGAGCTCCGAGAGCTGCCGCGACGGAGGCCGCTTGTCGTGCGCGAAGAGCGTCTCGCCGTCGACGCTGAACCGGCGCATCGTCACCATACGGTCGAGCGCGAGCGCGTCGTTCGCGTCGAAGGCCACGGCTCCGTGGCCGCGCCGCCTGAGCGCCTCGGCAACGTGGAGGGCCTCGTCCATCGTCGCGGCCTGGTGCACGATCTTGGGCAGCGTGCCGGTCGCCCGCGTGCGCGCGTCGTACGTCGTGACGCCCAGGATGGCCGCGAACGGCTCTTCTTCGACCTCGATGGGGGCGCCCAGCTCGCAGAGCGCCACGACGAAGAGGGGCGCGGTGGCCATCGCGGGCCTTTCGCTGGGCGAGAGTGTCACACGGCCAGAATACCGCGCCGCGCCGCGATGAGATCGCGCCCGCTGGGATTTTCTTCAGCGCGTCCAGCGATCGCGGGCGACGAACAGGCCACCGCGGCCGACCACGACCACGAGCCCGTTCGACCACGTCACCCCCTCGAGCCAGTCGTCGACCTCGAGCGCCTCGAGCTCCGCGCCGCTGTCGGCGTCGAGCACGCGCAGAGCCCCGCCGTGATCGGCCGCGAAGAGCCGATCGGCGCGCTCGGCCACCCCGACCATGTGCTCGCGGCCTTCGTCTCGGATCGTCGCGAAGCTGCTCGCGCCCGGCGCGACGCGACGCACGCCGTATCCGCCCGCCGCGTAGGTGAGGCCGCGCTCGCTCTCGCTGAACCCGTTGATGGTGTTCTCGCGCACCGAGCCGACGCGCACCCGGGTCGCGCCCGGGATGTCGGTGAAGTCGTAGCTGACGGGCTCGCTCGGCAGGTCGAACGAGACGATCTCGTCCTCGAGCTGCGCCTGCGAGAAGCTCACCGTGATGCGCTTGGCGTCGGCGGAGAGCTGGCACGACATGCTGGGCAGGTCGATGAAGCCCCCGCGCGTCGAGCTCTCGAGGTAGCGCTGCAGGCGGAGGGCGATCTCGCGCTTCTTCGCGCCCGTCTTCGCGTCGAGCACCGTGATGATGTAGTTGCGATCCGAAGCGCCGTAGAGGGCGTCCCAGCCGAGCGGCTGATCGTCGCGGTCGCCGCACGCGACGAGCACGTTGCCCGCGACCGAGAGGGACTCGCTCGGGATGCGCCCCTCGACCGTCCCCGTCTTCTTCATCTTGGAGAGGTCGACGATGTCGATGGCGGAGCGGTTGTCGCCCAAGAACGCGCGCTTGCCCGACACGGCGACCGACACGTAGACGCCGCCGCGGGCGTTGTCGATCGCCGCGTACCCCTCGCGCGCGGTGAAGTCGGCGTCTTGGCTCGCGGGCTCGGAGCCTCCTTCTCCGGTCGGGGCGGCGCACGCCACGAGCGAAGAAACTGCAATGATTCCGAATACATTACGCGAGAAAGCGGCGAAGTCGAGCATGTGGTCCTTTGTAGGCGGGGGTGCGTCAAAGTAGCAGCACCTCGAAGGGGGTCGAGCCCGCCCGCGGCGATGTAAGACGCCGAAAGACCGGGCCGCGGCGCGACCCCAGGGCCTTCTCCCGTGCGCCGCGCGTCTCCCAGCCCAGCGCCCTGACCGCGCCCACCGGGCGATATAGTCACGGCCGATGACCGAGAAGCGTTACTGGGCCGAGCCGCTCGCCACAGAGCTCGAGACGCACGGCGCGCTGCTCGGCGCGCACGGCGGCGGCGCGTCCGTCGTGCTCGACCGCACGCTCTTCTACCCCGAGGGCGGCGGACAGCTCGGCGACACCGGCCAGCTCGTGATCGGCGATCTCGTGGTGCCCGTCGTCGACACGCAGATCGACGACGCGGGCGTGATCCACCACGTCATCGACGCGTCCCTCCGCGAAGCGATCGCGGCGCGCATCGCCACGGGGGAGCCCCGCGTACGCGTCACCGTCGACGCCGCGCGGCGCCGCGACCACATGGCCCAGCACACCGCGCAGCACGCGCTCTCGCGGGCGCTCGCAGACGTGGCGGGCGCAGAGACCCTGTCTGCGCGCCTCGGCGCGACGTCGTGCACGATCGACGTGGCCAAGGCGAGCGTGCCCGACGCCGATCTGCACCGCGTCGAGGACCTGGTGAACGATCTCGTGCGCGACGACGTGCCTGTGCGCGCGCTCTACCCCACCCCCGAGGAGCTCGACGGGCTCGCGCTGCGCAAGAAGCCCAAGGTGACCGACGGCGTGCGCGTCATCGAGATCGAGGGCTTCGACCTCACCCCGTGCGGCGGGACCCACTGCGTGCGCACGGGACAGATCGGTCAGGCGCGCTTCGTCGGCGCCGAGAAGTACAAGGGCGGGCTCCGGCTCACCTTTCACGCCGGCCGGCGCGCCCTCGACGACGCGCGCGTCACCCACCGCGCGCTGACCGCGCTCGCCGCCGACCTCACCTGCGGCGTGCACGATCTCGCGGCCGGGGTGTCGAAGCTGCGCGCCGACCTCAAGGCCTCGCGCGCCGCGCTCGACGACGCGC
>JAGQJA010000170.1:0-704 GCA_020430845.1 Myxococcales bacterium
CCGGCCCCCGAGGCAGACGCGTCGGCACCTGGCGCGGACGCGTCGCCGGCCGACGCCGGCGCAGACGCGGCGGTCGACCCGCGCACGCCGGGCTGTGGCAAGGCCGCGCCCTTCACCGGCGCGGTCAAGAAGCTCTCGCTCACGGCCAAGGGCAAGGCGCGCGAGTACCACGTGAGCATCCCGTCCGCGTACTCGCCGACCGAGCCTCACGCGCTCGTCTTCATGCTGCACGGCGCGACCGACACCGATCCGGCGTCGATGAAGGACTGGTTCCCGGTCGAGGGCAACGTCGCGCGCGCCGTCGGTGTGTATCCGCAGGCGCTGCCGCGCACCCGGGCCGACGGCTCGGGAGACCGCGTGACGCGCTGGGACCTCGACGGCGACGAAGACCTCGCGTTCTTCGACGCGATGCTCGCTTCGCTGGGCGACTCTCTCTGCCTCGATCGTCGCAACGTGTTCGTGAGCGGCTTCAGCTCGGGTGGCAACTTTGCCCATCAGCTGGCGTGCCTGCGCCAGAAGAACGTCGGCGCCGCGGCGCCCGTGGCAGGCCCGGGGCCGTTCGTCACGACGTGCAACGGGCCGGTGCCCATGTGGATGACGCACGACGTGAACGACGACGCGCTCCCCGTGTCTGGTGCCCGCAGCGCGCGCGACTTCTGGCTTCGCCAGAACGGCTGCACGGCCACGTGGTCGCAAGACGCGCC
>JAGQJA010000170.1:830-15444 GCA_020430845.1 Myxococcales bacterium
TGAGCGTCAGAGCGTCGTCGGGCGGCGTCGCGCGCCTCGTGGCGTCGCGGTAGGATCGCGCGCGTGCTCCACGTCGTCTTCCGGTTCGTGTGGCTCATGGTGCCGGCGTTCATGTTCGTGTATCTTGCACGCGACATCGCGTCGATGAGACGACGCCTCGCGCGCATCCGTCAGACGTCGCGCCAGCCCATCGCCGCGAGCCCGCGAAGCGGCACCGTCGAGATCGAGGGCGCGGTCGTCGCCGAGGCGGGCGCTGCGCGGGTGGCGCCGCTGTCGGGGCTGCCCGTCGTCTACTCCGAATCGCGTGTGTACGAGTCGCACGGCTCGAGCCGACGCAACCTCGTGACGCACACCGTGCGGAGCGCGTTCCTCGTAGACGACGGCTCGGGCGTGCTCGCGCGCATCGACCTCACCGACACGTCGGCGCGCGTCGAGCCGTCGGAGCTCGATCGCGCGGTGCTCGTCGACAAGGACAAAGAGGCCCTCGCGCTGCTCGCCGAGCACAAACACACGCGCGAGAGCGCCGCCAAGCTCTCGTGGGAGGAGTCGATCCTCGCGCCGGGGATGAGGGTGTACGCGCTCGGTGAGGCCTTCGACCTGCCGGGCGGTCCCGCGCCCGCCGGCTATCGCGACGAGCCTGGGCGCGCGCTCGGCGTCCGCAAGGGCGCGAGCGGCGAGCTCTTCGTCGCGGTGGGGTCCGAGGGGGAGGTCGAGGCCAAGCTCCGCCTACAGATCAAGCTCCGCGTGGTGATGATGTTCGCGTCCGTGATCTTCGCCGCGTTCGGCTTCTTCGCGTCGGACTGACGTCAGAGCTTGGCGAGCTCGGGCAACACGCAATCGAACACGCCCACCGTCACGCGCTCTTGGTCGCGCTCCGAGAGCCCCTGGAACGCGAACGACACGCGCGCCTTGTCACCGACGGGGTTGACCGCCACGACGGCGGCGTCCCCCTCGACGACGTAGCCGTCGGCGAGCGACAGCTTGACGCGCGCCTTGGAGCCCACCGACGGCGCGGTCGCTAGCTCGGCGGCGAAACCTCCGACCGAGAGGTTGATCGTCTTCGCGCGCGTCTCGTCGGAGGGCAGGGCGATCGCCACGTCGAGCTCCGTGCGCACGCGGAGCGCGGCGCGGAACTTCTGGCCCGGTGCCCGCGTCATCTGCTGGGCGAAGAGCAGCATGCGCGCGAGATCGTCTCGCGTGCGCTCGTAGAACGGCCGCTCCTCGGCCGAGAGCGTCCCGGCGCGCGCCTTTTCGTGCAGCGTGTGGAGCTTCTCGCGGAGCTCCTTGAGCGGACCGGTGTCGTGCTGATCGAGCATGAGACCACCAGCTTATCGTCCGCGCAGGCGGGTGCGTCGGGATTCGTTCGCCGCACACGCGCCCACACTGCGCACTGCCCGAGGAACGGCGCAACGGAGCTGCGCCAGGCGGTACGCTCGCGCGATGATCGATCCCGCTCCGCCCGACGATCCCGCGAGCCTCGAGATCTCGGAGGACGAAATGCGCCGCCTCGCGCGGCTGACCGTGGATCGCCTCCTCGAGCACCTCCGCGCCGTGCCGCGCGCTCCGGCCGCGGGTACGGGCGCCGACGAGGCGTACTGTCGCTCGCTCGTCGAAGGCGCGCCCGAGACCGGGCAGGCGCTCGAGCCGCTCCTCGACGCGTACCTCGACGAGTGGGTGCCGCGCACGCTCACGACCAACGGTCCTGGCTACATGGCGTACGTGCCTGGCGGCGGCCTCTTCTCGGCGGCGCTCGCCGACCTGGTGAGCGATCTCACCAACCGGTTCACGGGGGCGCGCTTCGCGTCGCCGCCTCTCGTCGAGCTCGAGGCGAACACGCTCCGCTGGTTCTGCGACTGGATGGGCATGCCCGACGGCGCGCGCGGGATCTTCACGTCGGGCGGGTCGATGGCGAACTTCAACGCGGTGCTCTGCGCGCGCGAGCGTGCGCTCGGCGCCGATATCCGAAGCGGCGTGCTCTACACCTCGACGCAGGCTCACCACTCGGTGGCCAAGTCCGCGCGGCTCGCGGGCGTCATGCCCGACCGCGTGCGCGCGCTCCCCGTCGACGCGCGCTTTCGGCTCGACCCGAGCGCGCTGCCCGCAGCCATCGCAGAGGACCGCTCGCGCGGACTGCGACCGTTCATGGTCGTCACGAGCGCGGGCACGACGAACACCGGCGCGGTCGACCCGTTCGACGCGGTCGCCGACGTCGCCGCCCGCGAAGGGCTCTGGCACCACATCGACGGCGCGTACGGGGCGTTCTTCCACGCCTGCCCCGAGCTGCGACCGCTGCTCGCTGGCCTCCCGCGCGCCGATTCGATCACGCTCGACCCCCACAAGGGCCTGTTCTTGCCGTACGGCACGGGCGCGCTCCTCGTGCGCGACGGGCGCGCGCTGCGCGAGGTGCACGGCGCGGGCGCCGACTACATGCCCGACCAGAGCTCGGGCGACGTCTACGACCCCTGCCAGATGAGCCCCGAGCTGTCGCGCGGCTACCCGGGGCTTCGCGTGTGGCTCACGTTCAAGCTCTTCGGCGCGGCGCGCCTGCGCGCGGCGCTGGCCGAGAAACGCGCGCTCGCCGTCGCGGCCGCCGATGCCCTGTCTCGCGATCCCCACGTGGTGATGGCGGCGCCGCCAGAGCTGTCGCTCTTTGCGTTCCATGTGACGTGGCCTGGGGCGAGCGTTCGCGACGAGGACGCGGCGACGCGAGCCGTGCTCGACCACGTCGCGGCGCGGGGCCGCGTGCATCTGTCCGGGTGTCAGGCCGGCGGGCGCTATCTCGTCAGGGTGTGCGTCCTCTCGTTCCGCTCGCGCCGCTCGCACGTCGACGCGTGCGTCGAGGACGTGCTCGAAGCCGTCCGCGCGAGCGTGGCGTCACGCAGCTGATCGGCTATCTTTCCGCCCATGGAAAGGCTTGCCGCTTCGGTCGTCGCCCTCTCACTCCTCGCGTTCGCGTGCTCGTCGTCGTCCACGAACAACGGGACCTCGAGTGGCGCCAGCGCGTCGTCGTCGTCGTCGTCCGGCGGGAGCTCGCCCGTGATCTCGTCGTCCGACTGCTCGAGCCGCTGCCAGGCCAAGCTCACGGTGTGCAACGCGCCGCCGGCCGAAGTGCAGAACGGCTGCGGCCAGCTCTGCGCCAATCAGATCACCGAAGCGCAGGCGACCTGCCTCGAGGGCAAGGCGTGCGACGACATCGCCAAGGCCAACAGCTTCAACGAGCTGTGCCCGGCAGGGTCGACGTCCTCGTCGAGCTCCACGTCGACCAGCTCGACGAGCTCGAGCGGCGGCTCGTGCACCATCGGCGACGCGCCCAAGTGCAACGCGGCCGGCGACAGCATCGTCAAGTGCGAGTCGATCAGCGGCTTCCCTGCCACGGTGACCACCAAGTGCTCCGACGGAAAGTGCAAGAACGCCGAGTGCGGCTACTGCTCGACCAAGAGCGACTGCAACTCGCTCGCGTCGTGCAAGTGCAAGGACGGTCACACCTTTGGCACCACGGTATCGACGGACTGCACGGGCGGTCGCTGCCAGAAGGGGCTGCCCGACTGCGTGCCCGGCTGCCAGAGCCACGGCGGCCCGTCCTGAGCGCGGCTCAGGCCATCCACTTGACGATCGCGGCGGCGAGGTAGTCGCCGCGGTCTTCTTGCACGAAGTGCCCTCCCCAGAAGCGCTCGTGGGGCTGGTCCTTCGCGCCCGGGATGTGCTTCTGCAGCGGCACGTCGGCGCGCCCCAGGATCGGATCGTTCTTCCCGAAGAGCGTCACGAACGGCTTGTCCCACTTGCCCAGCACCTCCCATGCGGCCCGGTTCGCGGGCATCGCGGGATCATCGGGCTCGGTCGGGACGAGCATCGGGAAGATGCGCGCCCCCGCCTTGTGCGCCGTCGTCGGAAAGGGCGCGTCGTACGCGGCGCGCACGTCCTTGGGCAGCTTGGTCACGCATCCCGAAGCGACGATGCGACCGATCGGAAAGAGCGGTGAGTAGCGCGAGAACGCGCGCCACGCCTTGAACGCCATCGGCACCTGCTGGCCCCCGGTCGGCAAGAAGCCGTTGGCGATGGCGATGCGCGCGAAGCGCTCCTGGTTCTCGGCCGCGAGCCGT
Source organism: Myxococcales bacterium (assembly GCA_020430845.1). Classification (GTDB taxonomy): domain Bacteria; phylum Myxococcota_A; class Polyangia; order Polyangiales; family Polyangiaceae; genus Labilithrix. Next base: position 4,931 of record JAGQJA010000170.1, read on the forward strand.
AGCCCGGTGAGCGAGCCCCAGTCCTGCGCCACCAGCGTGACGCCCGTGAGGTCGAGCGCTTCGACGAACGCCCGCAGCCAAGCCACATGCCGCGCGTACGTGTAGTCGGACGTGCGCGTCGGCTTGTCCGACTTGCCGAAGCCGATGAGGTCCGGCGCGATCGCGCGGTACCCCGCGTCGACGAACACCGGGATCATCTTGCGATAGAGGTAGCTCCACGTGGGCTCGCCGTGGAGCATGAGCACGCACGCGCCGTCGCGTGGGCCCTCGTCGACGTAGTGCATCCGGAGATCGTCGCCGACGTCGACGTAGTGCGGCGCGAACGGATACCCGGGGAGATCCTCGAAGCGCGACTCGGGGGTGCGGAGAGCGTCCATGGACCGCATCTCACCACGGGTAGGCGTCCGACTCATGACGATTCCGGGGCGGCGGCGCGCGGTTGCTCCTATGATCGAGAGATGCCGCGCCCCGCTCGCAAGAAGCTCCTCGTCGCAAAGATCGGCGTCGCGACGATCACGTACACGGTGCTCGCGTCGCCGATCGCGTGCAACCTCCCTGCGCCCCCGCCGCCCGAGGCCGCCGACGCCACGCCTCCGGACACTCCGAAGTCGGCCCCGGCTCAGCCGTCGAGCGGCGCGCCTTCGAACGGCGACTGATCAGCGCGCGATCGCTCGCCAGGCGTCGTCCTCGTCGGGAGCGAACGTGATCGCACGCCCGAAGACCCACGCGACGACACTGGATGCCGGCGCGCCGCCGGGCTTCGGCGTCGACGTGCTCACGCCTCCCAGCGCCTTGCCGCAGGGGACGTCCGTGAGCAAGCGCTTCGCGCGTGCGTCGTACGCGGCAGACGTGAGCGCGCAGTCGAAGCGACCGCGCGGCTCGAGCGACGGCCCGAAGACGTAAACGCGGTCGGAGGTGGCGGCGAGGACGCCGTCGCCGAGACGCGTCAGGCGCACCGCCGAGAAGCCGCCTCGCGCCGCGCGCGGGGCCTCGCGCCGGGCGATCGTGACGAGCGACGGCAGGCGCGTCGCGATCACGACGGGCTCGACGTCGGGCAAGCCGAAGAACGCGCGACCGCCCACGACGCGCACGCTGGGCGCGCCCTCCTGCTGTCGCGTCGCGGAGCGGAGCATCTGCGGACCGCGGAACACCCGCGCCCCCACGATCGTCATCGTGGCGCGATCGATCACGCGCGCGGCGAGGACCTCGTCGGGCGGCGCGCGGTCGGAGCGGGGGCTCGCTGGCAAGGTGGGCTTGCGACTCTCGAACGTCGTGGCGACCAGGTAGCGCTCGTCGCCGTCGAGGCTCGGTGTGCCACCCTCCGCGAAGTCGAGCTTGGCCGAAACGGCGAAGGTGTCGTCGAGGGCGAAGAGGGTCGTGGGGGAGCGGTCGCCGCCGGGGCCCGACACCAGCGCGTAGAGACCGCCGCCCGCGCGGGCCAGCGCGACGGCGAACGAGATGCCGTCGAGCGTGGCGACGACGCGTCGCCTCAGGGTCGCGTCTCGGGCGACGTCCCACTCGGCGAGCACGAGCTGCGCGTGGTCGCCGCTCACCTCGATCCACGCGACGACGGCGGTGCCGCGGGCGTGCGACCCGTTCGGCGCCGCGCCCTCGACGACGGCGACCGGCGCGAACGACCGCACGCGGAGCGCGCGAGCGGCGGCGGGAGGCGCGGCGGAGCCCGTGGGGGCCGCGAGGAGCGCGACGAGCGCGAGGAGGCAGGAGAAGAACATCCGAGCGAGTGCCTTGTTCATCACTTTGCCCTGTACGCGCCGTGGAAGATGTCGCCGGCCGGGCCGGCGAAGCTGATGTTCACACCGATCGGATCGACGTGGCGATCGAACGAGGCCCATTTCTTCGTGCTCTCGTCGTAGATCCACGTGTCGGTGCGAAAGCCGCCGTACGATGCGCCGTCGGAGCCCGCGCCCCACGACGAATCGACCTCGATCACGTGGTGCGGGCCGGCGCTCGCGAAGAACGCGCCGAGCTCGGGGTGGGCCTGCGTGAGCGCCGCCTGCTTTGCCGGGTCTGCCACGCTGCGACCCCGCACGATGACGTTGTGGCCGTAGTCGTTGACGGCGTCGAGCGTGATCACGTCCCCGGTCCGCACGTCGACCGGCGACACCTTGGAGAAGTGGCGGTTCTTGTCGAGGTTGCGAAACGCCTCCATGCCCGCGGGGGCGAGGCCCAGCGCGTGTCGCGACTTGCCCGTCGCGGCGGTGAGGGCCGCGCCCGTGTAGGCGGCGCAATCGACGCCCACGCCCCACTCCCACTGCATCTGGCGGATGCGCTCGGCCTCGGTGCCCGGAGGTCCCGGCGGCAGGTGGCCTCGGTCGATGAGCGCCTGCGTGACCTTGCGGAGATCGCCGGCGCCGGCGAAGCCCATACGCACGCCGTAACCGTTGACGCCGACGCGCGCCGCGATCCCGTCGAGCTCCTTGGCGTGCGACTTCATCGCGGCGTGGTTGTGGCCCATGTTGATGCGAAACATCGGACGCGCGCTCACCGTCTGCTCTCCCACGCGGTACGGTCCGGCGTACGCGTCGCGCACGGCGTCGAGCTTGGCGCGCACCGTGGCGTCGCGCGCGCCGGCCGCGAGCGAGGCCACGGCGGTCCGCGCAAAGGCCACGAGCGCCGCGTCGTGCTGTGCGCTCGGCTGGGGCAGCGGGGCAGGCGTGTGGGGGCGCGCCGCGCTGCTTCGGCTCGAGCTGGCGCTCGGGGGGGACGCGGGGCGGCGGGTGGGAGACGGGAGGGGGGCGGGCGCCGTGTCTCGGCGATGCGCTGCAGAGATCGTCATGCGGCGACATCGGCCGCCCCGGGACGCGGTTGCGCACAATCCTCGCCCGCGCGCCCGCGCGTCAGACGAAGAGCTTCTTGACCTCGCTCGGCATGTTCGGGTGCCGGAGGAGCATCTTGCGCACGCCCGGGTTGCGGCGCACGGTCGGCATCTTGAGGAGGTGCGCGAGCAGCTTGGGCGGCGCAGGCGACCACCGCGCCACGTTCTGCACGAAGAGCAGGGTGTACGTGTTGCGGCCCACCAAGATCATCGTGGTCCGCGCGTCGAGTGAGCAGTCGACGAGCAAGATGAGCACGCGTCCTTCGGTCTTCACCAGGAGCGCCGCGCGCTCGTCGGCCGTCGCGAGCATGAACTTCTTGCGCAGCTCGACGCGCACCTTGACGCGAGTCCGCTCGGGGATCTCTCGGTCGACCGCGATCTTGAAGACCTCGATGAGCACCTTGCGCCCGGAGATGCGCCGCAGGATCGCGTCGGGCAGCTGCGGGTTGCGGAGCAGGCGTCGCTGCACGAGCGCGTCGGCGAGGTAGTCCGACCGCTTGGCGATGTGCTCGAGGCCCATGTGCGTGCGGTGGTGGAACGCGAGCGACCGCGCGTGCTCGAGCCCGGCCTTGGGGTTCTGCAAGATGGCGTGGACGACCTGAGGGTCGGGGTCGAGGCAGAGCGCCATCAGGTCCGCGCCGTCTTCCTTGAGCGCGGCGCTGACGCGAAAGTCGACGGCCTCGCCCTTGTACTTCTTGGCGTACACCTCGCGGTACATCCGCTCGTTCGTGATGAACGCCTCGTCTTGCGCGTCGAGGTCGGCGTCCGAGGCCGCCTCTTCTGCGTCGACCTCGGGGGCGGCCGCGTCCCGCTCGGCCGCGTCGGCCTCGTCTCGAGCGTCGTCGCTCGCGTCCGCCTCTTCGGCTTCGACCTCGGGACGCGAGGGCTCGGGAGGGCGCGCGCCACCGCCGCCGCCCGACGGCGCGCCGTCGACCTCGATGGCGCCGTCCCCCGCGAGCTTGCCGACGATCTCCGCAACGCGCGCCTCGTCGAGCGACGTCAGGTTGGCGAGCTCCTTGACCGAGGTCGGCCCGTCGATGCGCGACAGGACGAAGCCCTCTTCCGGCGACAGCTTGAGGCCCCGAAAATCGATGGATTTCGGGCGGATGTTCTTCACGGTGGCACCCCTCCCGCCCTCGAGTCTATCCGTCTTGGTTGATCTTCGCGATCAGCTCTTTGAGCACGCCGTCGGCCTTGTCGTTGTCGACCTGGCAGGTGCCGGCGGCCTCATGACCTCCGCCGCCGTACGAGAGCATCAGCTCGCCCACGTTGGTCTTCGACCCGCGGTCGAGGATCGACTTGCCGGTGGCGAAGACGGTGTTCTGCTTCTTGAGCCCCCACATCTTGTGGATGCTGATGTAGCACTGCGGGTAGAGCGCATAGATCATGAAGCGGTTCGTCGGCCAGATCGTCTCCTCGCCCTGCAGGTCGAGCACCACGAGGTTGCCGTGCACCGTGGCGTTCTTCTTGATCTGCTCGATCGCCTTCGGCTCGTTCTCTCGGTAGAGGTCGGTCCGCTCTTTGACGTCGGGCATCTGCAAGATCTCGTCGACCGACTTGGTGAGGCAGGCGTCGATGAGGTCCATCATCAGCTGGTAGTTCGAGATGCGAAAATCTCGGAAGCGCCCCAGACCCGTGCGGGGGTCCATGATGTAGTTGAGGAGCACCCAGCCCTTGGGCTCGAGGATCTCGTCCTTCGAGAAGCGCGCCGCGTCGGCCTTGTCGACCGCGACCATCATGTCCTCGCGGATGCGGGGGAGCTTGGGCGCTCCGCCGAAGTGATCGTAGACGACGCGCGCGGCGCTCATCGCGTCGGGGTCGATGATGTGGTTGGCGGGCTTGTCCTTGACCCGCACCGTCTCGCTGAGGTGGTGGTCGAACGCCAGGTGACACCCGGCGACGTACGGGACGTTCGTGGTGATGTCGCGATCGGTGATCTCGACCTTGCCGTCCTGCATGTCCTTGGGGTGCACGAACTTGATGTCGTCGAGCATGCCGAGCTCTTTCAAGATGACGGCGCACACCAGCCCGTCGAAATCGCTCCGCGTCACGAGTCGATACTTCTCGGCCATGTCGTCGCTCCTCGTTCGTGGGGGAACGCACAGGGTCGTGCGCGCCCGGGGGACCTGTCAACGCACGTGGTCGGCGCGCCGCGTCACCGGCTGCACGCCGAGTAGTATTGGATCTCCGGCGTGAACTTTCGTCCCCCGCCGCTCGGGCACACGTGGACGTGGTAGCGGTCCGCCACGAGGACCGTGCCCGTCTTGTTCGTGAGGTCGTGCACGTGGCCTCCCTGCGCGTCGAGCGCAGCGCCGCCCGGCGCGCTGCCGTCGAGCTCGGTGCAGCCCAGGACGAACGTGCCGTCGCACATGACGCCGAACAGCTCCACGTCGCCGCCGCCCGGTGAGGCCTGCGCCGCCAGACCGCCCGCCACCAGCACCTCGAGCGGGCCCTTGGAGGCCGTGTGGTAGTGGTACGTGCCCTCCGGCGCGGGGTGCGCGTTGTAGTCGTCGAACGTGAACTTCTCGGCTTCGATGTCGTCGCCCGGGCGGGCGAGCGGGTTGAAGATCGCCACCGAGTCGAGGGCCACGCCGGCCACGCCCAGCGGGTACTCGAGCTGGCTCGACCCGACCTGTCCGTCGATGAGCGCGGCCGTGACCGTGAGGCCGCGCGAGGTCGGCGTCTTGGGGATGGTGAGCTTGAACGCCCGCTCCTCGAGGGTGTTCGGGTTGGCGCGGTACTCGGCGCCGCGGCTCGTGTCGAACGGCGCGTAGTTGGGGCTGCCCTGGCCCCAGTAGTTGCTCTTGTGCGGCGGCAGCGCGCGGCTCGAGATGACGATCGCGTCGGCCGTCGTCTCGATCGTCACGCACCGAAAGTAGGCGCGAAAGATCTCGGGCGCGTCGGTCGCGATCTGCGTCTCGCAAGACGCGAGCGTCCGCTCGCCTGAGCTCGACGAGGCGTCGCCGCCGGCGCTCGCGTCGCCCGTCGCGCCTGCGTCGGGCGTGACCTCCGGCGGAGTCGTGCTGCCGCAGGCGGCGAGGGCGACGAGGACGGCGACCGGAGGGACGAAGCGCATGATCGATCGTTATCGGACACGACAGAGAGCGGCAAGCGGGCGATGCCTGCGGGCCGCGGCGCCCTCCTCGGTGAGGCGCCGCGCCATCACGTGGTGGTCGATGTAAGGCGAGCGGATCTTTCCGGGCCCTGGTGCGGCGAGGATCGCACAGAAAAACAACCATGTTTTCTAGGGCCCCCGCGCCGTGCGCGCTCTGGCGTCGCTCTTGCTTTGGAGTGAGCCATGCGCCCCTTTCGTTACATCGCCGTCGGCATCGGACTCTCTGCGCTCGTCGCCTGCACTGCGGCGACGCCAGACGAAGATCTCGCCGGCGGGGGCCGCGACGGCGCCAACACGGCGAGCGGCCCCTTCGGCCTGTCGAAGGCGCAGTGCGAGGCGTCGCCGGCCCCGGCCGTCTTCGGCAACGGGCTCTGCGTGTGCGGCGACTTCAACGACATCGGCAACCTCATCGTGGGCTCGGCCGACGGCTCGCTGGGGTCGGTCGGCGTCAACGGGCTCACCAAGATCATCAACAACGCCCAGGTGTCCGGCTCGTGGGCGAGCGGCAAGGGCTTCCAGGCCATCGGCAACGTCAACGTCAAGCGCAGCATGTACACGCCCGGCGACATGAAGGTCACCGGCAACGTCGAGATCGGTCAGAACCTCCACGTGGGCGGCGGCATGTCCGGCTTCGGTCGCCTCGCGGTCGGCGGCGAGCTCGGCGTCCAAGGGACCAACAGCGTCATCGGCTTCCAGCAGGTGAAGGCGCGCGGGACGTACAAGGCCGCGCCCGACGCCCCGTGCGCGTGCGAGGGCAAGGGCTTCCTCGACGTCGGCGCCGCGATCGATCGCGCGAAGGCCAAGAACGACAACGGCGCCAAGAAGGTGCCGTCGTCGCTGTCGAACATCGGCGCGACGATGCTCGAGCTCGACACCGGCGACTACTACTTCGGCGACGTGCGCAACATCGGCTACACGCGCATCCGCGTGAAGGGCGCCGTGTCGATGTACGTCGACGGGTCGCTCGAGCAGATCGGCGCCGAGGTCTTCGACATCGTCGACGGCTCCACCCTCGACCTCTACGTGCGCGGCAGCGTGAAGACCATCGGGCACTTTCGCCTCGGCGACTCGAAGAAGCCGTCTGCGTTCCGGCTGCTCATCGGCGGCGGCGACGAGATCTCGCTCGCCATCGGCAACCAGATCTTCCACGGCGCCATCTACGCGCCCACGGCCCGCCTCAAGTACATCGGCAACACGATCGTCGAGGGGGCCGTCTTCGCCAAGGAGCTGTCGGGCATCGGCAACTTCGAGATCCGCGCCGCGCGTCCCAAGCCCGCCGCGGGCTGCCCCGGCGCGCCAGGCACGCAGAGCACGGGCAACGGCGGCGGCGCGGGCAACGGCGGCGGCGCGGGCAACGGCGGCGGCGCGGGCAACGGCGGCGGCACGGGCAACGGCGGCGGCACAGACGACGGCGCGGGCGACTACGGCGACGCGGTTCCCCCGCGCTCCGACGGCGTGGGCACCCCGCCCATCCGTTGAGTCTCTCGCGGCGCGTCGCAGCGCTTTGGGTGACGCGGCGGGACGTCGTACGCTCACCGTCGGGTGAGCTACGACGACGCAGCAGAGAGTGACTTCGTCGCGCTCGACATGTCGAGCCCGCTCGACATCGACGCGCACGTCGCGCTCGTGCCGCCGGGCGCGACGGTGAAGGGCATGCAGTTCCAGGCACTGCTCGACGAGTGCGCGCGGCGCGGAAAGCCCATCGCCGGGCGGCGCTACCTGGGCTTTCGGGACTACCCCGGCACAGAGCTGGTGGAGCTGCTCGTGCTCACCGCCGAGCGCGTGTGGCCCGACGTCCCTCTCCGCGAGGGGCTTCGGCGCGTCGGGCGCATCGCGTACCCCACGCTGCGCGAGTCTCTGCTGGGCAGCGTCGTGTTCAAGGCGATCGGCAACGACATCCCGCGCCTGTGGTCGCTCATCGAGAAGGGCTACGCGCTCTCGGCCAGCTCGGGCCGCGCGCGTGTGCTCGAGCACCGAGACCTCGAGGTCATCGTGCGGCTCGAGGACATGTACAGCTTCGTCGACGCGTGGCACGTCGGCATCCTCGAGGGCGGCGTGCTCACCTACGGCTCGGAGCCAGACGTCCGGATTCGCAAGCTCGGTCCGACGGCGGCAGACTTTCGCGTCCGATGGTCACCGCTGCCCGGAGAAGGACCCGCGAGCCGCGTGCGCTGACGCGGGGTCGGGCGGGGCGCGGCCCACGGTCACTTGTCGCGGCAGGAGATCTCGCCGGCGACGTTCGTGGCGCTCGCGGTGGCGCACGCGGCGCCGAAGAGCTGCAGGTGCCCGTAGTCCTTGTCGATCCAGTCCCAGCCCTCGACCTGCGTCGGGTCGCGGCCGATCGGCGTGCCGTCCACCGTCACCGAGATCGCGTCTGGGTCGTCGGGGCTCGACGGCGTGATGTACGTGCAACGCGCGACGCTGTTCTTCACGATCTCGAACGCGGCGCCGAGCTCTTGCGGCGTGTCGGCCGGCAGGTAACGCGGTGAGCCCGCGCGGGGTCTGCCGCCGGCGACGGCCATCGCGTCGAGCACGGGCGCGAACGGGCCCAAGGCGCCGATGCCGATGACGTAGACGGGGATCTTGCGCACTCCGAAGATGTTGGTCACGGTCGCGAGCGTGGCGCGGTCGTCGAGGCAGTTGTACTCGCCGTCGGCCGCGGTCGCGCACGAGGCCGTGTCGACCGCGGTGCACGTGCACGTCTGAGGGTCGAGGGCGCCGTTGCAGTTGGGCGCGCCGTCGGTCGCGAGCACCATGACACGAGACACCGCGCGGCTCGCCGAGAGCTGCTGCGCGGCGAGGTCGAGGGCGGCAGAGGTGGGCGTTCCGCCGAGCGGCGCGGCCTGGGCGAAGACGTCGAGGATCGCCGGCGCGTTGGCGAGCCGCGGCGCGATCCCCTGGCCGGGGTCCTGCCCGCACGCCTCGGTGATGTCGAAGAGGTTGGGGCGCGCGCGCGGAAAGAAACGCGCGCCCATCGCGATCTCGGTCGAGAGCGGCAGGATCGTCTGCGAGAGCGCGTCGCGCAGCGCCTCCCAACGGCTGGGCGCGCCGGGCGGCGGGAAGTCGGTGCGGTCGAGGCCGAACGCCATCGAGCCCGAGCGATCGAGCACGAACATCAGCTGAGGGCGGGCGAGCCCGAAGTCGAACGTGCCCGGAACGCACGCGAGCGGACCGTCGAGGGCCGCGTCGAGTCGCACGTCGGGCGGCGCGTCGACCGGCGCGTCACGCGAGGCGTCGGTCGAGCTCTCCCTCGGGGCGTCGACGGACGCGTCGACCACCGCGTCGGGCAGCGGCCCGAAGAGTCCGGTGCGTGAGCCGCAGCTCGCGACGAGCAGCACCGTGACGGCGAAGCCCAGCGACCGCGCGGGAGCCTTCACCAACTACGGCCTGCGTCGACCGCGTCACGCGCAGGTCGTCCGAAGTAGAAGCCCTGGAAGTAGTCGCACTTGAGGTCGAGCAACCGATCGAGCTCCGCAGGAGTCTCGACGCCCTCGGCGACGACCTTGATGCTGAGCTCGCGGCAGAGCGTGGTGATGCTCTCGACGATGCGAAAACGCACAGGCGAGGTCTCGATGTCGCGCACAAGGGACATGTCGAGCTTCACGATTTCGGGCTCGAGCGTGGCAAAGCTCGCGAGCCCCGAGTAGCCGGCGCCGATGTCGTCGAGCGCGATGCGATAGCCGAGCGCGCGCAGCGACGTCGACAGCTTGCGGACGTCGGTCACCTTGTCGAGGCTCGCCCGCTCGGTGATCTCGAACACGACACGGGGCGAGAGATCGGCGAGCGGCGCCTTCTTGTCGTAGAGCTGCTCGTCCTCGAGGTCGGCCGAGTGCAGGTTGACGAAGAGCACCGCGTCTGCGCTGGGCGGCCTGAAGGACTGGGCCACGCGCTCTCGGACGCGTCGACCGAGCGCGTGCAGTCGGTCGAGCCGCTCGGCCGCCTCGAGCACCACGCCGGGGTGGGGCATCGACGGCTCGTCGGTGCGCATCAGCGCCTCGTACGCCACCGTCTTCTTGCTGCGCGCGTCGACGATGGGTTGGTAGGCGATCCACAGCGTCTCGAGGGCGTTCTTGAACGACGCCTCGAGCCCGGCGCGATCGCCCGCGAGCGGCGAGCCCACGCCCGCCGCCAGCGCCGCACGCTTTGCCCGCGCGAGGCGCGACAGCCGCTCCGCGCGCCGTATCGCCGCCAACAGCGCGTCCGAGTCGAACGGCTTGGTGATGTACGTCAGCGCGCCGAGGTCTACCGCCGCCATCGCCGTCTCGACCGTCGGCAGGCCGGTCATGAGGATCACCGGCACGTCGAGGTCGTAGGAGCGCACGACGCGCAGGAGATCGACGCCGGACATCTGCGGCAGTCGAATGTCGGAGAGCACGACGTCGAACGCCTCGGTCGTGAGCAGGTCCGCCGCGCGCGCGCCGTCGCCCACCGTCGTCACCTCGAACTCGTCGCTGAGCAGTCGGCGGAGCGCCTTCTGGATCCCCTCCTCGTCGTCGACGACGAGCACGCGCGCCTTGGGCTCCACGGTGCGCGCGCCGCTCTGCGGGCCGACCGTGCCCGGCG
>JAGQJA010000012.1:0-3080 GCA_020430845.1 Myxococcales bacterium
CTCATCCCGGTGGTCCTCGTCGACCCGCGCGACAAGGAGCTGCCCGACGTGGGGCTCGCCACGTTCGAGGACCTCGAGAGCGGCGAGAGCGTGCTCGTCGACACGTCCGACCCGCGCGTGCGCGCGCACTTCAAGAAGGCGATGGAGAACATCACCGGCGCTCGGCGCGCCATGTTCACCAAGCTCGGCCTCGATTTCGTGGAGATCGAGACCGGGGGCTCGTTCGTCAAACCGCTGCGCGACCTCTTTGCTCGTCGCGCGAGGAGGGCGCGGACGAGATGAAGGCGTGGCTCGCAGCGGCCCTGACGGCGTCGGCGCTCCTCGCCGCGGCCTCGGCGCGCGCAGACGACGCGGGCACAGCGGACGCGGCCGCGCCCGTGAGCGTCGGGGGCTGCGTCGAGTCGATCCCCAAGGGCGCCCGCCCGCCGCGCATCGAGGAGACGTTCCCCTCGCGCGGTACGAGCGGGTGGGTCGCGACGCTCACGGTCCACGTGAGCCACGGCAAGGGCGAGCGCGTGTTGCCCAACGGGCTCGAGCTGTCGGCCGCGACCGAGGCCAAGAAGCTGCTCAAAGACGCGGGCTTCGCGCTGCCCGAGCAGGGAGGCCCCGCGGGGGCGCGCCTCTTCGTCCTCGACGACAAGAAGGAGGGCGAGTTCGCGCGCACGCGCTTCGAGCTGCCCCTCGTGCCCCTGCCGCCGCAGCCGGGCCGGAGCGTGATGCACCTGCCTCCGCTCCCCATCGCGATCGCGCGCGCCAACGGCGAGATCGTCACGGTGTGCACGCACACGCAGACGATCGTGGTCGACGATCCGACGTCGTCGACGCCCGAGGCCACACCGCAGGGCAACCCGCCCGCGCGCCCACAGCTCGAGGAGTGGACGTCGCTCAAGCGCGCGCTCATGTGGATCGGCGCCGGTGCCCTCGTGGGGGCGATCGTGGCGTACCTCGCGTACCGCTACGCCAAGCGCCCGCGGCCCGAGCCGCCGCCCCCGCCGCCGCGGCCGCCGTGGGAGATCGCGCTCGAGGCGCTCGACGAAGTGCGCCACGCGGGGCTGCTCGGGCAGGAGCGCTACGACGAGTACTTCGACCGCGTGAGCGACGTGGTGCGCCGATACCTGGGCGATCGTTTCGGCTTCGACGGCCTCGAGTCGACGACGGACGAGATCATGATGTCGCTCGATCACTACGGCTCGCCGGGCATCCCCATGCAGGACGTGCAGGCGTTCCTGGGCGAGTGCGACCTGGTGAAGTTCGCGAACCTCACGCCGACCAAGGAGCAGTGCGTCGCGTCGCTCGAGGCCGGAGAGGGGCTCGTGCGAAGGACGATGCCCCATTCGATGAGCGACGCCGTGGCGCGCCGGCCCCTCACGCCGCCCGTCAAGCCGGCGCCGGAGCCGCGCCCGGAGCCCCCGACCGCGACGCCCGCCGTCGCCGTCGACGACCGCGAAGACGCCGACGCCGAGGTTGCGCGCGAAGGCGACGAACGCAAGGGCGCCGACCGCGAGCCCGCCGGCCGCGAGGAGGATCCGCCGTGAGCCGACCGCTGCGCGTCGTCGTCGTGATCCTGGGCACGCTCCTCGCGCTCGTCCTGGGCCTCGCCTACCCGGCCATCGCGCGCGGCGAGGCGTGGCGCACCGTGACGACGTGGCTCCCGCTCTGGCTCGTCGTAGCGGTCGCCGGCGTCGTCGCGCCGATCGTCGTGTGGCGGATGACGCTCGCCCAAGACGCGCACACGCCCACGCTCCGCCTGCCCACCGTGGCGCCGCTCGTCGTCGGGCCGCGCGGCCTGCGCGCCAAGCTCCGCGACGTGCCCGGCATGCTCCGCGGCGCGGCGATCGTGCTCGGTCTGCTCGCGATCGCGCGCCCGCAGAACGTGCTCCGCGGTGAGGACTCCGAGGAGCGCGGCATCGACATCGTCATCGTGCTCGACCTCTCGGGCTCGATGCGCGCGCTCATGGGCGTCGAGAACGTGCCCGAGCAAGACCAGAAACGCGGCGCCGCGCCCATCAAGCGGCTCACGCGCCTCGAGACGGCCAAGGAGGTCATCCTCGACTTCGTGGCGCGGCGGCGCACCGACCGCATCGGCGTCGTCGTGTTCGGCCGCGCCGCGTACGTGCTCAGCCCGCCCACGCTCGACAAATCGCTCCTCAGCGCGCTCGTGTCGAAGATGGAGCTCGACCTCATCGACGGCAACGGGACCGCGATCGGCGACGCCGTGGGCACGGCCGTCGCGCGCCTGCGCCGTTCGTCCGCGCGCTCCAAGGCCGTCATCCTGCTCACCGACGGCGACTCGAACGCCGGCGCGATCGCGCCCGACTACGCGGCAGACCTCGCGCAGAAGCAGGCGGTCAAGGTCTACCCGATCCAGATCGGCAACGGCGACGAGGTCGACGTCATGGACGGCACCGATCTCTTCGGCCAGCCGCACTACGTTCGCGCGCACTTTCCGGTCAACCCCGAGCTCCTCAAGCGTATCGCCGAGAAGACGGGCGGCGAGGCGTTCATCGCCACCGACCGGCGCGGCCTCGAGCAGAGCATGCACACCATCCTCGACCGCCTCGAGAAGACGCGCTTCGAGGCCCAGTCCGCGACGATGGAAGACCTCTTTCCGTTCTTGCTCTTCCCGGGCGTCGGTCTCATCGCGCTCGAGGCGCTGGTGCGCCTGTTGATCGTGCGGAGGTTCCCGTGAGGTTCTTCTACGATCTCGCGGCGCCGCCGTACCTCTTCGTCGCGCTCGCGTGCGGCGCGCTCGTCGTGGCGTTCGCGGCGCTGCTCATCTTGGCGTCGCTCCGGCGCGCGCGCGCGGTCAAGGCCTTCGGCGAGCCGTCGCTCGTAGGCAAGCTCGAGTCGTTCGACGCCGCGGGCCGCCGGGCCGCCAAGGGTGTGCTCTTGGTGCTCGCGCTCGTGTGCGCGTTCCTTGCGCTGGCCCGGCCGCAGTTCGGCCGCGGCACCAAGCTCGTGCCCGCGACCAACCTCGACGTCGTGATCGTGCTCGACTACTCCAAGAGCATGTACGCGCGCGACGTGGCCCCGAGCCGCATCGCCCGCGCCAAGGCAGAGGTGGGCCGCCTCATCCGCGA
>JAGQJA010000012.1:3224-31562 GCA_020430845.1 Myxococcales bacterium
GCCCTCGAGCGCGCCCGCGAGCTGCTCGCGCGCGATCCCAAGTCCAAGAGCCACATGCGCGTCATCGTGCTCGTCACCGACGGCGAGGACCTCGAGGGCGATCCCGTCAACATCGCGCGCGCCGCGGCGCAGGAGGGCACGCGCATCGACGTGGTGCAGATCGGCGGGCGCGCGCCCGAGCCGATCCCCGACGTCGACGCAGACGGGCGCGTCCGCGGCATCCGGCGCGGCCCCGACGGGCGACCGATGACCACCGAGCTGTCGGCCGACGGCGAGGCGCAGCTCGCCGAGATCGCCAAGGTGACGGGCGGCGCGATCGTCCGCGCCGAGAAGGGCAGCACGGGCATCGACGAGGTCGCGCGGGCCCTACAGAAGACGATGCGCGAGGAGCTGAGCGAGAAGGTCGAGACGGTCTTCGACGAGCAGTACATGTGGCCCCTCGGCGCGGCGCTCTTGCTCTTGGTGCTCGAGGGCGTGCTGCCCGAGGCGCCGCGACGCCGCGCGCCCTCGCCCGAGAGCGCAAAGGCGACGGCGCCCGCGCGCAAGAAGCGCAAGCGACGCGGCCTCGGCGACGACGAGCCCAGGCGCTCGAAGCGGGGCGCGAGAGACAGGGAGGCAACGCGTGCATAATACACGCTATCGCTCGAGCTCCCTCTTCCGGCGCGGGTACCTGGCCGTCGCGCTCGCGTCGGCGGTCACCGCGGCCTGCGGGTGGACCCCGTCTCGCCCGTTCGAGCGCGAGGCCCCACAGGTCAAGGAGGCCATCGCGGCCCTCGACGCCGGCGACGCGAGCCACGCCACGCTGACGCTCCAGGAGTACCTCTCGACCGGCGCCTGCAAAGAGGGCAACATCGGCACGCCCGACCTCCTCAAGCTCAAGCCCGACGGCACGTTCGACCTGGGGCTCGCCCTCTTCAAGATCGCCGAGAGCCACGGTCGACGTTTCGGCGAAGAGGAGCTCGACTCGGGCGCGGACCCGACCACCAAGGGCCTGCGCTCCGAGAACCTGTCGTGCGCGCTGCGCATCGTGCGCGCCATCGCCGAGGATCCCAAGCAGACGCCCGCCCTGCGCGCGCGCGCACGTTACCTCGAGGGCAACCTGCTCTTCCTCGACGCCGCGTACGAGGACGCGGTCAAGGCGTACGACCGCGCGCTCGAGATCATCCCCGGCGTCCCCGAGGCGGGCGCCGACGCGGGCCGGGACGAGGTCGTCGACACGATCGGACAGGACGCCGCGTGGAACCGCGCGATCGCCCTGCGACGCATCGAGGACAAGAAGGACGCGGGCCAAGACGCCTCGAGCGACTCGGGAGATCCCGAGGCGTCGGCGGGCGACTCCGGGGGTGGAGACAGCGGCGGCGACAGCGGCGGAGAGGGCGGCAAGAACGACGGCGACTCGGGCGGCGGAGGCGGAGACGACGGCGGCGCCGACGCGAAGGGCGACGACGCGGGCGACGATCCCGGAAAGAAGCCCGACCCTCCGCCCGAGGCCCCCGACGCGGGCCCCCCGCCCCCGTCGCGCGCCGACCAGGACGAGCGCATCCTCGACCAGCTCGAGAACGCGCCGACCGTGCAACAAGAGGCGGCCAAGCGCCACGCGCGCAAGGCGCCGATGCGGGGGCTCGTCGACAAGTGAGCGCGCCCGTCCGCATCGCGCTCGCGTCGGCCGCGAGCCTGGTCACGCTCTCCCTTGCGCTGCCCGCGCGCGCGCAGGCCACGACGGTGCGCTCCGGCGTCGACGCCGAGACGATCGAGATCGACGGCACGGTGACGCTCACGCTGCAGGCGCAGTCGAGCACCGGCAACGCCCCCGAAGACCCGTCGCCGGGGCCGCACGCAGGCTTCACCGTGCTCGACTTCACGCAGGCGCCGACCCAGATGCTCACGATCATCAACGGTCGCCGCTCCGACCAGCACGGGCTCGTGGCCACGTGGGTGCTGCGGCCCAGCAAGCTGGGCACGTTCACGCTCGGCCCGCCGACCGTCACCATCGGCGGCGTCAAGCACGGCGGTCGGCCCGCCCGCGTCACCGTCGTCCCCCACGGCAAGGCGCCACGCGCGCCCGCGCGGGGCTTGCCGCAGCTCCCACCGCCCTTCGGCCGCGCGCCGCTCGGCGGCGGCAGTCCCTTCGATCCCTTCAAGGCGCTCTTCGACGACGACGACGTCCCGGCGTACCGCCAGCCCGACGTCGAGACCGACCCGAGCTTGGCGCTCGACGCTCCGCGCGGTCACGGCGCGTTCTTGCACGCCACGCTCGACCGCAAGCGCGTGGTCGTGGGCGAGCAGGTCACGCACACCGTGTACCTCTACACCGACCCGCAGGCGCCCGCGGGCTCACCGCACGACGTGCACGAGGCCACGGCGAAGGACTTCGTCAAACGGTCGCTCGAGGCCGACGACACGCACCTCACCGGCGTCGGCAACGCGCTCGTCGGCGGGCGGGTGTGGACGGTGCAGCGGGTGCGGCGCAACGCGCTCTTTCCGCTCAAGGCCGGGCGCCTCTCCGTCGAGCCGATGTCGCTCGCCGTGGGAGGACGACGCATGCCGTCGTCGAAGCGCGAGAGCGAGATGCTCGAGGTCGACGTGACCGAGCCGCCCGTGACCGGTCGCCCGCCCGGCTACGTGATCGGCGACGTGGGCAGCTTCGCCCTCGACGCCACGGTCGACCCGCGCGAGATCGAAGAGGGCGGCGCGATCGGCGTCACGCTCGAGGTCCGCGGCCTCGGCAACCCGCCCCACAAGCTCGACGTGCCCGTCATGCCCGGCGTCGAGTGGCTCGAGCCGCAGATCCGCGAGAAGCTCGGCGCCGCGCAGGGAGACCGCTTCGGCGGGACGCGCACCTTCGCGTACGTGGTCCGCATGCAGCGCCCCGGCACGATCGACCTCGGCGCGGTCACGTTCCCGCACTTCGACCCTCAGACGCGCATGTACGCCATGGCGCGCGCGTCGATCGGCAAGATCGTCGTGCGTCCGAGCGGGCGCGACGCCGGCGCAGAGCCCGAGCCGGCCACCGAGGTGCTCGCGGGCCTGCCCGAGCCGCGCCGCATCCTCGAAGGCGCGCGGGAGCGATCGTTCGTCGCCGATCGCGGAGTCTTCTGGGCGGGCTTGTTCGGCGCGCCCCTCGCGGCCTTCGGCGTCATCGGGGCGTCGGGAGCGCTCCGGCGCGCGGCGGCAAAGCGCAAAGACAAGGCCACGAGCCCCGAGACCGACGCCAAGGCCCGCATGCGCGAGGCGCAGAAGGCGTGCGACGAGGGCGACGGCGCGGCCGCGCTCGGGGCCGTGACACGCGCGCTCGAGGCCTCTGTGCTCGCGCGCACCGGGGTCAACCTGCGCGGCGGGTCCGCCGAGGCCATGGGCGCGGAGCTCCGCGACGCCGGCGTCGACGACGCGACGGTCACCGAGCTGCTCGAGGTGCGCCGCGCGTGCGAGGACGCGCGATACGCCCCCGACGGCGCCGACGTGAAGGCGGCGCGAGCTCTGTTCGAGCGGTTCCGGGCGGCGCTCGCAAAGATCCCCGCGCGCCGAGGCCAGGACGCGGACGCGTGATGAGGCTGCGCGCGCTCGTCCTCGTGGCCCTGGCGTGCGGCGTCGTCGCGCTCGTCACGCACGCGCGCGCGGCCGAAGGCGACGACCTGCTACGCGAGGCCACCGACGCGCTCACCGCGGAGCGCCCGGCCGAGGCCATCGCCAAGCTCGAGGCGCTCGCCGATCGCGGGGTCGTCGATCCCGTCGTCAGCTACGACCGCGGCCTCGCGTACGCGGCGCGCGTGCGCGCGTCGGCCGAGGAGCCCGGCGATCTGGGGCGCGCGGCGCATGGGTTCGCCGAGGCGCGTGAGCTCACAGAGGACGCCGAGCTCCGCCGCGACGCGTCCGCGGCGCTCGCGATCGTCCGCGCCGAGGTCGCGAGGAGGCGCGCGCGCGCGGGAGAGCCGGTCGAGCTCGACCACGGCGTGTCGCTCGGGCGCTCGATCGCGCGGCTGCTGTCGGAGAACGTGTGGGCCGCCCTCGCCGCCCTCGCCAGCGTCGCCTTGTCGCTCGGCATCGTGCTCCGCGCCAAGCTCGAGGCAGGCCGGGCGCGCGTCGCCGCCGCGACGACGTGCGCGGTCGCCGCGCCGCTGCTCGTCGTCTTCTCGCTGGGGACCTACGCCGCGCGCGATCTCCGCACGCGCGTGCGCGAGGGCGTCGTCGTGAGTCCGTCGGCGCGTCTTCTCGACGCCAAGCACATCGTCATGGGCGGCGTCGATCCGGTGCCCGAGGGGGCGCGCGTCACGGTGCTCGACGAAGGCGCGGGGTTCGCGAAGGTCGAGGCCGGCGGCCGTGAGGGCTGGCTGCCCGTAGGATCCGTGCGCCCGCTCGCCAAGCGTTGATCGACGCGCCGCGCCGACGCGCCGCGCCAGCGAAATCCGCAACCGAGGTCACGTCCGATTCATCCGATTTGCCCTTGTCCGGGCCCGGGTGCGACACAACTTACGCACTATCCGCTACGCCCGAGCTCGGCGCCGCCATCCGCGCCGCTCCCGCATAGCCGATCGTCGGAAGCCCCACCACCAGAGCCGCACGCCGATGCCCGAGCGACCACGTCGCGCGAGCGCGAGGCCGTGCAGGCGCGCCCCCGCGCGTCGCCCGACGGCGACCGACGGGGGCCTCGCGTGCGCGCCGAACGGCGTCGCGGACGCTCCAGACGCGTGCGTTCACCCTTCGGATGGAAAGAAAGAGATACGTGTCATGTTTGCGCCGGCACTGCCGGTCCTCGCGGGGGCCGTCGTCCTCTTGCTCTTCCTTGTCCTCCTCTCCGGCGTTCGGTACATCCCGAACGATCGCGTCGGCGTGGTCGAGAAGCGTTGGAGCTTCAAGGGCTCGGTCAAGAGCGGCCTCATCGCCCTCGCGGGCGAGGCGGGCTTCCAGCCGGGTCTCCTGCGCGGCGGCCTGCACTTCCTCACGCCGCTGCAGTACCGCGTCCACAAGCTGCCGCTCGTCACCATCCCTCAGGGGAAGATCGGCTACGTCTTCGCGCGCGACGGGCGACCGCTCGAGCCGACGCAGACGCTCGCCGCGACGGTCCCGTGCGGCAACTACCAAGACGTCGTCGCGTTCTTCGCCGCCGGTGGGCAGCGTGGCCCGCAGCGCTCCGTGCTCCGCGAGGGGACGTACGCCATCAACCTGGCCGAGTTCCTCGTGCTCACCGAGGGCCGCGTCTACTCGCTGCCCGTCTCGCGCGAGGAGGACGGCGTCTTCCGTCAGATGGGGGCGACCATCGCCGAGCGCGGTGGCTTCACGCCCATCGTCATCAAGGGCACCGACGACTTCGTCGGCATCGTCACGGTGCACGACGGCCCGTCGCTCCCGCAGGGGCAGATCATCGCGCCCGTCGTCGGTGACGACTCGAGCGATCTGCGCACGTACCACAACAAGTTCCAGGACCCGGACGCGTTCCTCGCGGCGGGCGGCCTCCGCGGCCGTCAGCTCCAGGTGCTGGTCGAGGGCACGTACTACGTCAACCGTCTCTTCGCGACGGTCGAGATGCTCCCGAAGACCGTGGTCGACGTGGGCAACGTGGGCGTCGTCGTCTCGTACACGGGGCACGAGGGCAGTGACCTCTCGGGCGCCGAGTACAAGCACGGCGAGCTCGTCTCGCGGGGCAGCCGCGGCGTCTGGAGTGATCCGCTCATGCCCGGCAAGTACGCGTTCAACACGTACGCCGGCAAGGCGCTCATGGTCCCGACGACCAACTTCATCCTCAAGTGGAACCGCTCGGAGATCGGCGCGCACAAGTTCGACGAGAACCTCGCCGAGGTCTCGTTGATCACCAAGGACGCGTTCGAGCTGTCGCTGCCGCTGAGCGTGGTCGTGCACATCGACTACCGCAAGGCTCCGCTGGTCGTTCAGCGGTTCGGCGACGTGAAGCGCCTCGTGGAGCAGACGCTCGACCCCATGGTCGCCGCCTACTTCAAGAACATCGGACAGACGCGCACCTTGCTGCAGCTCCTCCAGGACCGCAGCATCATCCAGGCCCTCGCGGGTGAGGAGATGAAGGCGCGCTTCGCGCACTACAACCTCGAGCTCGAGGAGGTCCTCATCGGGACCCCGTCGTCGCCCAAGGGAGACCGTCAGTTCGAGGAGATGCTCGAGCAGCTCCGCGCTCGTCAGATCGCGGAGGAGCAGGTCGAGACCTACCGTCAGCAGGAGAAGGCTGCCGGCAAGGAGCGTGACCTGCGCGAGGCGGTCGCGCGCGCGGATCGGCAGAAGGCGCTCACCGAGAGCGAGCTGGCGATCCAGATCGAGGCCAACCAGGGCCGCGCCTCTTACGAGAGGAGCGTCCAGACGGCGGCGCAGATGCGGACGATGACCGAAGCCGAGGCTCATCAGATGCGTGTGCTCGCCGAGGCGGGAGCCGACAAGGTCCGGATGATGGGCGAGGCGGAGGCCGACAAGGCCGCCCGCGTCGGCATCGCCGAGGCGCTGGCGGCGGAGGAGCAGGTCCGCGCCTACGGCGGCCCGAAGTTCCAGGTGACCCAGAAGGTCATGAAGAGCTTCGCGGACGCGATCGCCACGGCCAAGGTCGACGTCGTCCCTCGGGTCGTCGTCGGCGGCAGCGGACCGAACGGCAGCCAGGGCGGCAGCATGATGGAGACCCTCCTCACGCTGCTGCTCTCCGACAGGCTGGGTGAGGGCGACACGAGCGCCCACACGCAGCGCAACGGCGGGCCCCAGCTCGAGGCGCTTCGTGCGCGCCTCGAGGGCGAGCTCGGCGCGGTCCGCAACGGCGGGGGCACGAACGGCGTCGCCCACGGCACGGTCAAGGCCGCGCCCGACTCGACGCGCTGCGAGTCCTGACCGCCGGCCGGATCGGGGGGAAGGAGGGCTCGAGGTCCTAGACGGATCTCGGGCCCTCCGCCTTTTTTTCACCGCCCGAGCGTGCGCGACGACACGCGCGGACCTAGGCCGCGCAGCTGCCGAGCGGCCACCGGAAGAACCGACGGTGGATAGACGGGTAGACGACCATCCCCGCGAGCGCGCCGGCGAGCGTGGCGAGCCCCGCGAGCTGTCCCTCGCCGAGCTGCACGAGCAGGATCGACGGGCACGCGCCGGTGAGCGCCCAGCCCGCGCCGAAGAGCACGCCGCCCATGATGTTGCCGGGGTTGAACGCGCGGCGCGGGATCTCGGACATGCGCGTGAGCGTCATGAAGCCCACGAACGACAGGCCGACCCCCGTACAGAACGTGAGGAACAGGCGCAGGTCGGCGAACGTGAACATCTTGTGGACCTCGCCGAAGTCGGAGAACCCGATGCGGCTGAGGATGAACCCGAAGACGAGGCCGTAGAGCGCGTAGCGGACGTGCACGGCCTTCATGGCTTCACCAGCGCGTGCAGGAGGAACGACACGACGATCCCCGTGCCGAAGAAGCTCGCCGTCGCGATGAGGCTCGACGGCTGCAGGCGCGAGCAGCCGCTCAGGCCGTGGCCCGACGTGCAGCCGCCCGCCATGCGCGTGCCCACCCCGACGAGGACGCCCCCGACGGCGAGGACGACGAGCTCCATCGGACCGCTCGCGACCACGCGCTCGTGCACCGCGCCGAGCGTGCCGCGGAGCGCGAGCTGCCCCGTCACGAGCGCGCCGATGGCGCCGCCCACGGGCAACATCGCGAGAAAGAGCAGCGACGCCGCGCGCGGCACCGGCTCCCGCCGACGCGGCTCGGGCGCTCGCTCCTTCTCGCTCGCTTCCGCGGCCTCCATCTCGGCCACGGCCTCGGCGCCGAACTCGGCGAGCGTCGCCCTACGCAGCGCCTCTTCGAGCGCTTGGGGGCTCGCCTTGTCGAGCTCGGCCGCGCCCTGCGCGGGCTCGAGCACCTGCACGTACTGGCCGACGACGCCGAAGAGTCGACGCTCGATCAGCCAGAACGCGACCACGACGATCGCGAAGACCGGCCCGCCGAACCACCATGGCCAATGCCCAGAGAACATTTCACCTCACGTGGTTGGAATGTGCTCGCCGTTGGGGAGGAGCGTCGCAGGGACGGGCTCGTTGCTCGTCGCGAGCTGGTAACGCGCGCACCGTTGGTGCTGCGTCTCGTGGGAGCAGTAACGCTGCTGCCATATCTTGAGCGCCCCCTTGAGGCTGAAGCGCGGATAGAGCTCGCAGCTGCCGGTGTAGGGACAACCCGTCGGAGGCGTCGACATCCATCGACAACCATACCACGGCACGACCGGGCGGGCGACGCCCGCACTCGTGGTACGCTCGCCCACGCTCGAGCTGAGCCCGAGGAGGCGAGGTCCCGTGAACATCCTTCTGAGCACGCCCGACGCGGCCCTGGCCGCGCAGTTGGAGGAGCGTCTGCGCGAGGCGGGCCATACGGTCGGCCGATGGACGCCGGCCGAGGACGTGGCGCGCGACGTCGTCGAGCTCTTGGTCATCGACGGTCTCGACGACGTGGTCGCCGCGCACGACGCGCCGTGCGACGTGCTCGCGCTGGTCGACGAGGCAGAGCTACGACTCTTTCCCGAGTGTCCGCGCGAGATCAGCGACTTTTGCGTCAAGCCCGTGAGCCCGGGCGAGGTGGTCGCGCGCGTCGCCGTGATCGCCGCGCGCCCGCCGTGGCGCGAGCGCATCCAGCAGCGGCTGCTCGCGGTCGCGGTGGAGTCGGCGGGCGATCTCATCGAGATCACCTCGCCCGACGTTCTCGTCGAGTATGTGAACCCGGCCTACGAAAGGGTGCTCGGGGTCACGCGAGATCAGGCGATCGGTCAGACGCCTGCGCACCTGGCCGCTTCGGGTGCGCAGTCGTCGGAGCTGCTCACCGAGATCGAGGAGGCGCTCGCGCGCGGCGAGCGGTGGACGGGCGTGCTCGCCTCGCACACGCGCGACGGACGGCTGGTGCACTTCGAGTCTGCGATCTCCGCGGTGGCGAGCCCCAAGGGAGAGCTCACGCACCGGCTCGCGGTCATGCGCGACATCACCGAGCGCCTCGCCCGGCAAGAGGCCCTGCTCGAGGCCAACCGCGCGCTCTCCGAGGCGCGCGACGCCGCGGTCGCCGCGAGCCGCGCAAAGAGCGACTTTCTCGCGAACATGAGCCACGAGCTGCGCACGCCCCTCAACGCGATCATCGGCTACAGCGAGATGCTCCTCGAGGACTTCGCCGGTGACGCGTCGGTCGCTCAGGACCTGACGCGCATCAAGACGGCCGGCACGCACCTGCTCTCGCTCATCAACGACGTCCTCGACATCTCGAAGATCGAGGCCGAGAAGGTCGAGCTGCTGCCAGACTGGTTCGAAGTGTCCGATCTCGTCGAGCAGACGGCTGCCACAGCGCGCCCGCTCGCGCAGAAGAACGCGAACCGGCTCTCGGTCGAGCTCGCGCCGGACCTCGGCCAGATCCACGCCGACCGCACGCGCCTGCGGCAGGTGCTCTTGAACCTGCTGAGCAACGCCTGCAAGTTCACCAAGGACGGCGAGGTCTGGATCCGGGCGCGCCGCCTCCCCGACGGCGAGGGCGGGTCGATCGAGCTCGAGGTGAAGGACACCGGCATCGGCATCAGCGCCGAGCACCAGATCAAGCTCTTCCAGCCGTTCATGCAGGCCGACTCGTCGACCACGCGGGAGTTCGGCGGCACCGGCCTCGGCCTCGCCATCTCCAAACGGCTCGTCGAGAAGATGGGCGGGGTCATCTCGCTCGAGAGCGCCCCCGGCAAGGGGACGACGATGCGCGTCCGTCTGCCCGTCTCGCTCGAAGAGCGCACCAGCTCGATGCCCCCCGTGTCGCTGCGCGAGCCGCTCGGCGAGGACGCGCCCACCGTCCTGCTCATCGACGACGATCCCGCGGTGCGCGATCTCTTCACGCGGCAGCTCGCGAAGCGAGGCTTTCGCACGCGCGTCGCGGCGACGGGCCGCGAGGGCCTCGCGCTCGCCGCGAACCTGCGGCCGCACGCCATCGTGCTCGACGTCAAGATGCCCGGGCTCACCGGCTGGGAGGTGCTCTCGGCGCTCAAGCTCTCGGAGGCCACGTCGAACATCCCCGTCATCATGCTGACGGTCATGCAGCAGCGCGAGGTGGGCCAGGCCCTCGGCGCCGTCGACTACCTCATGAAGCCCATCGACCCGACCCTCCTCACCGAGACGCTCCGCCGCCACACGGGCCACGAGGCGGCGCACGTCCTGGTCGTCGAGGACGACGAGCCGACGCGCGAGCTCGTGCGGCGCACACTCGAGGCGCGCGGGCTCCGTGTGACCGAGGCCGAGCACGGGCAGGCCGCGCTCGACATCCTCCACGAGGCTTCGCCCGACGTGGTCGTCCTCGACCTGATGATGCCCGTCATGGACGGCTTCACGTTCTTGCACCACCTGCGGCGCGATCCCTTGTTCGGCCGCATCCCCGTGGTGGTCGCCACAGCGCGGACGCTCAACGACGACGAGCGGGCGGCGCTCGAGCACGCCGTCCAGCGCCTCATCGAGAAGAACGCCTTCTCGCGTCGCGACCTCCTCGACGCCATCGGCTCCGAAATCGATCATCTGGTCGCTGCCGCATCGCGGCGCGCCCCATCCACCTGAGGTCGCTGCCGCAACCGGTCGCTCGACTGACCACGCGGGGCTGCTTGTCAGCGCGGCTAGAAGCGCGATACCGTTCGGGGTTGGGCGTAACCTCATGGCGCGCATCCTTCTGGTCGAAGACAACGAGATGAACCGCGACATGCTCTCCCGCCGGTTGGAGCGCAAAGGGCACGTCGTCCTCATCGCCGTCAACGGGCTCCAGGGCGTCGAGATGGCGCGCGCCGAGCGTCCCGACCTCGTCCTGATGGACATGAGCCTCCCCGAGATCGACGGCTGGGAGGCGACGCGGCGCGTGCGGGCCGACTCCGAAATCGGACGGACGCCCATCATCGCACTGACCGCGCACGCGATGGACGGCGACCGCCAGCGCGTCCTCGACGCCGGTTGCGACGAGTACGAGACCAAGCCGGTCGAAATGGATCGACTGCTCCAGAAGATCGAGCGACTGCTGCGCGCTAGCCTGCGCCCGGTCGGAGGCGGATGAGCGAGGCCGCTCCCAAGTCGGGCGACGCCGGGGGACGCATCCTCGTCGTGGACGACAACGAGGCGAATCGCGATCTGCTGTCGCGGCGCCTGCGGCGGAGCGGATACGAGGTCGACGTGGCCGAGAGCGGCGAGCAAGCCCTCACCGCGTGCGACGCGACGGCCTACGACGCGGTCGTGCTCGACGTGATGATGCCGGGCATGAGCGGCGTCGAGGTGCTCGAGCGCCTGCGGGCGCGCTGGGGCAAGACCGAGCTGCCCGTCATCATGGCGACGGCGAAGAACGACAGCGTCGACGTCGTCGAGGCGCTCAACGGGGGCGCGAACGACTACGTCACCAAGCCGATCGACATGCCGATCCTCCTCGCCCGCCTCCGATCGCACGTGTCGATCAAGGCCGAGTCGGCCGCGCGGGCCGGCCCCGTCATCGACGCCACCTTCGGCATCGAGCCGGGCACGGTGATCGGAGAGCGCTACGAGATCATCGACAAGCTCGGCGAGGGTGGCTTCGCGTCGGTGTACCGGGCCAAGCAGCTCTCGACCGGGCGCGAGGTCGCGCTCAAGCACGCGCGGCCCGAGCTCATCCGCGCCGACCTCATCGGGATCCAGGCCGAGCGCTTCCGACGTGAGATGACGCTCATCGGCCAGCTGAGCCACCCGCACGTCGTGAGCCTCATCGACTACGGCAGCATCCCGCTGCGACGCGTCGAGGTGACCTCGCGGCCGAGGCTCGGCGCCACGCGCGACGAGCGGCCCTCGCAGCGCGGCGGAGAAGAATCCGACGAGCCGCCGTCGCACACGCAGAAGAAGGACGGCGCGCCTGACTCCGTCGACGACGTGGCCGTCGTCGAGGTGCCCTACATGGTGCTCGAGCTCCTCGAGGGCGAGGCGCTCTCCGAGATGTTCCGCCGCGAGGCGCCGCTCGAGCCGTCACGCGCCGTCGACCTCGTGCTGCCCGTCGTGAGCGCGCTCGCGGCGGCGCACGACCGAGGGGTCATCCACCGCGACATCAAGCCGAGCAACATCATGCTCGCCCGCGACGCGCAGGGCGAGCTCACGCCCAAGGTCCTCGACTTCGGGATCGCCAAGCTCCACGAGCCCGACAAGGCCGCGCTCACGCTCAGCTCTTCGCTGATCGGCACGCCGCAGTACATGGCGCCCGAGCAAGCGCTCGGCGCAAAAGATGTCGACGAGCGCGTCGACCAGTTCTCGGTCGCGGCCGTGCTCTACGAGGCGCTCACGGGGCGCAGCCCCTACCAAGGCGACAGCCTGTTCGAGCTCGTCTCACAGGTCATGCGCGCCGACTGTCCGCCGCTCGGTGAGCTCCGGCCCGGCTTGCCGGCCGAGCTCGAGGAGGCCGTCGAGCGCGCGCTCGAGGGGAGCCGCGACCGCCGCTTCGAGTCGATGTGCGCGTTCGGCCGCGCGCTGCTCCCATTCGCCGGCCCGCAGGGCGCCATGCGCTGGGCGCACGCGTTCGACAAGGACGGCGTCGAGACGCCGCGCGTCGTCGCCCACTCCGAGGACCGCATCCGGATCGGCGTCGGCGAAGAGCGCACGGGCGACACCGACCCCACGATCTCGGCGTCGGTCACGCTCGACAAGCCGATGGGTGCGCCCGCCCCCGCGACGAAGCCGCCGTGGCTCTGGATCGCGATCTCGGCCGCGCTCGCGCTCGCGCTCGTGGCGAGCCTGCTCCGGTGACACCAGCCGCGCGGCGAACCGGGCGCGGCGAATCAGGTGCGGCGAGGCGACGTCACGGCGCCGGCCGCGCGAAGGTGAAGGCCGCCGTGCTCGTCACCGCGCCCGCGGCGTCGCGCGTCCGCTCTTCGAAGCGCACCTCTCCCGAGGTCGCGACGCGGAGCACGGTCGACACCCGCGTGCCGTAGTCTGCGCCGGTGATGAGCGGCGGGGCGAGGCGACGCTCCCAATCAAGACCCACGCCCGTGTCGGGCAGCTCGTGGTCGGGCGCCGCGGTCGTGTCCGAGAGCATGTCGAAGAGCGGGCCGTCGTCGCCCGCAGCGACCGACGCGGTCATCGCCGCCCGCGCGCGACGCACCTTGGGCCACGGCTCGTCGAGCTGATGGTTCGACAGCGCGTGCACCCCCGGCTCGACGTCGTGCCACGTGCCGCTTCGGCTGCCGAGATACGCGAGGCGCGCTCCGTCTCCCGCGAGCAGGTTGAACCCGCGGTAGTCCGAGGCGCGCGCGGCGAGCTCTCGGACGAAGTCGATCGGCGACGCGTCCCCGATCAAGAACGCGGTCACGAGCTCGCCGCGCGAGCGGGCCGAGGCCGATCGCTCCGACGGATCGCGGAAGTTGGTGACGGCGGCGAAGCGCCCGCCGCGCGTCACGCCGAGCCACGTGCCCCCGGCCTCGAGATCCCGTCCGGCCAGGAGGTCGGGGTGCTCGGGCCACCACGCGGCCGGCGCGGCAGGACGCGCGCGCCACTCGTCGCGGTTGGCCGCCACCACGAGGTCGAAGTCTGGGTGGGCGCGGAACGCGACGGCGATGAGGCACATGGGGCGCCCCCGTCTCTACCCTCACCGGACGCGCGTGCACACCCCCGCGGCGTCGCCCTCGCCGTACGCGAAGGAGAACGCGCTGAACATGCCGGCCCCGCACGGCGCGTCGCCCACGCACACGCGACGCTCGGTGCAGTCCACCTCGACCCGCTCCTGCGCGCCGCCGACGGCCATGGTGCCGGCGCAGCCCTTGGCGTTGGGCACGAGCGCGGCGGACGTGGTGCCGGCGCCCGCCGAACGGCACGCGAAGGCCGTGTTCTGACACGCGGCGAAGCACGACGTGACGGAGTCGTCGCGCCCGCCGGCGGTGTCGACCTGCGTCGTCTCGGCGCCCTCGACGCCGCTCACGGGCGTGCCGCCACCGCCGCGAGGCGCGGGCTCGGGCTCGGCGGCGCACGCCGACAGCGCGAGGCACGCGGTCGACGCGGCGAGCGCGCCGATCCATCGCATGTATACACATCTATCTAGCACGTGCCCCTCCCTCCTCGACGCCCCGTCACGCGAGCAGCGACGTGTGAGGGTTGGCGCCGAACGGGTTCGTGTCGACCTTGGCCGCCGCCCCGAGAAGCTGCCAGAGCCCGGCGATACCGGGCGTGCTCGCGGGCAGGCTCACGCGCGCGTCGGTCTTGCCCGTCGTGGCGTTCTTGAAGCTCTTGCCGATGACGAGCGCCGCGCCGTTGGCCTGGTGGTCCGAGCCGGGCAAGCTCCTGTGGAAGTCGCCGAACAAGACGACGACGACGTTGCGCTCGGTGCTGCCGGCCGCGACCATGCGCGTGAGGAAGGTGCGGAGCCCGGGCGCGATGCGCTGCGTGAACATGTTCCGGACGCTCGCGCCGCTGCTGTCGCCGTGGCTGTCCCAGCCCTGGTCCTGGGCGAGGATGAAGTTGGTGCCGGTGCGCACCATGAGCTCGGCCGCGGCCATGCGCGCGCCGAAGTTGTTCACGGCCGTGCCGTTGAGCCCGTAGGCCGTGTTGAACTCTTGCGGGTTGAACGGCTGCACGGGCTTGTTGAGCGTGGCGATCGCCGAGTCGAAGCCTTGGTTGACCGACGCGAGCGACGCCTGGTGCTTGGCGACCACGCCCTTGGACATCGCCGCGGCGGCCGCGATGCCCTTGGCGGCGCCCTCGCGATCGACCGCGTTGGCCGCGGGGGTCGCGCCGGCGACGGCCTCGATGGTGGCCCGCATGTCGGTGATGGGCTGCAGGGAGATGCCATTGACCGGCGCGGGCCTGCCGCCTCCGGGGAGGCTGTTTCCGCCGACGACCGCGGCCTTGATGGCGCCCGTCCCGCCGATCGCGTCGGCGAGCATGAGCGGAGCGGACTGCGCGCCGCTCGCGAAGAAGCTCCGCTGCGCGTTGCCGTGGTCGCTGATGCCGTGGCGGATGCCGACGGTCGCGACGCGCGTACGAATCGCCTGCGGGATGGCGTTCGCGAGGGCGTTGTCGACGACGACGTCCCCCATCGCGGTCACGTTGTTCGCTGTCACGCCGAACGACGCGCCCGAGAACGCGTCGGCCCCGGTGAAGATCGCGTTGATTCCGCCGTTGAGGTAGATGGCCACGACCGACGTGGGCTCGGGCGACGCCGCGCGCGCCACACCGAAGAGCCCGCGGCCCATGAGGCGGGTCCCCGCGAGGGCGCCCGCGCCCACACCGATCGACTTGAGAAAGTTGCGTCGCGACAGGTGGCTCATGTTCGAAGTCCTTGGAGATCTCTTGGGCGGTGGGGATGAGAGGGAGGGGCCAGGGGCGCGGCCGCTCAGTACGTGGTGAAGCCTGCAGACGCGAGGATCGACGCGCACACGTGCGCCCAGCGTCGGCGCGCGTTGGCCTCGGACGCGAGACCGTCGACCGCGAGGGCGACGCACGCCTTGCCCTCTTCGTCGGTCGGGGGTCGCTGCCAGAACTTGCGCTGCATCTTGGCGCACTCGTCGGCGGCGGTCTGGGGGGTCGGCGCCTGCGCGTAGCTCGCGCCGTTCATCGTGTCGTAGCAGCCCGAGAAGCCGAGGCCGTACGTGGTGTAGATGCTCACGGCGCCGGCCGTGGGCTCGGAGAACCAGCGCGGGGGATCTTCGCCGAACGCGGCGCCGCTCGCGGCCATCGCGCCGGGCATCTGGCCGAGCGCGCGCGTCATCTCGGTGCGGAGCGCGGAGAACGGCTTGACCCTCCGCCGATCGGCGCCCATCGCGCCTGGCTTGCGCTCCGAGGCGAAGTCGTTGCCGCCGAAGCCAGGGTGCGGCTTGCCCTCCTGGCACGATCCCGGCTGCGTGGGATCGCCGGGCTGGGCGGCGGGGTCGGTGCCCTGCCCTGCCGAGCCGCGATTGCGGCCGCCGGTGAGGTTGTCGGGGTCGACGTCGCACGCGGCGATCGACGCGGCGACGGCGAAGGACAGGATCGAGGTGAGCGCGGTTCGGAGCGTCATGGTGGTTCTCTCACTCACAGAAGCCAGGGTCCTTGGCGACGACGGCGAGCGCGGTGGTGATGCGCTTCTCCTTCTTGAACGCGTCGACGCACTGGTCGAACACGGGCCCCTCGCAGCTCACCTCGTCGCGTCCGTGCAGGTAGCGGTAGGCGAGGCGGCACGCGTGCACGTCGAAGGCCTCGTTCGCGACGAGCGCCTCGACCAGCTCGCGATCGTTCGACACGCTGACGCCGCCGAGGATGACCTGAGGGCTGCCCGACGGGGGCGTGAAGCGCGTGGTGTCTCCCATGCCCGTGCGGGTGCCGAGCACGCCCGCGACGGAGTCGAGAGCGAACCACGGCGTGAAGTGGCAGCCGGCGCACTGCGCGGCCTTACGACCGGTCGCCGAGATGTCCGCGTCGGGCGCGTTGGTGGTGGCTGCGAGCTGCAGCCCGATGACGTTCTGCATCATGCGGTACGCGGCCACGATGCGCAGGCCGCCCGGCTCGTTGCCCGCGTAGCGCACCATCCACGCCCGGCTGCGGAAGTAGCCCAGGCCGTCGGGATCGTCGGTGACGACGGCCTCCGACATCGGCTGCTGCGCGTTCTGCGGCGCGACCTTGAGCTTGCCGACGAACATCTCCGACCACGGCAGGTCGTTCGTGAGCACGTGCTTGGCCATGTAGTACGAGGCGTCCTCGGCCGGCGTGGCGCCCGGCACCGAGTTGAGCTGCGAGTTGATGAAGCGCGAGAAGCGCTCGACGAAGCGCGGGTCCTTGGCGAGCGCGTCGAACTGCGCTTGCGGCTGCGTGGAGGCGAGCGCCTCGGCGGGCGCGCTCTCACCGACCATCGCGATGTGCAGGCGGGTCGCGCAGAGCTCGGGCTGCGCGGTCGGCTGCGCGTTGACGGGCTCGGCGTCGGCGCGGCGGGGCGACGAGACAGCGGCGGCGATCACCGCCGCGGTGATCGCGCCGACGGGCAGCCAGGTTCGAAGCAACGTGCTCATGGCGACTCGTAGAGCAGCCGCCGTGCCGACCTCGGAGCGGGGCGCGGAGGTTCAAAACGCGCCAGGATTGCGCCGGTTTGGAGAGGCGGGGCGCACGAATGCGGTAGAGGTGTACAAACTACCGACATGTGCACCTCTTGCGCGTTCGGCCTGGGGATGCGCCCGTGATCCAGCTGACGCTCGGTAGCAGCACCCCGACGCCTCGCGGCCGCACGCGGACGCGGCGGAGTCGCTCGGTCGACGACTGCTACCCTCTAGGCGAATGGCCGCCCCGCCCCGCCCACGCTCGCTCCCGATCGCGCCGCACGCCGCGCCGGCCCGGCGACGGCTCGAGCTCGCGCCCGACGCGCGCGACGTCGACCGGCGGTGGCGCCCCATCTACTGCGTCTGGGAGATCACCCTGCGGTGCGATCTCGCCTGCCGCCACTGCGGCTCCCGCGCGGGGCGCGCTCGACCGGACGAGCTGACGCGCGCCGAGGCGCTCGACGTCGTCGACCAGATGGCCGAGCTCGGCGTCATGGAGGTGACGATCATCGGAGGCGAGGCCTACCTGCGCGACGACTGGACCGACATCGCCGCGCACATCGTCCGGCGCGGCATGACGTGCACGATGACGACCGGGGGCCGCGGGCTCGACGCGGCGCGGGCCCGGGCGGTCAAGGACGCGGGCATCACGCACGTGAGCGTGTCGGTCGACGGGCTGCGCGAGACGCACGACATGCTGCGCGCGGTCGAGGGGAGCCACGCGTCGGCCCTCTCGGCCATCGCGAGCCTGCAAGACGTCGGCGTGCCAGTCACCGCGAACACGCAGATCGGCAAGGCGAACCTGGGCGAGCTCGACGCGCTGTTCGATCTGCTCGCCGACGCGGGCGTGCGCCAGTGGCAGGTGCAGCTCACCGCGGCCATGGGCCGGGCGGCCGACGAGCCCGACCTCCTGCTCGAGCCCCATCAGGTGCTCGACGTGATGGCGGCGCTCGCCCGCATCAAGCCGCGGGCCGACGCGCGCCACATCCGCATCTGGCCGGGCAACAACATCGGCTACTTCGGCCCGTACGAGGAGCTGCTCCGCGGGAGACTGCCAGCGCCGAGATCGTGCGCCGCGGGCAAGGCGACGCTCGGCATCGAGGCCAACGGCGACGTGAAGGGGTGCCCGTCGCTGCCGACCGCCCCGTACGTGGGCGGCAACCTGCGTGACGCGAAGCTCGTCGACATCTGGGAGCGCTCGGCCGAGCTGCGCTTCGCGCGGGATCGCACCGCCGCGGAGCTCTGGGGCTACTGCGCGGGCTGCTACTACGCCGACGATTGCAGGGCGGGTTGCTCGTGGACCTCACACGTCTTGTTCGGCAAGCGCGGGAACAACCCGCTCTGTCACCACCGCGCCATCGAGCTCCTGCGCGAAGGCAAGCGCGAGCGCCTGGTGCGACGGCGCGAGGCTGACGGCGCGCCGTTCGACCACGGCCTCTACGAGATCGTGCTCGAAGATTGGCCGGGCGACGAGCTCGAGGCCGCGCGGGCGCTCGTGCCGGAGGCGTGCCGGTGAGGGTCGCGGGCGCTCAGCCGCCGTCGGGGGCGGGCGCGCCGTAGGCGGGACCGACGACAGGCGCGTCGGTGCCTGCGTCGAAGGGCGCGGGCGCGCCGTAGGCGGGCTGCGCGGTGGGCACGGGCTCCACATCGCTCGACGCGTCGCCGCCGCCGGGGCCGGGCGTCTTGTCCCCGCCGCAAGCGCTCAGCGCGACCGAGGCCGAGAGGGCAATGGCCGCGGCGGTCGCGCGTGAGACGCGGCCGTCGGGGCGCGGCGGAGGCGGCCCGACCACGACCGCGGCGTGGCAGAACGGGCACTCGGGCTCCGAGTCCCTCACGTGGCGAGAGCACACCTGGCAGAGCACCAACGGCATGCGTTCGAGCATAGCGCGCGACGGTCACGACGCGAAGGCCGCGCGCCTCCGACAGCCGCCCACATCTGCGGCTCAGGCGAGCGAGCGCGCGAGCAGCACGAGCGAGGCGACGAGCAAGAGCGAGAAGACCGCGACCCGGAAGCGCTCGGCCGACAGGCGCGCGTGCACGCGTTCCCCGGCCGCGATCCCGATCACGAGCGCCGGGACCAAGACGGCGCTCTCGCGGAGGGTCGACGCGGTCACCTTGTGGTCGACGACGAAGCCGGCGACGAGCGCCAGGTTCAGCACGAGCCAGAGCGCCGAGAGCGTCGCGCGGAAGGCGCCCTTGTCGTCGACGTCGCGGCCGACGACCCACACGGCGAGCGGACCGCCGCACGCGAACAGGCCGTGGAGCACGCCGGCGCCCACGAGCGCGGCGCCCGCGACGAGCCCCGAGAGCGGCTCGGCCACGCGGCGTCCCCGCCGGAGCGCGCGGAGCTCGAGCACGCTCAGGACGGCCACGAACGCGCCGAAGACGATCTTGAGCCACGTGGGGCTCGCGGCGCGCGCCGTGAGGAAGCCGGCGACGACACCGACGCCCATGAACGGAAGGATGCGCCCGAAGAGGAGCTTGCCGCTGACATGCGCGCGGTGCCGCACGACCATGTAGAGCGACAGGGCGACGTTGACCGGGATGAAGCGCGCGAGCACGTCCCCCACGGGCATGGCGTGCGACGCGAGCGACACCGTGACCACGGTGCCGCCGAAGCCTGCCGCGGCCTCGACGACGAACGCGAGCAAGACCACGGCGGCGAGGAGGGCGACCTCCATGTCACGAGGGCGAGCGGCTGTGCGCGGGGGCGCTCAGGCGATCGCGATCCCGATCTGCTTGCGCAGTTTGTTGTAGCGGTCCGACAGGACGAAGCTGAGCAGGTCGTCCATCTTCTCGTCGATCTGCGGCTCTTTCTCGAGCTCGAAGACCGACTGCGCGGCCTTGAGATCGTTCGACAGCAGCAGACCCGCGCGCGCGCAGGTGCGGTCGGCCGCGCTCGCCCAGCGGGCGAGGTTGGTGCGGCCACCCTCCTCGACGAAGCGCAAGAACGCACCGCGCAGGCGATCGACCGCCGCCGGCTCGAGGATCGGCTCGATCGCCTTGGCGATCGGCACGACGAGCTGCTTGACCTGGGCGTTGAGCGGCAGGCCCGGGTTGCCGATGCTGAGCGCCGCGAGGAAGATGTCCTCGAGGCCGCGCGCGTCGGGCACGAGCAGCTTCACGAAGTGCTCTTCGCGGTAATACGCGAGGTGGCGGCCGGCGATGAACGACAGCTCGCCGCTCGAGCGACCGGAGAGCGCCTTGACGCCGATGCGCGACGACGGGGGCACGCCGGGCACCATCTGGCAGGAACCGTCGAAGTCGGGATCGGCGTAGAGCGCGGGGGACTTCATCCCCAAGATGGCCGCGGCCCAGTGCACGCAGCGCACGGCCTGGATGGTGGTCTTCTCGGGCTCTTGTTTGCGCGCCGGGTCGAGCTTGACGAGCTGCTTGTCTCGACGGAGCGCGCTCAGGCGACCGAGCAGCACGGCGCTGACGACGACGCTGAAGATCTCGCCCGTGAGCAGCTCCTCCTCGGGGTGGAAGAGCAGGCGCCGCCACGCGTCTTGGGTGACGGAGGCCGTCGGCTTGATGAGGCCGGCCTCGCGGCTCTTCACGAACGTCTCACGCTCGTCGGCGTCGGCCTGGCCCAGGTACGACAGCACGTTGGCGACGCACCACGCGCGATCGGCGTCGCCGGCCTTCTTGTAGATGCGGTAGAGCGCGTGCAGGCTCACGTCGTCGCGCGGATCGTGGCGTACGCGACGCGCGAGCTCCGCCGGATCGTCGTCGGGGACGTCGCGCGCGGTGGGCGTCGACACGTCCGAGAAGTCCACCTCGACCGAGATATGGCTGCGCGCCTCTTCGAGCTCGCGCTCCAGGTCGGTGATCCGCGCCTCGAGGAAGGCGATGCGGCGCTCGAGCGCGAGCGTGCGCTGATCGGTGGCGGGCTCGAGAGGCACGAGCGACGCGCGGCCCATGTCGTCGTCGAGCTCGTCACCCGAGAGATCGCGGATGACGACGCGGTGGCGCGCCTCGTAGGCGGCCTGGAGGGCCTGCTCGAGGCGGCGCAGCCGGGCGCGGTCGAGGCCGAGGCTGTCGGCCATCTTGTCGAGCTGGGCGCGCTCCTCTTGGGTGATGATGCCGTCCTCGATGACCTCGGCGAAGAGCTCTTCGTACATGGCCTCGAGCTTGCCGAGGCGCACGTTGCCGGCGACCTCCCCCTGCTCGAAGGACTCTGCGTGCTGGAACGTCGTCTCGAGCTCCGTCATGGGCACCCTCCGGGCCCGAAGTGTCGCGCCCCGCGCGCCGACGCACAATACCGAAGACGCTCCCTCGCGCCCCGCGGCCCGGCTCTGATAGGCTTGTCGCCGGAGATGGCGCTCTCCATCGACGACATCTTCGAGCGCTGGCAGCGCGAGCCGAGCGTCCCACGCACCGTGGAGCTCTGCGAAGCGCTGCGCGGCTCGAATCGCGAGGACCTTGTCGACATCGTCGGCAGTCACGCCACGCGTATGGGCAACGTCGCTCCCGTGCTGGCCGCGGCGCGCATGTACATGGACGCCGGGCGCCTCGACGAGGCGCAGACCACGCTCATCGGGGCGGGAAAGCTGGCCCCGCGCGACGGCGACATCTACCGGCTGCTGGGCGAGGTCCTGCTCCGGCGCGGCGACGCCGAGCGCGCCGAGAAGGTGTTCGAGCGCGCGATCGGCTTTGGTACGACAGCACCCGACATCCACACCTGGCTCGAACGGGCGCGGTCGCTCATCCCCACGCAGCTCGCCGCGGGCATGCAGGCCGTCGTCGACGACGTGGCGCGCCAGCACGCGCCAGGGCGGGCCGCGCCCCCACCGCCCCGCGGCAGGGCCCCGTCGGTCCCCGACGACATCGAGACGCAGGTGCGCGACGACGGCGAGCTCAAGTCGGCCCTCGCCGCGCGCGGGCGAGGCAGCGCGGGCGGCATTCGCGTCGCGCCGCTGCAGACCGCAGACAACCGCCTGCCCGCGCCGCCCGGCGGTGGTGCGTTCGGCGTAGCCACCGCGGCGCTCGGCTCGGGCCCCGGCGCTGCGCAGCGACCGCCGAGCGGACGCCCGCCCCCGCCGCCCGTACCGCACGGCGCTCCGCCGTCTTCTTCGCGCGGCGCGCCGCCGCCTTCGTTCGGCGGACCTCCGCCGCCGTCGCACCCCCAGCCCCCGCCGCCTTCGTTCAGGGGACCGCCGCCTCCGCCTGGCGCGCCCGCGCTCGGAGCCGTCGTCCCGCCGGCCTCACCTCCCCTGCCTCCGCCCGACTTCGTCGTCGGCGAGCCGCCCAAGGTGCCCGAGCCGCGCGACGTGCTCGACGCGCTCTCCGTCGCGGGGGTGTTCGAGCCCGAAGGCGCCGTCAGCCCGAGCGCGCTCTACGCGTGGGACAAGGCGGCCAAGGGTCCGCGGCGCTTCGGCAGCTGGGCCACGCTCATCGCGCTGCTCGTCGTGACCGTCGGCGGCGGCACGGGCGCGTTCTTCTTCGTGCGAGATCGCCGCGCGAAGCAGCACGTCCAGGCCGAGCAGCTCCTCGCCAAGGTCGACGCCGATCTCGGCGCGAGCGATCCGGCGTTGCTCGAGCCGATCGAAAAATCCCTCGAGCGATCGTTCGAGCTCGAGTCGCGCTCCCCTCACGCCGCGCTGACGTGGCTGCAGGAGCGCGCGATGGTGGGCCTGCTCACCGGCGGCGAGAACGTCGCCTTCGAAGAGTCGGTCAACCGCGCCAAAGAGGTCGGCGTGGGCGACGACAAGATCGCGTTCGCGCACGTCGCGTCGTTCCTCTTCCAGGGAGACACCGCGGGCGCCGCCGCGGCGGTCGCCAAGTGGGACACCGTCGGACACACGAGCGCGTACTTCCAGCTGCTCGCCGGGGCCACGTTCGATCGCGCCGGCGATCCGCGCGCCGTCGAGCGCTACGCCACCGCGGTGCGCCTCGACAAGGACCTCGTCATCGCGCAGATGTTGCTCGCGCGCACGCACGCGATCGACGGCGACGTGGCCGAAGCGCAGAAGCTCGCCAAAGACCTACGCGCCCGCTTCCCCACGCGGCCCGAGACGGCGGCCCTGGTCGCGCTCGCGTGGGCGCGCGATCCCATGCGCGGCGCCGCGCCCGCCGAGGTCGTCGAGACCGCGGCCACCAAGGACACGATGGCCCTGCCGCTCCGCAGCGTGCCGCACGCGATCCGCGCGATCCTCGCGATCGAGCAGCGCAAGGTCGACGAGGCCAAGCCCGCGCTGCAGGCTGGCCTGGGCGTCGCGAACACGCCGGGCATGGCCGCGTGGCTCGGCAGCATCGCGCTGGCCACGGGCGACGAGCAGCTCGCGCGAAAGGGCGCGCTCGCCGCCGTGAGCTACTCGGCGCTCTACGGCCCGGCCCGCGTGCTCGCCGCGCGCGTGGCCCTCATGGGCTACCGCCTCGACGAGGCCCTCAAGGCCACCGAAGATCTTCCGCCCGCGTCCGCCGACGTGGCGGTCGTCGGCGCGGCCGTGGCGTACGAGCGCCTCGACGGCGATCTCATGGGCCGCTCGCTCGAGGCCGCCGGCGCCGAGAGCGCCAAGCTCGCGTTCCTCAAGCCGCTGCACGCCGGGCGCGAGCTCATGCGCGGCAACCTCTCGCTGAGCCCCGCGTCGGGCGACAAGGCCGCGCCGCCCATGGGCGCCGACAAGCTCGCGGCCATGTCCACGAGCGAGGCGCCGTGGGCCGATCTCGTGGCGATGGACGCGGCGCTCGACGGCGGCGATCTCGATCTCGCCGACAAGATCGCCAAGGGCTGGACGGGCGAGCCCAAGGGCCTGCGCGCCGTGCGCCTCGCGCGCCTCGCGCGGTACCGCGGCAACAACGCCGAGGCCGACAAGCTCATCGGCGTCGCGCTCACCACCTCGACGGTCACGCCGCGCGCCCTCATCGAGCGCGTGCTCTCGCTCGTCGCCTCGGGTCACGAAAAGGACGTCGCGGCCGTGCTGCGCGCACACCCGCTCGTCGGCGGGCCCTTGCAGAAGTGGATGCGTGCATATGCAGCCGCTTCGGCGGGCAAGCGCGACGAGGCGCGCACGCTGCTCGCGCAAGAGGAGCCGCCGTCGGCGCTTGCCCCCGTCCCCACGCGCATCCTCGCGGCCGTGACGTACGCGCAGATGCGCGACACGCGACACGGAGGCGACGTCATCAAGGGCCTCGCCCAAGCCGGCTTCGCGAACCCGGACGTCGCGGCGGCCGCCGAGCGCCTCAACCTGCCGCGCGTGCGCAGGTAGCCTCGAACGCGGGCCCCCGCTCGTGCAGGACGCGCCGCGCGCCTCAGCGCTGCGGCATCTGCGGGTAGCTCTGCTGCTGGTTGGGCCGGATGAGCCCGCGCTGCTCGAGCATGCTGCGGAGCTCCTCGGCCTCGACCGACTGGTTGAGCGCTTGGTCGAGCGAGATGAAGCCGCGCGTCAGCAGGCTCACGAGCGACTGATTGAGCGTGAGCATGCCGTGCTTCTCCTGGCCCACCTGCATCTGCCCGTAGATCTGCTGGATCTTGTTCTCGCGGATGAGGTTACGGATCGCGGCGTTCGGCACCATGATCTCCATGGCGAGGCAACGCCCTGCCGAGCCCGAGCGCGCGAGCAGCTGCTGCGAGATGACCGCCTGGAGCACGAAGCTCAGCTTCGATCGGACCTGGTCCTGCTGGTGCGGCGGGAACGCGTCGATGATGCGGTTGACGGTCGAGACGGCGCTGTTGGTGTGCAGCGTGGCGAAGACGAGGTGACCCGTCTCGCTGACGGTGAGCGCCGCCTCGATCGTCTCGAGGTCGCGCATCTCGCCGACGAGCACGACGTCGGGGTCTTGGCGGAGCACGTACTTGAGCGCGCCCTTGATGCTCTTGGTGTCGGAGCCCAGCTCTCGCTGGTTGACGACGGCCATCTTGTGCGGGTGCAGGTACTCGATCGGGTCTTCGATCGTGAGGATGTGCACGCGCTGCTCGCTGTTGATCTTGTCGATGATCGACGCGAGCGTGGTGCTCTTGCCCGAGCCCGTGGGCCCCGTCACCAGCACGAGCCCGCTGGGCTTGTTGGCGACCTCGGCGATGACCGGCGGCAGGCCGAGCTCCTCGAAGCTGAGCACCTTGAACGGGATCGTGCGGATGGCCGCCGCGGTCGCGCCGCGCTGCAAGAAGATGTTCGCGCGGAAGCGCGAGAGGTTCTTGACGCCGAACGAGAGGTCGAGCTCGTTGTCGCGCTCGAACGCCACCTTCTGCTCCTCGGTGAGGATGCTGTAGCAGAGCTGCTTGGTCTCCACCGGCGTGAGCGGCGGCACCTTGAGCGGGATGATCTCGCCATCGATGCGCAGGAGCGGCGGCGCCCCCGCGGTGATGTGCATGTCGCTGGCCCCCTTCTCCACCATGGCCCGCAAGAGCTGGTGAAGACTGACTCGGAGCTCGCCCGGTTGCGCCATCGAAACTCCTCTCTCAGTCGCCCATGGTCACACGGAGGATCTCCTCCGTCGTCGTCACGCCCTCGAGCACCTTGGCGATGCCGCTCATGCGCAACGTCATCATCCCCGACTTGATCGCGGCCACCTTGAGCTCGGCGGTCGACGAGCCCTGGAGCACCATCTCCTTGAGGTTGTCGGTGAAGCGCATGACCTCGTAGAGCGCGATGCGGCCCTTGTACCCGGTGCCGTTGCACGTGCGGCAGCCCATGCCCTTGTGGAGCCGGCCGGCCGACATCTGGATCTGATCGCTCGTGAGGCCGATGTCTTGGAGGGCCTGCGGCTCGAGGTGGATCGGCTGCCGGCAGTCGACGCAGATCTTTCGCGCGAGGCGCTGGGCGAGCACGAGGTTCACGCTGGCCGTGATGAGAAACGGCTCGACGCCCATGTTGAGCAGACGCGAGATGGTCGAGGGCGCGTCGTTGGTGTGCAGCGTCGAGAGCACGAGGTGGCCCGTGAGCGCCGCCTTGACCGAGATCTCGGCGGTCTCGAAGTCACGGATCTCGCCGACCATGATGATGTCCGGGTCCTGGCGCAAGAACGCGCGCAGCGACATGGCGAAGTTGAGGCCGATCTCGTCGTGCATCTGCACCTGGTTGATGCCGTGGAGGTTGTACTCGACGGGATCTTCGGCGGTGCTGATGTTCGTGTGGACCTGGTTGAGCTCGCTGAGCGCCGAGTACAGCGTGGTCGTCTTGCCCGATCCGGTGGGGCCGGTGACGAGCACCATGCCCCAGGGCTGCTTGATCGCCCAGAGGAAGTCCTCGAGCGGTCCGACGTCGAAGCCGAGCTTCGTCATGTCGAGCTGCAGGTTGCCCTTGTCGAGCAAGCGCATGACGATCTTCTCGCCCCAGAGCGTCGGCAGCACGCTCACGCGGAAGTCCATCTCGCGGCCCTTGCCGAGCTTGAGCTTGATGCGCCCGTCTTGCGGGAGGCGCCGCTCGGCGATGTCGAGCTGGCTCATGATCTTCACGCGGCTCGCGATCGCGTTCTTGAGCTTGAGCGGCGGCGTCATCTCCTCGATGAGCACGCCGTCGATGCGGTAGCGCACGCGGAGCTTCTTCTCGTACGGCTCGATGTGGATGTCGCTCGCGCCCTTCTTGATGGCGTTGAGCAGGATCATGTTCACGAGGCGGACGACGGGGGCGTCCTCGCTCGCCTTCTCGAGCTCGAGGATGTTGAGATCCTCTTCTTCAGAGAGGAAGTCGATCTCCGACTCGTCGAAGCCGGCCATGACCTCGTCGTACGAGGGGCCTGCGTTGTAGTAGCGGTCGATGGCCTGGAGGATGGCCGTCTCGCTCGCGATGACGGGCTCGACGTTGTAGCCCGTGAGGAACTTCAGGTCGTCGATCGCGTGCAGGTTCGTCGGGTCGGCCATCGCCACGATGAGCGAGCTGCCCGCGCGCGAGACGGGGATGATGCGGTGGCGCTCGCACTGCTCTTTGGCGACGAGCTTGAGGATGTCGGCGTCGACCTCGTACTCCTCGAGGTTGATCGTCGGGACGCGGTACTGCTGCGAGAGAAAGTTCGTGATCTCTTGGTCGCTGACGAAGCCCAGGCGCGCCAGCGTGTAACCGAGGTTCTGCCCGGTCCTCGCCTGCTCCTCCTGCGCGTGCCGCAGCTGCGCGAGGCTGATGAGCTTCTCCCGTACGAGCAGCTCCCCCAGACGTTGGTTCGACATCTCTCCGCGCCTCCGCGCTTTTCTCCCCGGAGCGGGGCGCTCCGAGATCACGAGCCTCAGGGTGCAAGCGTCGGTGATGCGGGGGCGCCCCGTCAAGCCGGTCGCGACGTGTGGGGGGATGTTGTACCGTCGTCCGGTGGGCCTGATCGACCGGCTCTTCGGCAAAGGGAGGCGGGCTGCGGGCGCGCGCGCCGCAGAGGTGCGCGGAGATTTGCCCCGCGCGGTCGAGCTCTTCGTCGAGGCGGAGCAGCCCGAAGAGGCCGCTCGGGTGGTGCTCCTCCGGGCCGAGGCCGAGACCGACGCGCGGGCCCGGCTGCAGCTCTTCACGCAGGCGGCGTCGCTCGCGCCCAAGGAGCTGGAGGTCGGGCGTGAGGCGCGCCGCAAGCGCGCGACGTTGCTCCTGGTGCTCGCCGGGGACGCCGCGCTCTCGGCCGTCGCGCGTCACGACGTGATCCGCGCTGCGCTCGAGCTCGAAGAGATCGGCGACGCGGCCAAGGCGGCCGAGGCGTACGCGCTCGCGGGAGACAAAGAGGGAGAGGCACGCGCGCTGGCGGCCGCCGGCGACGTCGAGGGCCTCGAGCTGCTCTTGTCGATGGAGCAGCACCGCGAGCGGAGCGAGCGCGCCCTCAACGAGAAGGCCGCCGACGTCGACGTGCTGATCGCGAGCGGGCGACGCCGCGAGGCGCTCGAAGCGCTCGAGGTCCTCGCCGCCGCGAGCCCCACCGACGGCACGCTCCGCGAGCGGGTGAGCGCGCTGCGAT
The DNA here is from genome assembly GCA_020430845.1 of Myxococcales bacterium. Classification (GTDB taxonomy): domain Bacteria; phylum Myxococcota_A; class Polyangia; order Polyangiales; family Polyangiaceae; genus Labilithrix. The sequence goes on from JAGQJA010000012.1 coordinate 31,071, forward strand.
CGCGTCGCGCCTTGGGGCCGCTCTTGCCGCTCGAGATCGCGGGGGAGCGCTTCACCGTCGCGCTCGGAGAAGAGATCGTCATCGGCCGGACCGAGGGCGCGCTCCAGGTGCCGTCGGCCGCGGTCAGCCGCCAACACCTGCGCATCGAGCGCGCCGGGGGCAAGATCGTCGTCAAGGACCTCGAGAGCCGCAACGGCACGCAGCTCCGCGGCGTCAAGCTCGCCGGCGCCATCTCGATCCACGAGGGCCTCGAGCTCAAGCTCGGGCGCGAGGTTCCGCTGCGCGTCGCGCCGAGCCGCCGGTTCGAAGGCGCGGTCGACGTCGACGTCGCCGGGCAGCGTTACGTCGCCCCGCTCGGCGTCGCGAAGGTGCCGGGCACCGACTGGGAGATCGTCACCGGCCCCGACGGCTGGGTCGAGCTGCGCGCCCCCGTCAGCGCGCCCGCCTACCTGGGCGAGGTCGAGCTCCACCACGCGGCGACCCTGCTCACGG
>JAGQJA010000171.1 GCA_020430845.1 Myxococcales bacterium
GGGGGTGTGGGGGTGGGTGTGGGGGGGGGGGTGGGGGGGGGTGGGGGGGAGGGGGTGGCGGTGGGGGGCGGGGGGGGGTTCGGGGGTGGGGGGGGGGGTGCGGGGGGGGGGCGGGGGGGGGGGGGGGGGGGGGGGGGGGGGCGCGCGGGGCGCGGGGCGGGGGCGGGGGGCGGGGGGGCCGGCGCGCCCCCGGCCGGCCTTGGTCGCCGCGCCGCCGGCCGCGGGGGCCGCCTTGGTCGCCGCGGGCTTCGCGCCGCCGGCCGCGGGGGCCGCGCCGGGCTGGGGCTTCTCGCCGTCCTTCTTCTGGGCCTCGGTGGGCTTGCCCTCGAGCTCCCAGAGCTTGAAGTCGGTGCGGCGGTTCTGGTCCTTGTGCTCCTTGGTGTCGTTCGGCACCGCGGGGCGGAGCTCGCCGAAGCCGACCACCACGAGGCGGTTCTGGTCGACGCCCTTGTCCGTCAGCCACTTGGCCACGGCGGCCGCGCGCTGCTCGGAGAGCTTCTGGTTGTGCTCGGTGCCGCCGACGTCGTCGGTGTGGCCTTCGATGCGCAGCTTGGTGATCGAGGGGTTCTCCTTGAGGACGTTGAGGAGGGTGTCGAGGACCTCCTGCGTCTCCTTGGTGTTCTTGATCGTCGACTTGTCGAAGTCGAACTGGATCTTGCCCGGGATCTTGATGTCGTCGCCCTCGATCTTCGCCTTACCGAAGCTCTTGATCTCCGGGGGCTTGGCCGGCTCGGGCGGCGGGGGCGGGGGCGGCTCGGGCGGCGGGGGCGGGGGCGTCGCGGCCTTGGGCTCGGCGTTGCCGATCTTCGCCTCGGCGCCGCAGCTGCAGCCGTTGAACGACGCGGCCAGGCCGAGACCGAGGACGGTCACCAACGGGAATACGAACTTCTTCGACTTCATTTTATTCCTCCTCCAGCCTGCCCGACGCGGTGGAGATCCATCCGCGGCGGCGAACCGGCTCATGGCCCCCGTGAACCCGGAGCCGGGTGGGACTTTGGCCCACCGGGGATGCAACGCTAAGGGATCGTGCGGCGATTGGGAAGGGCGGTGTTAGGGTGTCCGCCGATGGGCCCCGCGGACGCGGTCAAGGCGCACTTTGCCGAGCTTTCTGCCCGCCTCGAGGCCGGAGCGGCCCCAGGGCGGGACGGGATCGAGCTCGGCCGGGATCGCGCGGTGGCCCTCGACCGCATCCTTGGTGGGGTGTGGGCCGAGGCCTCCGCCGGGGCGTCGTGCGCCCTCGCGCTCGCCGCCGTGGGGAGCTACGGGCGGGGCGCGGTCGCCCTGCGGTCGGACGCCGACGTGCGCATCCTCGCCGCCAGCAGCGGCCGCGCGCGCGACGAGGCGGCCCGCGTGGCCGAGCTCCTGCTCTACCCGCTCTGGGACGCGGGCCTCAGCGTGGGGCACCAGGTCGTGTCGTGCGACGAGCTCGTGAGCCTCGCCGAGACCGATCTCGCGACGGCGACGACGCTGCTCGACATGCGACACCTCGGCGGCGACGAGGAGCTCGTCGCGACGACCGTGCAGCGCGCGTACGACCGCCTCTTCGCGCCGTGGGCGCTCGCCGACCTCGTCGACCGCCTCGAGGCGGAGGTGTCGGCGAGGCACGCGCGCTTCGGCGACTCTCTCTATCTGCTCGAGCCCGAGGTGAAGGCCGGCGCAGGGGGTCTGCGCGATCTCGACGTGGCGCGGTGGGCCGCGCGCGCGAGGTACCGCACGCGAGACGCGGGCGGGGGCGACTGGACGGCGCTGCTCAAGCTCGGCGTGCTGGTCGAGCGCGAGACGCGCGAGCTGGCGGCCGCCGAAGAGCTCCTCTGGCGTATCCGCAACCGCCTGCACGCCAACGCCGGTCGCAAGTCGGACCGCCTCACGTTCGACCAGCAAGAGACGATCGCCGTCGAGCTCGGGTACGGCTCGCTCGACGGCGCGGTGGAGCGGGCCGCCGCCGCCGAGCGGTTGATGCAGGACTACTACCTCCAGGCTCGGGCCGTGACGCGCGCGCGCGAGACGCTGCTCATGCGGGCGCGCCCCGAGTCGCGCAAGGGGCGGCGCACCGAGGTCGCGTTGCCGGGCCGGCTGCGCCTGTTCGACGGTCGCGTCACGCTCTCGCCCGCCGACCTCGCCGAGGATCCGGCGCTCGCGCTCCGCGCGTACTCGGTCTGCGCCCACCGTGGGGCCGCGCTCCTGCCGTTTGCGCGGGAGGCGATCGCGCGCGCCGCGGCCGACCCCGAGTGGGCCGCGCGCCTCCGGGCCTCACCCGAGGCGGCGCGCACCTTCGTCGAGCTCGTGTGCACGGTGCGCGAGGTCCCGAGCAAGCGCGGCTCGATGGTCGCCGAGCTCCACGACGTGGGCCTCTTGCTCGCGATGATCCCCGAGTTTCTGCCGGTGAACGCGCGCGTGCACCACGACGTCTACCACGTGTACACGGTGGACGTTCACAGCGTGGCGGCCGTCGACTGCCTCCGCGCCGCGTGCCGCGGAGAGCTCGCGCACGAGCGCCCGCTCATGAGCCGCCTCGCCGCCGAGATCGCGCGACCCGAGCCGCTCTTTCTCGCGACGCTGCTCCACGACGTGGGCAAGGGGTACCCCGACGCGACGGGATCTCGGCGAAACCATTCGGTTTCTGGCGCGGAGATGTGCGACGTCATCTTGCCGCGCCTGGGCCTCAGCCCCGAGGACACGGCCGAGGCGCGCGCGCTCGTGCTCGAGCACCTGACCATGTACCACACGGCGACGCGCCGAGACGTCGACGACCCGACGACCTCGGCCGAGATCTGCAAGCGCGTGCGCGGCCGCGAGGGCCTGCGAAACCTCTATCTGCTGACGGTGGCCGACATCTCCACGACATCCCCGACCGCGATGACGTCGTGGAAGGCGCGCATGCTCGACGAGCTGTACTTCGCCGCCGACGCGCACCTCGCCGGCCAGCGCGCCAAGAGCTTCGACGCCGAGAAGCTCGCCGCGCTCCGTGCGCGTGCGATCGAGGTGTGGACGGGCGCGCCCGCGGACCTCGACGCGTTCCTCGAGTCGATGCCCGATCGCTACCTGCTCGCCAACAAGCCGACCGCGATCTGCACGCACGCGCGCGCGGCGTTCGATCGCGAGGCCGAGGGCGAGATCGTCAAGTCGACCCTCGTGCCGGCGGCGCACGCCGAGTTCGCCGAGGTGTGCGTCGTGGCCGACGACGCGCCCGGTCTGCTCGCCAAGATCGCCGCGGCGCTCACGTCCAACCGCCTCGAGGTCCTCGCCGCGCAGGTCTATTCGCGCGCCGCGCCGGGCCGCGCCGAGGCCGTCGACGTCTTCTGGGTGCGCGACAGCGCGGGCGGCGTCGAGGGCGTGCACACCGCGATGCCCCGGCTCCAGCGCGATCTGCACGACGTGTGCAGCGGCGCCATCACGGCCTCTGCGCTCGTCGCGGACCGCATCGGGACGGTCTCGCCGTGGCGAGAGCGACCGAGCCCGCCCGTCCCCGTGGAGCTGGCCGTCGACAACCGCGCGTCGCCGCGGCACACGGTCGTCGAGGTCTTCGCCAAGGACCGGCCCGGACTGCTCTACCACCTGGCGAGCGCGCTCCACGGGCTCGACCTCTCGATCGCGCTGTCCAAGATCAACACCGAGGGCACGCGCGTCGCCGACGTGTTCTACGTGGCAGAGCTCGACGGATCCAAGGTGGAGTCGCCCGATCGGTTGAACGCGATACGCTCGGCGCTGCGAGCCAAGCTCACGGAGATGGACCCATGACGACGACCCTCAAGATGACCCTCGCCGCGCTCACGGGCGCCCTCCTCGTCGCGTGCGGCGGAGACCGCCCGGCCAAGGCGCCCACCGACGTGCCGCCGCCCATCGACACGCCGTCGCCGGGCGACGCGTCCGGGGGTGCTTCGGCGCCGTCCGCCGCGCGGGCCGAGATCGAGCGAGGCACCAAGGCGCTCGAGTCGGGCGACGCCGCCGGCGCCAAGGCCGCGTTCGAAGAGGCCGTCGCCAAGGCCCCCAAGGATCCGGCGGCCCACTACTACCTGGGCTTGGCGCTCGACCGCGCGGGTGACAAGGCTGGCGCCGAGAAGAGCTACAAGGCGGCGCTGGGCTTGCGCGCGGATCTCGAAGAGGCCGCGCAGAACCTGAGCGCGCTCTACATCGAAGGTCAGCGCTTCGCCGAGGCCGCCGACGTCGCCAAGGGAGCGCTCACGAAGCACCCCAAGAACGCAGGGCTCGCGCTCAACCTCGCCGTCGCTCTCTCTGGCAAGGGCGACCACGACGGTGCGGCCAAGGCGTTCGACGACGCCGCCAAGGCCGCACCCAAAGACGCGATGGTCCTCGTGACGTGGGGCTCGCACCTCGGTCAGTGGAAGAAGCCCGACGAGGCCGCGCAGAAGCTCCGCGCCGCCGAGAAGCTCGCGGGCGACGACGTGGGCATGCTCGCGTCGATCGGCTTCGAGCTGAAGAACGTCGGCGCGTTCCCCGACTGCATCGGCGTGCTCGATCGCGCGATCGCCAAGAAGCCCGCGGCCGAGCTGTTGACCTACCGCTCGCTCTGCAAGTACGGCGCGAAGGACAAGGCCGGCGCGCTCAAAGATCTCCACGAGGCCGTGGCCAAAGAGCCCAAGTACGCGCCCGCGCACTACTACCTGGGCGGCCGGCTGGGCGAAGAGGGCAAGCTCAAGGAGGCCGCCGCCGAGTTCCAGCGTTACCTCGACCTCGAGCCGAACGGGCCGCTGGCCAAGGCCGCGCAGGCGAAGCTCAAGCTCGCGAAGGACAAGGCGGGCAAGAAGAAGTGAACCCGCGGAGCACGCGGCCCACGCCGTCGTCGTCGAGCTGACCCACGGCGACGAGCGCGCCCGCGTCGTCGAACCACGCCGCGGCGCACCCCAGAGGTGATCCGACGAGATCGTCGGCGGTGAGCTTCTTGCCTTGGCGTGCGCGCGTCGCGGCGTCGGCGTCGAGCACGACCGGCGGGAGCGTCCGTCTCGCCGCCTCGGGCAGCGAGAGCAGCGCCCCGCGGGTCTCGGCGTCGCTCGCGTCGAGCGCGATCGCGTCGGCCAGCCCGAAGGCGCCCGATCGCAGCCGTCGCAGGCCCACGAGGTGACCGACGGTGCCGAGCGCACGGGCGAGATCGCGCGCCAGCGCGCGCACGTAGTAGCCCTTCTCGACGAGCAGCTCGATGTCGGCCGTCTCGCCGTCGAACGAGCAGAGCGCGGCGGAGCGTAGGCTCACGCGGCGCGGCGCGAGCTCGACGTCCACGCCGGCGCGCGCGAGATCATGGGCGCGGCGCCCACCGATCTGCAGCGCCGAGTACACCGGGGGCACCTGCTCCTCGCGGCGCCGCTCGGCGTCGAGCGCGGCGACGAGCGCGTCACGGTCGAACGCCACGGGCGCCCTCGCGGTCTCCTGACCCTCGGCGTCGAGCGTGTCGGT
>JAGQJA010000172.1 GCA_020430845.1 Myxococcales bacterium
CACCGCTCACCCGCGCCGTCCGCCCGTGACGGGGCCGCGACGACGCGATCAGGCGAGGCCGACGTAGAGGTTCTGCACGTCGTCGTCGTCGTCGAGCGCCTCTAGGAACGACTCGACCTCGGCCCGCTGCGCCTCGTCGAGCGTCACGGGGTTCTTCGCCTTCCAGATGAGCTGGGCGGACGTGACGTCCCACGAACGGTCGGCGAGCGCCTTGCTCACGACGTCGACGTCGGCCGGCTCGGTGAAGAACCGCGTCCCGCCGTCGTCGCCGGGCTCGAGGTCTTGCGCGCCGCACTCGATCGCCGCCTCTTCTGCGTCGTCGCCGGCGGCGGGCGGCGTGGCCTCGACCTGGCCGAGCCGCGTGAAGTCCCACGAGACCGAGCCCGACGCGCCCAGCTGGCCCTTACGAAAGAGCACGCGCACGTTGGACGACGTGCGGTTGCGGTTGTCGGTCAGGCACTCGACGATCACCGGGACCTGGTGCGGGGCGAACCCCTCGTACGTCACGGTCTCGTAGTTGACGGCCTCGTCGAGCAGCCCCGCGCCCTTCTTGATCGCCCGCTCGAGCGTGTCCTTCGTCATCGACGCCTTCTTCGCGGCCTCGACGGCCATACGGAGGCGCGCGTTCATCGCCGGGTCTGCGCCCCCGCGCGCCGCGACCATGATCTCTTTGGTCAGCTTCGTGAAGATCTTGCCCTTGGCGTTGGCCGAGGCCTCGCGGTGCTTCTGCTTCCACTGTGCGCCCATGAGCAAGCGTGTAGCACGAGCGCGGATCGGCCGCCGAGCCTACTCGATGGTCGACCCCTCGACGGTGGGCGGCGCCTTGGCGATCACGAACATGCCCGGAAAGCCGCTCGTCTCGAACTTGCCCTTCGGGTTGCGGCGGAGCACCGAGTCCTTGATGGTGATGCCTCCCGTCTTGTTGTTGCTCACGAAGAAGATCGCGCTGCCGCCCTCGTTGGCCATGTTGTCCTCGATGAGCGAGCCGCACTCGAGGTGGTCGTACGTGTTGCCGTCGTTGTAGATGGCGCCGCCGTTGCCACCCTGGCCCGAATTCGCGCCCTCGCCGATCGCTTTGTTGTCGGACAACAGGCTGTTGTAGACGGCCCACGTCGTGCCGATGCTGCTGAGCGCGCCGCCGTTGGCGCACGTGTTGCCGAGCCCGGCCTTGCCGCCGAAGGTGCTGCCGACCACGTAGACCGGGCGGGAGATGCTCTCGCCGTTGGTCAGCACGCGCACCGCGCCCCCGCCCACGTCGGAGCCCTTGGGATCGCACTCGTTGTGGAAGAAGCGGCTGTTGATGATCTTGAGCCGGCCACCGCGCGCGTAGACCGCGCCGCCACCGCCCTCGTTGCCGCCCTTCTCGAGCCCGGTCGCGTTGCCGTCGACGAACGTGAGGTTCTGCAGCGTGAGCTGCGGGTCGGGCTGATCGTTGCACTTCGACGACGTCCACACCCGCGCCTTGTCGCATGTGTTCTGGTAGAGGATGCGCACCTTGCCGCCGCCGCTGAGCGTGATCTTTCCGCCGCCGTCGATGACGATCTTGGGCCCGGTGTCGTTGAAGATCTTCGCGGTCTCGGTGAGCGTGATCGTCGTCGGCGCGTCGCCGCAGTTGAACGTGATGACGCCGCCCTTGGCCACGGCCGCGACGAACGCGTCGCCCGTGCAGCTCGCGGGCGAGCCGTCTCCCACCACCGTGCGCGGGCTCGACACGTCCTCGAGCTGCGCCTCGGC
>JAGQJA010000173.1:0-969 GCA_020430845.1 Myxococcales bacterium
CCAAGCGCGCACCCAAGGGGAACGGGCGATGAGCCCCAAGAGCTTCGCCGCGGTGGCGCTCGTCGCAGCCGCGCTGGGTGGATGCATCGGCGGCGGGAGCACCCTCGCCGGCGCGCGCCTCGCCGACGCCGACAAGGCGCGCGTGAGCGAGACGACGCGGGCCGCGCGCGCGCTCGCGCCGCAGGCCGCCGCCGAGGCCGACGACGAGCTGCGCCGCGCCCGAGAGGCGCAGACAGCGGGCGACGACGTGGCCGCCAACCTCTACGCCGAGCGGGCGCTCGCCGCGTACGCCCGCGTCGCGATCCTCGCGCGCCTCGCGCGCGCCAAAGAAGAAGAGGCGGCCGCCCAGCGCGCGCTCGCCGAGGCCGAGACGCGGCTCGCGACGCACGCGACGGCGCGCCGTGACACGGATCAAGAGGTCGCGGACCTCGACAAGCAGCTCCGCGTCGCGCGTGAGCTGCACGCCCCCGCGGCGACCAAGCCCGGCGATCCGGATCGCGAGAAGGCGCGGCTCGTGGCCGCGCAGTCGCTCGCGACGAGCGCCGCGCTCTTGTGCGGCGCCGCGCGCCTCGTGTCCGTCGAGGCGCCGGGCCTCGCCGACGCGCAGAAGGCGGTCGACGCCGTCCGTGCGCGCCTCGACGCGGGAGCCAAGTCGGGCGCGCCTCACGTCATCGACGCGGCGTCGCGCGCGCGGGCCGGGTGCCTGACGGCGCTCACCCGGGCGCGGCGCGATCAGGCCAAGGACGCGCCGCAGACCGACGCGCTCCTCGGCGAGGTCACGAGCGCGCTCTCGCAGGCGGGGCGTGACAAAGACGTCATCGCGACGCGCGACGAGCGCGGCGTGGTCGTGACGGTCCGCGACGCGTTCCGCGGCGACGGGCTCACGCCGCAGTCCGACGCGCTCCTCAAAGAGCTCGCGCGCGTGGCCGCGGCGCACCCGTCGGTGGCGGTGCAGGTCGTGCTTCACAC
>JAGQJA010000173.1:1218-1770 GCA_020430845.1 Myxococcales bacterium
TCAGGCCTCGGGCTTGCCCGACGGCACGAGCTTGTAGCCGAAGCCGTACACCGTGAGGATGTGCGTCGGCTTGTCGGGCAGCGGCTCGATCTTCTTGCGCAGCTTCACGATGAAGTTGTCGACGGTGCGGTTGGTGGGCGCCGCCTCGAGGCCCCAGATCTTCTGCAGGATCTCGTCGCGGCTGACGGGTTGACCGGACCGCTCGACGAGCAGGCGGAGAAGCTCGACCTCGTAGAACGACAGCTCGTGCTCCTTGCCGCCGATGGTGAGCGAGTGCGTGGCGAAGCTCACCTTGGCCGCGCCGATCTCGACGATCTCGGGCAAGGCGCCGGGGCGCGCCGCGCGGCGGAAGATGGCCCGCATGCGCGCGATGAGCTCGTTCACACTGAACGGCTTGGTGACGTAGTCGTCGGCGCCCGCGTCGAGCCCGCGGATCTTGTCGGACTCCTGCGAGCGCGCCGTGAGCATGATGATGGGCACGAAGTGGCTCGACCGCCGCAGCTCCTCGCAGATCGCGTAGCCGTTCATGTCCGGCAGCATCAGGTCGAGGAT
>JAGQJA010000173.1:1811-7034 GCA_020430845.1 Myxococcales bacterium
GAGATGACGGCGAAGCCCTCGAACTCGAGAGCGTCGCGCAGCCCCATGACGATGTGGGGCTCGTCCTCGACGATGAGGATCGTCTTGCGCGGACCGGGTGTGGCCACCAAGGTGGTGTCGCCTGGGCTACGGGCGACGACCGGGACGCCGCGGAGGCGCCCCGGTCGCACCGACTCAGGGGTTCGCAGGGGCGGCGGGATCGCCCGCCGCGACGCCCGTGCCGAACTGCTGGATGCACTGGAGGCTGTAGCGCGCTCCGGCGAGCTGCGACGAGCCGTTCGAGAAGATGAGCGCCTGCGGGCAGCGGCCCGCCGGTGCGTTGTTCCCGTCGTTCTCGACGTAGCACCACACCGCGCCGACCTCGTCCTTGCAGGTCGCGCCCTTGGGCACGTCCTTCTGGGTCACCTGGCAGACGGGGAGCTTGGACAGGTCGGTCGCGCCCGGGCCACCGCCCGCCGACTCCGCGCGCTGCTGCTCGCGGAACTTGGTGAGGATTTCGGGCGCGGGGGGCTTGAGGCCGTACTGGTCGCACGCGGTCGCCGGATCGCCCTGCGGCAGCGTCGCGAGGACGAGGCACGGGACGAGGTTCTTCTCGTCGCGCGTGAGCTGCTGCGGGAGGCACTGCGTGGTGAGCGCGTTCTTGAGGCGGTCGATGATCGCCTGGACGGCCGGGTTGTAGCCGTAGATGGGCGAGTCCTTCGCGCCCTTGAGCGTGATGGGGCAGAGCGACGAGATGATGCCCTGCTCGCCGAGGTCGCGGACGACCATGAACTCACGCGTCGTCGGGTACGCCTTGGCGCGCGTCTGGATGCCCACGTTGGGGTCGTTCGACGGGCCGCAGAGCGGCGGGTTCTTCTTGTCGCCGCCCTTGGACGCCGGGGGGCAGTCGCAGTCGGGCGTGGTGCAGTTACGCGGCTTGGGCGCGCCGTTCTCGAGGATCTCGAACGTGCACGCGTACTGGAGGTCGTCCTTCTGCGTGTCGAACTCGCGGCCGTGATCGGGGTCGGTGCCGTTGTCGCCGCGCGTCTGCGACGGCGCCGGCAGCCCAGGCCGCGGGTTGACCGACTCGACCATGTGCGTGTCGATGCCGGAGTAGTTGAACACCTCGGGAGCCTCGCCGAGCACCTTGGCCCACTTGGCGCGGTTCATCGCGCGCTTGTCGGGGTCGCTGACGATCGCGATCTTGTCGGCGTCGCTCGCGGCCGACTCGAGGCCGTCGAAGATGAGGCGGTTGGGGACGCCGCCGACGACCGCGAAGAAGACGAGGTCGGGCGTGCGCGTGCCGCGCGGCAGGTTGCAGAGGTCGTCGCCCGGCTCCGAGGGGAGCTTGCCGGCGAAGAGCGGGTTGGTGCACGCGGGCGTGCCCTCGTACAGGCCGGGCACGCCGTTCTTGTCGAGGATGTGCTCCGTCTTGCGGTTGGGGACGCGGAGGTTCTTGAGGCCGTCGACGTAGCGCTTGATCGGGTACTGCGGGTCGATGCCGTAGCGCTCCTTCATGCGGTGGAAGCGCACGTTGAGGCTGTCGTCGGTCGGACCGTAGTAGCCGCCGTTGGCGCAGTTGGGATCGTTCTTGATGGCCGCGCACGCCGGGTCGCTGGCGTTGCACGTGGCCGCGAAGCCGCACGACGTGCAGCCCGGATCGCCCGGGTTCTTGGAGCACACGCTCGTGCCGCGCGGCGCCGTCGTGGTGCGGCCGTCGGTGCGGAAGACCGTCTGGTTGCCCGGGAACTGGCTCGCCATGAACGCCCAGCCCTGGCCGGCGACCGACAGCGGGTCGGCCGACGAGTCCTGCTCGTCCGTCAGCATGATGATCGCCACGAGCGAGTTGGGCCGCAGGAAGTCGGCGCGCTGCTTGAGGAGGACCGCGTCGACCTCCGTCTCGCTGCCGAGGCTCGCGCGGAGCGTGCCCTGGTCGACCGTGACCTTGGCCCACGGGTCGGGCTGGATGAGGAAGCGGTAGAACGACTCGAGCTGCGCCTCGAGACCGCAGCCGGTCTCGCCGACGCCCTTGACGAGCTGGCCGAACGCGTTGGCGAAGTCGGCCTCGGCGCCGATGCCCGGCACGACGGGCTCGGGGTGGCGCGCCTTGTCGGAGTTGTCCTTGTTCTGCGGGTACCACGCGAGGAAGCCGCCCGCGTTCTTGCCCTTGTCGAGCGGCTCGGTCTGCGGGAGCACGCCCGAGGGGCCCGAGTTGAGCAGGTGCGCGCGGCTGTTGAGGCGGCCCTGATCGGGGCAGATGTCGCCGCCGAACGAGCCGAGCGACGAGTCGATGATGCCGATGTGCATGTCGACGACCGGACGGAACTCGGGCTCGACGCCGCCGCCTGGCGCGCCGCAGCCGTAGTTGTCGTCGGTCGACTTGAGCGGGTCGGCCGTGGTGCCCGTGGGCTTGCCGTCCTTGTCGACGCACTTCGGTCGGATGAGGCCGTTGACGAGGAGCGGGACGGCCTCGGCGAGGATGCCCTGCTTGTCACCCATCGAGCCCGAGTTGTCGATGACGAGGAGCAGGTCGACCTTGTCGACGGCCTGCTGCGACACGGTCGAGCTGAAGTTGACCTTGGTCGTGGGCTCTTGCTTGCTCACGGGGCGCGTGAGGCAACCCACGCCGCTCGCCGTTGTGCCCGCAATGACGGACCCGACCATGAGCCACTTACCGAGCCTGTTCAACCACGTCATCGGGCTGCTCCTCTCGCGCGCGCTCTCGAGCGCCGCCGAAACCATACAAAAGGCCCCCGTTTCCTAACGGAACTCGCGCTCGTGTGTCAACGAGGCAGAAGGGGCGGGCCACCTAGGGCCGCGCGAAGCGGTTGCACCTCACGTGCCAGAGGCAACTGTACGCGCGTGCCGGGGATTTCGCCGACCGCGGACTCCCGACGACTGGCAACGAGGTTGGCAACCGTGACCACCGGCGCAACGGGGTTGCCGCCGCATCGCACACTTCATGACGCGTCCCCACTCCCCGCGTCGGGCGGCGCCGGAAACACGCGCCGGAGCGCCTTCACGTGGCGCGCCGTGACCCCCGGCACGGCCAGGAGCGCCGCGTCCGTGGCGGCGGCGATCGCCTTGACGCTGCCGAGGTGCGTGAGGAGCGCCTTGCGCGTCTTGTCACCGACGCCCGCGACGTCCTCGAGCGCCGAACGGAGGCGCCGCTTCTTGCCGAGCTTCTCGCGCGCCCGGTTGGCGGTGCGGTGGGCCTCGTCGCGCGCGCGGGCGAGGAAGAACAGCGAGGCCGAGTGGCTGCGGAGCGCGATGGGGTTCTTCTGGCCAGGGAGATAGACGCGATCGACGAGCGTCTCGCCGAGCACGTTCTCCTTCTCCTTGGCGAGCGCGACGATGGGCAGATCGTGCAGGCCCAGATCGCGCGCGGCGGCGAGCGCGACGGCGAGCTGACCGCGACCGCCGTCGACGACGAAGAGGTCAGGGAGGTTCCACGTGTCCTCCTCGACGATCTCGCCGTCCTCTTGCGCCTCTTTCGCGGCGCGCGCGACGAGACCCCGTCGGAAGCGACGCGCGAGCACCTCGTACATCGCGCGGTAGTCGTCGCCCGAGAGCGTCACCTCGTCGTCGTCGCTGTCGTCACCGTCGGCGCGCACGGGCGCGAGCGCGGGCGACGGCGAGGCCCCGTCACCGCGCAGGTGATACGTGCGATAGCGCGCCTTGTCGGGCTCGCCGTCGCGGAGCGCGACCACCGCCCCCACAGTGTCGCCGCCGCCCAGGTGTGAGATGTCACAGCACTCGATGCGCCGCGGCGTCGTCGGCAGGCGCAGGCGCTCCTTCATCTGCTCGAGCCGCTCGCTCACGTCGTCCGCGGCGCGGCGCTTCTCCTGGAACGCGTGCTCGGCGTTCTCGGTCGCCATGCGCAGGAGGTCCATCTTGTGCCCGCGCTGCGGCGTGAGGAGCAGCACCTTGTGACCCGCGCGATCGCTCAGCCACTCGGCCACACCGAGCGCCGCGTCGGGCTGCACGGGCACGAGCACCTCGTCGGGGATCGGCGCGCCCTCTTCGTCGCCCTCCCCTCCCCCGTAGCGCTGCGCGAGGAACGCGCCCACGACCTCGTCGTCGGGCACCTCGGCGCTCTTGATCGAGTAGGTCACGACGTCGGCGAGCTTGCCCTTTCGCACGAAGAGCAGCGCCAGCTCCACGAGGTCTCCGGCGCGGTGCAGTCCCAGCACGTCGCGATCGACGTCGTCGACCGCGACCACGCGCTGCGTCTCGCGGATCTTGTCGATCGCCGCGAGCTGGTCTCGATACACGGCGGCGAGCTCGAAGCGCAGGCCCTGCGCCGCCGCGCGCATCTTGTCTTGCAGCTCGCGCGACAGCTCGTCGTGGCGTCCGTCGAGGAACATCGCGACGGCGCGCACCTGGTCGCCGTACCACCCCGCGTCGACCTCGAGCACGCACGGGGCCGGGCAGCGCTTGATCTGGTGCTGCAGGCACGGTCTGCGGCGGTTCTTGAGCTCGGCGTCGGTGCACGTGCGGAGCTGGAAGTGTTTGTTCACGAGGTGGAGCGTGCGTCGCGCCGCCGTCGCCGAGTGATACGGGCCGAAATACTTGGCGCCGTCGGGTGACGGGCGCCGCACCACGTGCAGGCGCGCCCAGTCGTCCTTGGGCTGCAAGCGCAGCGAGATGTAGTCCTTGTCGTCGCGGAGCTTGACGTTGTACCGGGGGCGATTCTCCTTGATGAGGTTGTTCTCGAGGATCGCCGCCTCCTTCTCGGTGGCGGTGACGATCGTGTCGAGGTCGCCGATGGTGCGCAGCAAGACCGGGATGAACATGCGCGCGTCGGAGCCGCCCGGCTGGAAGTAGCTACGCACGCGCGAGCGCAGGCTCTTGGCCTTGCCGACGTAGACGACGACGTCCTTCTTGTCCTTGAAGAGGTAGACGCCCGGGCTCGCCGGCAGCGCGGCGAGCTTCTCGGTCACGACCTCGGGCAGCTTGACCGCCCACGCGTCGTCGCGATCGTCGTCGTCTTCGCTCACGGGCGGACCATACCCCAGGCCGGGCCGCGGATCGCGCGCCAGCGTCAGTCGCGAGAGAGCGCCTGCGAGCGGAAGCGCAGGGTGCGGTCGGCGTTGCCGATCTGACGCACGAAGAGCCCCACGAACGAGCCGAAGAGGGCGTCGCCCGGGCCGATGCCGGTGGAGCCGGCCGGCCGCGACACCCACTTGCGCATCTGCTCGAGCGTCTTGGGGCTCACGGGGTTGACCTCGACGATCACCCCCA
>JAGQJA010000173.1:7076-8889 GCA_020430845.1 Myxococcales bacterium
CGCACCTCGGCGCACTGGCGCAGCACACCCTCGAGGTTGAGCGCCGCGCCGTCGCGCTCGCCGCCCGTGGTGGTCGCCTTGATGCGGTAGACCTCGTCCCACAGGTCGTAGACGACGCGGCAGCTCCGCACAGCCAGCGCCACCGGGCTCTCGTCCCCCTCGCGGAGCAGGTACGCGCGCATGGCGATCACCGTCGGCAGGCCGCTCGAGAGCTTCTCGGCCATGTTCTTGTCGATGACGTCGCGGTACGAGAACCCCGCGCGCAGGAGCGTCGTCTCGGTCTTCTTCTCTTTGTCGACGACCTTGTCCCACGTGAACGTGGCCTGGCGCCGCGGCAGCTGCTGCTGCTCCTTGGGCGGGTCCTCGGCGCGAGCGTCGGAGGGCCACGCCGCGAGCGCGAGCACGGCCAGGGCCGCGGCGACGTTGCGCGCGAGGCTCACTGCCCCTCCGATCGGATCGGCACGAAGCCGATGAAGTTGGCGATGCCGAGCGAGAAGCCGCCGACGGCCGTGTCGGCGCGGATGCCGAGGTTGAACGTGAGGTCGACCGGCACGGTGGACAGGCCGCTGTAGCCTCGCGGCGGGCGGGTGAGGTCGCGTCCGTTGGCGACGCCGTACACGCCCGTCGACGCGAAGAAGTCTACGCCGTAGATCGTGACGCGCCCGCGGTGCAGCGGCACGCGATACTCGACGTTCACGCGCGCCGCGTAGTCGCCGTAGCGGACCTCGGCGATCGCGTTGTTCAAGAAGTTGGGCGCGGCGCGGCGGTCGAACGCCAGATCGAGCGCCCGGTGCGGGCGGAGATCCGAGTAGTCGCCGATGTAGAATTTCTCGAACATGGGGGCGTCGCCGAACACGCTGCCGAAGATCCCTTCGATCCGTAGGACGTGCGCCCAGGGCAGCGGCATCCACCGGGAGCCGCGCACAACCAGTTTTCCGTAAGGATAATCACTACCTAGCGGAGTGAGCGACGCCTCGGCGAGCGCGAGCACGTGCCAGCCGCGGTTGGGCAAGAAGGCCTCGTCGCGCGTGTCGTGCACGAGCGTGGCGCTGACCGTCGAGAGCACCGACGAGCCGCGCACGATGTCGAAGTCGATCGGCTCGACGTCACTGCCGCGCTTGTGGCTCGCGGCGAGCGGCGGCGTCGCGTCGACCTTCTCGAGGCGATAGTCGAAGAACACGCGCGTGGCGACGCTGCCCACGTCGTGGCCCGCGCCGACGCGCCCGCCGAAGCGCTGGTACGCGAGCACCGCGTAGTCCTGCGCCACCGTCTGCGTCGGGTCGTCGACGAGCACGTCGCGGTTGCCGAAGAAGTCCTTGGCGTTGTTGAAGAGCAGCTGCGCCTCGGCCGTCCACGACGAGCGCAAGAAGCGCGGATCGCTGAAGCGCGTGCGCAGCGCGAGCTGGCGCTCGGCGATGGCAAACGCGCCGCCGAGGGCGATGCCCGTGCCGGCGAGGTTGGTCTCGGAGACGTCGAGACCGCCGTACGCCGTGAGCGGACGGGCGCGCCCCGAGCTCGGGTCTGCGTCGGCCGAGAGGCCGAGCCACACGTCGTTGACGACGACCGTGTTGCGCTCGACGACCGAGATGACCAAGACGACGCTGCCGCGCACGGTGCCCTTGCGGAGCGACAGCTGCACGTCGCGGAAGAACCCCGTCGCGAGCAACCTGAAGCGGGTGAGCTCGAGCTCCTTGTCGTCGACGTCGAGCGTGTCGCCCGGAGTGAACGGCACGAGGGCGAGCACCACGCGCGAGAGGGTCGTGGTGTTGCCGCGCACCTCGACGTGCTCGAGGTGGTAACGCAGGCCCACGCG
>JAGQJA010000173.1:8998-21420 GCA_020430845.1 Myxococcales bacterium
GGGTCCGGCGGAGCGTCGGGCTTCGAAGGGTCCGCGCCCCAGGTCTTGAGCGGGGCGGCGCGCGCCGAAGACAGCGGCACGAGCAGGAGCGCCCCGGCGAGCAGGGCACGCGCTGCGAGGCGCGCGGGGATCACGTCGCCGACGGTAGCACGTCCTTGGGCGCGTCGGGCTGCGCCTCGGGCCGGGCCGCCGCGAACCAAGGCGTCTCGCGGGCCGCGGCCTCGGCGCGGACGATGCGCGGGTACGGCGTGAGGTCGAGGTCGAACCGACGCGCGTTGTAGATCTGCGGCACCAAGAAGACGTCGGCCATCGACGGCGCGTGCCCGCACACGAACGGCCCCGGTGCTCCCATCGCCTCGGCGTGCCGACCGGCGAGCTCCTCGAAGGCGGCGAGCCCGCGGCGCATGTAGTGCCTGGCCCACTCGGTGCGCGCGGCCTTGTCGCCGCTGAAGCGCTCGAGCACGTTCAGGTTCTGGAGCGGCTGCGTGCCCGCGTTGATGATCTGGACCAGCGCGCGCACCGCGGCCCGATCCGTGGGCGCCTGGGGCAGGAGCGCCGGCGACGGGTGCAGCTCCTCGAGCAGCTCGATGATGGCGACCGACTCGACGTAGGGCTTGCCGTCGAGGACGAGGCAGGGGACGTAGCCCATCGGGTTGTGCTCGGCATACGCCGCCTCACGCTGCGCGCCGGTGAGGAGGTCGACGCACAGGCTCTCGTACGCGATCGACTTGATCGCGAGCGCGAGTCGGACGCGATAGCTACAGGACGAACGCCAGTACGTGTAGAGCGCCACCTTCGACATGGCGACCTTGTCGCACGACGCGCGCGTGGAAGAAAGCGCTCAGAGCCCGGCGAAGAAATCCCAGGTGGCCTCGGCCCCGTTCGACCAGACCTGATGCCCCAGGCCGCCGATCTGGCACCACTTGAGGGACTTGCCGCAGCCGTCGTGCGCGACGCACGGGTCGGGCGGCGAGGCCTGCGACGTGTTCTGGCAAGAGTTCTTGAAGCGCCAGAACGTGCGGCTCTCGCGCGAGTCGGGGAGCAGCCCGTCGTTGGACCCGATGACGATGAGCGCCGGCACCGGATCGCCGGGGCAGTCCAAGCGCCCCTGGTTGTCGTAGTGCGAGTTGGTGCCGTCGTACGGGCCGCCGCCGCCGTGCGAGGCGATGCCGCGGAGCACGCCCCCGCGGTGGCACCCCAGGTGGTTGGCGAAGAACCCGCCGCGGCTGAAGCCGGCCGCGAAGATGCGGTCGGCTTGGGCGCAGCGCGTGGTCTTCACCTCGGCGATGAGCGCGTCGATGAGCTGGACGTCCTCGTTCTGCGAGGCCTCCCATGTCTCGAGATCCCACGTCTTGTTGCGCCCGTCGGGGTAGACGAAGATCGCGTCGGCCTCGTGCGCGGCCTCGAACTTGAACGCGTTGCGAGCGCTGTTGCCGGTGCCGCCGTCGCCGTGGAACGCGAAGATGACCGGGAACGCGCGCTTGCCGTCGTACGTCGAGGGCAGGTTGATGGCGTACGTGCGCGCCCGCCCCGCGACCGTGACCGACAGCCCGGTGACGTAGCCCGTCTGCGTGGCCGGGCTCCCGCAGCCGGCGGAGCCTCCCCCGCCCCCTCCTCCGCCGCCCCCTCCGCCGCCGTCGCCGACCTGCGCGGAGCCGTCGGGCGCCGGCGCGTCGCCGGTGAGCACCGCGGGCGGCGCGTCGGCCGGTGCGGGATCGTCGCTGCTGCACGCCGCGAGGAGCGCGATGCAGGCAGCGAGAGGGACAGAGCGAGAGGCGAGCGAGAACCGAGTCCGCATGAGGCGCACGAGAGCATCATACGCGCGAACGGGCCGCGCGGCCCCCCGGGCGTGCGAAGACGGGCGCGCGTGTGGTTGTCTCGCCCACACGCACCTCGGTACCCCCGGCAAGAGTCGAACTTGCGACCAACGCTTTAGGAAAGCGCTGCTCTATCCACTGAGCTACGGGGGCTCGGCGCCAGCCCGCGGACCGGCGCCGGCTGGTGTAGCGAACGCGCCGCCCGCGCACAAGCTCGGTGCGCGACGGGCGGAGCATGAGTTAGCATGGTGTCGTGGCGGTCGGTTCCAAGGGCAACGGCGGAGGACGACTCTTCGCGGTTGGTGATGTCCACGGCTGCGCAGACGAGCTGCGCGCCCTCCTCCAGCAGCTGCCGCTCGGTCACGGCGCGGTCGTCGTCTTCGTGGGCGACTACATCGACCGCGGGCCCGACTCGCGCGGCGTCGTCGACACCATCCTCGAGCTCAAGGACTACTGCGAGGTCGTGTGCCTGCGCGGCAATCACGAGGCGATGCTCCTCGAGTTCCTCGACGGCTCCGACCCCGTCAAGGTCGCGCGCTTCATCTACAACGGCGGTTCGGCGACGCTGGCCTCGTACGCCGACGAGGAGGGCAACGTGCTCATCCCGCCGGAGCACATCGAGTTCTACAAGGAGCTGAAGCTCTTTCACGTGCTGGGCGAGTACTGCTTCGTGCACGCGGGCCTGCCCGTCGACGTGCCGCAGATCAACCTCGCCGAGCACTCCGAAGAGATGGTGTGGATGCGCCGACGGCGAGGCGTCCCCGCCCCGGCCATGTCCAAGGTGGTCGTGCACGGGCACACGACGGTGCGTGAGGTCGAGATCTCGCCGCGGCACATCAACCTCGACACGGCGTGCGTGTACGGGGGCTACCTGAGCGCGATCGAGCTCCCGAGCGGGACGATCCACCAGGTGCCGCGGACGTCGATGCCCAAGCCGATGTACCTGCGCGACGCCCACTCTCGTCGTGAGGCGATCCGCTTCGGCGGGCGCGTGCCCGTGCAGATCCTGCACGAGGGCCAGCGCAAGCTCTACGAGACCGTCAACTACTCGGAGATCGGCCTGCTGCTCAAGGACGTGGCAGGCGACGGGCGCCAGACGCTCGGCATCGGCGATTCGGTCCAGGGCACGATCGGCAGCGGCACCACCGTCGTCGAGTTCCACGGTCAGGTCGTGCGCCTCGACAAGGGCCCGCGCTACGCCATCAAGATGGAAGTCGACGCGCCGCCCTCGGTCATGCCCTGACGCTGCGGGCGAGGGCGCGACCGACCACCGCTGGCGGGGGCGTCACTGCCCCATCTTCTGCTCGAAGATGCGGACGTCGCTGAGGCAGCCCTGGCCGTAGATCAGGCTGTTCGACGAGCTGATCTTCGAGGCAGCGTACTGGATGAGCTGGTCGGCACCCTCGTTCGACCAGTGCATGATGCATTGATCGTTGGAGCAGTGGGGTCCGTTGGCGGCGTCGTGGTGGGGCGAGGCGATCTCGAGCCCGTTGGCGACGAAGCCCACGGCGTGACCGAACGCGTGCAGCAAGGCTGCCTGCTCCATGAGCCGCGACGGGACCGGCTTCTCGGCGTTGTCGTAGCGCGCGATCGGCGGCTTGAAGATCGCGATCACGCCTGTGCCCTTGATGGCGACGGAGACGGCGTTCGACACGACGCCCGCGTCGTTCTTGAGCGCGCCGTTGAGGAAGACGGCGTAGTAGGCGATGGCGCCGTCGCCCGACGCGAGCTTGCGGTGCTTGCGCGCGATGTTCAGCACGTCCTTCTCGCTGAACTCGGTCGCGGTGATGTCGGTGATCTCTTCCATCTCGCCGAGCGAGCGGGGGTAGATGACCTCTTTGCGGCCGTCCCAGATGGCGCGGGCGTTCGTGTTGAAGATCTCCCACGCGTTGCGCGCGCCGGGCACGGCGTCGGTGTAGGGCGCGGCGCCGGACTGGTAGCTCACCTCGAGCGCCACACGCGTGGTCGCGCGCGCGAACACCACGGCGGCCTCTGGGTTCTGCGGGTACGGCTCGTCGGTCTCGCCCGTCTCGCCGGGGTTCTTCTGGACGACCGTCGTGGACGAGCAAGACAAGAGCACCAGGGCGGCCAGGGCGGAGCGCAGACCGACCCCGCGCAAGATGGCGTGAGACATGGCGCTTTTACTGCCCTCGCGGCGCGGGGCGCGCAAGCCAAACGCGACGGCTCTCGCGGATTTCGGGCGGGCCCCCACGCCCCCGGTCGCCTATAAGGTCCCGGCGGCCGAGGCCGCGCGACAGGTGCCCCCCGTGTCCCCCCCCGCCGAACGCGGCATGCTCAAGACCACGCTGCTGCTCGTGCCGGCGCACGTCGTCGCGCGCGTCGGCGAGGCGCTGTGGCCGCTGGCGCTCGCTTCATGGTTCGGCCGGAGCGCCGCCACCGACGCGTTCAACCTCGGGTGGTCGTTCTTCGCGTTCGTGGGCTCGCTCGTCTTCGGGGCGTTCCAGGACTCGGCCCTGGTCAGCCTGGTGGTCGAGACGCGCCTGCGGCGCCCTCAGCAGCTCGGCGCCCTGGTCGGGGGCCTCTTGCTCTACACAGCCGCCGCCGGAGCCCTCTTGGCGCTCGTCTTCACGGGCGCGGGGCTCGTGTTCTTCGACGCGGTGTACGCGAGCGGCACGGCTGCGTTCATGAAGTCGATGGCGCCGTACTTCGGGCTCTACCTCGTGCTCCTCGGGGTGCGCACGTACCTGGTCGCCGTGCTCAACGCCGACAATCGCTTCCAGCTCGCGCCGGTGGGCTCGGCGATCGCGCTGCTCGCCGCCGCGGCGTTCGTGTGGGCGGCGCGCGGTCGCTTCGGGGTGGTGAGCGTGCCCATGGGCACCGCGCTCGGCGAGGCGCTCCACGTGGCGTTCCTCTTCTTCGCGCTCAAGCGCGGCGCGACCTACACGCTCGAGCTCACGTGGAAGCTGCCCGGGCGGGTGTGGCCGATCCTGAGGCAGGTCCTCGCCGCGGCGGGCGGCGGGAGCGTCACGCGCGTGAACCCGATCGTCGACCAGCACATGGCCACGCTCTTCGCGGTCGGCGGCGCGACGATGCTCCGCTACTCGAACGACATCGCCACGATCCCCACGTCGCTCCTCCAAGCGGTCTTCCTGCCCGTGCTCACGTCGCGCCTCGCCACCGCCTTCAGCGAGAAGGACGAGCGCGCGTTCCGGAGCGTCACCCGCCGGGGCGAGCTGGGGTCGATGGCCGTGCTCACGGCGGCGGCGCTCCTCCTCTTCTTGGTGCGTCGCCCGCTGCTCCGCTTCGTGCTCCTGCGGGGCGAGATGGACGCCGAGGCGGTCGACCGCATCGCGAGCCTCGTCGGCTACCACCTGGTGGGGCTACCCGCGTTCGGCCTCCTGCTCGTGCAGGTGCGCGCGTTCGTGTGCGTCGGCCTGAGCCGCGTGCTCTTGCCCATGGGCTTCGTGAACGCCGCGCTCAACCTCGTGTTCAACCTCGTGCTCGCGCGATGGCTCGGGCTCGAGGGCATCGCCCTGGCGACGTCTGCCATGAACACGTCTATCGCATTGATTCTGTTCGTCATTCTGCGCCGTCGGCTCCGCGGGTTCGAGCAGCTCGCCAGCGTCGTCGACGAGCCCGACGAGGCCGCCGCCTGAGGCGCGCGCCCGGACGATTGCCGTTCGGTCGGGCGACCATGCGCCCTAGGATGCGTGCCGTGCGCGCCGTCGTCTTCGAGAGCCCTTCGGGGGAGGCGCGCCAGCGTCGTGCCGCCGCCTGGCTCGACGAGCGGCGCGACAAGCCCGTCACGATCGTGGGGGCGTCGGTGGCGGCGGCGACCGCGACGTCCCGGCGGGCGCTCTCCACGCGTGGGTCGACGCTCGGCTGGCGTCGCCTCTCGCTGCCGCTGCTCGCGGCCACGCTCGCGCGCCCCGAGCTCGTCACGGCGGGCCGCGTGCCGGCGAGCGGCCTCGCGCTCGAGGCGGTGTGCGCGCGCATCGTGCACGAGCGGGGCGCGTCGCTCGGCCGCCTCGAGCCCCTCGCCGACCGCCCCGGCCTGCCCCGCGCGCTCGCGCGCTCGCTCGGTGAGCTCCGGCAAGCGTACGCGTCGCCAGAGGACGCGGGCGCGCTCGGGCCGCTCCTGGCCGCCTACGAGAGCGCGCTCGACGCGCTCGGGCTCGCCGACGGGGCGTTCGTGTATGCCACCGCCAGCCGCGTCGTGCGCGAGGGGCGCGTGGGATTCGACGCCGACGCGCTCCTCTTCTTCGACGCGCCGCTCGTCACGCGGGCCGAGCGCGAGCTCTTCGAGGCCCTGGCGGCGGCGGCGTCCGACGTGCTCGCCACGGTCCCGCGTGGTGACGAGCGCACACGCGCCGCCCTCACGAGCGCGCTCGGCGTGGAGCCGACGACCGAGCCGGCGCGCGAAGAGACCTCGCTCGAGCGACTGCAAGCAGGCCTCTTCGAGCGGCAGGGCGACGCGGCAGAGCCTCGCGGCGCCGACGCGTCGATTCGGATCATCTCGGCCCCCGGCGAGAGCCGAGAGGCGGTCGAGATCGCGCGACTGGTGCACGCCGCGGCGCGCGAGGGCACGCCGCTCGACAAGATCGGCGTCCTCATCCGTACGCGCGCGTACGGGCCCCACATGGAGGAGGCGTTCCGACGCGCGAACGTGCCGATGTTCCAGGCGAGCGGCGCGCGCCTCCCCGACCCCTCGGGGCGCGCGCTCCTGGCGCTCATCGCGTGCGCGGCCGAGGGCCTCAGCGCGAGCCGCTTCGCGGAGTACCTTTCGCTCGGCGAGCTGCCGGGAGAGGACGACGACGGTGCACCTCCCTCCGCGTCCCCGCGCTCGGAGCGGTTCGTCCCGCCCGACGAGGAGGTGGCGTCCGCGTTGCTGGGCGCGCCGGGCGACGAGCCCGAAGACGGCGACGGCCCCGCGCGCGCGCCGATCGACGAGCACCAGGCGGTGGCCGACGGGACGCTCCGCGCGCCTCGCCACTGGGAGCGCCTCATCGTCGACGCCTCCGTGATCGGCGGTGCCGACCGGTGGGCCAGACGCCTCGGCGGGCTCAAGGCGAGCCTCGCCGAGGACGTCGCGGCGTACCGGCGAAAGGACGAGAGTCACCTCGCCGAGGCCGCCGCGCGCGATCTGAGCTTGCTCGTCGCGCTCGAGCGGTTCGCCCTGCCGCTCGTGCGCGATCTCGACGCGCTCCCCGAGGTGGGCACGTGGGGCGCGTGGGTCGAGGCGCTGACGGCGCTCGCGACGCGCGCCATCCGAGCGCCCGCGCGCGTGCTCTCGGTGCTGGCCGAGCTCGGGCCGATGGCCGACGTGCCCGGCGTGTCGATCGGCGAGGTGCGCATGGTCCTCGAGGCGCGCCTCACGCAGCTCGCCCCGCGCACGCCCGAGCCGCGGCCGGGGCACGTCTTCGTGGGGACGATCGAAGAGGCGCGCGGCCTCGTCTTCGACTTGGTCTTCGTGCCCGGGCTCGCCGAGAAGATGTTCCCGCAGAAGGTGGCCGAGGACCCGCTGCTGCTCGATCGGGCGCGCCGCGATCTCGACCTCGCGTTGCCCACGAACGCCGAGCGCGCCGCCGACGAACGTCTGGCGCTGCGCCTCGCGGCGGGCACGGCGCGCCAGGGGCTCGTGCTGTCGTACCCGCGGCTCGACGTCGAGAACGCGCGCCCGCGCACGCCGTCGTTCTACGGGCTCGAGGTGCTCCGCGTGGCCGAGGGCGCGCTGCCCGGCTTCGAAGATCTCGCGCGGCGCGCAGACCGCGGCGCCAACGCGCGCGTCGGCTGGCCCGCGCCCGAGAGGCCCGCCGACGCCATCGACGACGCCGAGCACGATCTCGCGCTCCTCGAGGCGCTCCTCCCCCTGCCCGAGCGCGACCAGCACACGGGCGCCGCCCACTACCTGCTCGGGGCCAACGAGCACCTGGCGCGCGCCCTTCGCTTTCGCGGCCGACGGTGGCTCCGCAAGTGGACGCCCTGCGACGGGCTCGTCGAGCCACACCAAGAGGCGCGCGACGCGCTCGCCGCCCACCAGCTCGACGCACGATCGTTCTCGCCGACCGCGCTCCAACACTTCGCCGCGTGCCCGTATCGCTTCGTGCTCTCGGCCATCCACAAGCTCGCCCCGCGCGAAGAGCCGGCGCCCCTCGAGATCCTCGACCCGCTCACGCGCGGCTCGATGGTGCACGAGATCCACTACGAGCTCTTGTCACTCCTGCGCGAGCGCGACCTCTTGCCGGTCACGGCGCAGACGCTCGAGCCCGCGCGCGACGCGCTCGACGGCGTCATCGCCCGCGTGGGCGACGCGTACCGCGAGCGGCTCGCCCCGGCCATCGACCGCGTGTGGGAGGACGCCCTCACGGGCATCGCCGCCGACCTGCGCGAGTGGCTACGCCGCATGACCCTCGAGCCCGAGTGGGTGCCGGCGCACTTCGAGCTGTCGTTCGGCCTCAAGGACCGACGGGCCGAAGACCCGAAGAGCAGCGACGAGCCCGCCGAGCTGCCCATCGGGCTGCGGCTACGCGGGTCGATCGACCTCATCGAGCGCCACACCGACGGATCGCTGCGCGCCACGGACTACAAGACCGGCAAGAAGCGCGCGAAGCAGGACGAGACGCTCATCGGCGGAGGCGAGACGCTGCAGCCGGTGCTCTACGCGATGACGCTCGAGGCGCTCTTCCCCGGCACGCGCGTCGTGGGCGGGCGCCTCTACTACTGCACGTCGGTCGCGGGCTTCGAGACCGTCGACATCCCGCTCGACGGCGCCGCGCGCGCCGCGGCGAAGAGCGTCGCCGACACCGTGCGAGCCGCCCTCGCCGAAGGGTTCTTGCCAGCCGCCCCCAAGGAGGGGGCGTGCACGTACTGCGACTTCCGACCCGTGTGCGGCCCGTACGAAGAGACGCGCCTCAAGCGCAAGGTCAAGGACCGACTCGGCCCGCTCGCCGCGCTGCGGAGGTTGCCGTGACCGCTCCCCTCGCCGACGCCGAGGCGCGACGCGCGATCGCCACCGCCCTCGACGAGACGCTCATCGTCGAGGCAGCGGCGGGCACCGGCAAGACGACGGCGCTCGTCGGTCGCGTGATCGCGCTGCTCGTCAGCGGCCGCGCGCGCATCTCGTCGCTCGTGTGCGTCACGTTCACCGAGAAGGCGGCGGGCGAGATGAAGCTCCGTCTGCGCACCGAGATCGAGCGCGCGCGCGCCGACGCCGACGACGCGGCGCGAGGTCGGCTCGACGTGGCGCTCGAAGAGCTCGAGGCGGCCCACATCGGCACGATCCACGGCTTCTGCGCCGACCTGCTCCGAGAACGCCCGGTCGAGGCGCTCGTCGATCCGCTCTTCGAGATGGCCGCCGAGGAGCAGAGCGGCCGCCTGTACGACGAGGCGTTCTCGGCGTGGTTCCAAGAAGCGCTCGCCGACCCGAGCGAGGGCGTCGCGCGCGTGCTGCGTCACGCGACCAAGGAGCGTGACCGCGAGGGGCCGCGCCACCTGCTCTCGAGGGCCGGGTGGCAGCTCGTCGGACAGCGCGACTTTCCGGCGCCCTACACGCGGCCGGCGTTCGACCGGGCGCGCTCGATGCGCGAGGTCGTCGCGTCGCTCCGCGAGCTCGCGGACCTGGCGCCGCTCGGGCCGGCCGACAACTACCTCACCAAGTCGCTCGAGCGCGTCGCCCGCACCGTGTACGAGATCGACCGGCGCGCCGAGGAGCTCGGCGGGGCCGAGGATCTCGACGGCATCGAGGCGCTCTTGAGGGAGCTGGCGCGCGAGCGCTCGTGGGGGTGGCGCGGCAAGAACCTGGTGTGGTTCGACGCCAAGCGCACCGTGCGCCGCGAGGACGTGCTCGCCTCGCGCGCGACCGCAAAAGACGCGCTCGACCGCTTGATCGACGCGGCCAACGCAGACCTCGCGGCGCTCCTCTCGCGGGAGCTCGCGGGCGCCGTCGAGCGCTACGAGGAGCTCAAGAAGCGCGCGGGCAAGCTCGACTTCCTCGACCTGCTCCTCAAGACGCGTGAGCTGCTCGGCCGCGACGCGACCGTGCGCGCCGAGCTGCAGCGACGCTTCACCCACCTGCTCGTCGACGAGTTCCAGGACACCGACCCGCTGCAGGCCGAGATCCTGCTGTTGCTCGCGGCCGACGACCCCGCGGCTTCGTCGCCCGACCGCGTGCGGACCGAGCCCGGCAAGCTCTTCCTGGTCGGCGATCCCAAGCAGTCGATCTATCGCTTTCGGCGCGCCGACGTCTCGCTCTACCAGCGCATCAAGGCGCGCCTCGAGGGAGAAGGCGCGCGCGTCGTGCACCTGACGACGAGCTTCCGGAGCGTGCCGTCGATCCAGCGCTTCGTGAACGCGGCGTTCCACAAGGCGATGGTCGCCTCCCCCTCGCAGGCCGACTACGTGCCGCTCTCGCCCTTCCGCGACGAGGCGCGCGGTCGCCCGAGCGTGATCGCGCTCCCGGTGCCGCGCCCGTACAACGAGAACGGCTACGTCACCAAGTACCTCTTCGAGGACTCGTTCCCCGACGCCGTCGGCGCGTTCATCGACTTCTTGATCCACAAGAGCGGCTGGAAGGTCACCGAGCGCGACCGCGCGGAGCCCGTGCCCGTCGAAGCGCGGCACGTCTGTCTCTTGTTCAAGCGCCTGCACAGCTTCGGCAGGGACGTCTCGCGACCCTACCTGCGCGCCCTCGAGTCGCGGCGCATCGCCCACATCTTGGTGGGCGGGCGCAGCTTCCACGACCGCGAAGAGGTCGTGGCGCTCCGCAACGTGCTGTCGGCGCTCGAGTGGCCCGACGACCTCATGAGCGTGTACGCGTCGCTGCGCGGCCCGTTCTTCGCGATCGGCGACGACGCCATCCTCGCGTTTCGGTCGTCGCAGGGCCACCTGCACCCGCTGCGCCACGTCGACGAGGGCAAGCTCACCGACCTCACGCGTCCGGTGCGCGACTGCCTCGACGTGCTCGCGCGGCTGCACGCGGGGCGCAACCGTCGCCCGCTGGCCGACACGATCGCGCGCTTCCTCGAAGAGACGCGCGCGCACGCGGGCGTCGCCATCTGGCCGTCGGGCGAGCAGGCCCTCGCCAACGTGCTGCGGCTGCTCGACGTCGCGCGCCGGTTCGAGCAGGCGGGCGCGACGTCGTTTCGTGCGTTCGTGACCAAGCTCGCCGAGGACGCCGAGCGCGGCGGCGCGACCGAGGCCCCCGTGGTCGAGGAGGGCACCGACGGCGTGCGCATCATGACCGTCCACAAGGCCAAGGGGCTCGAGTTCCCCGTCGTCGTCCTCGTCGACCCCACGGCCACGCTCTCGCAGCGCGAGCCCTCGCGGTGGATCGACCCCGAACGAAAGCTCTGGGCCGCGCCGCTCGCGGGCGCCGCTCCCCTCGAGCTGCTCGAGCGCCGCGACGAGGTGTTGGCCCAGGATCGCGAGGAGAGCGTGCGGCTCCTCTACGTGGCGACCACGCGCGCGCGCGAGCTGCTCGTGGTGCCCGCGGTCGCCGACGGGCCCATCGAGGACTCGTGGCTCGCTCCGCTCGACGTCGCGCTCTACCCCGCCGAGAACAAGCGCCGCGCGTCGCGCCCAGCCGAGGGGTGCCCCGCCTTCGGGGACGACGCCGCGCTCGATCGCCCGTCGCGCGCCGCGCGCACGGGGTCCGTCCGGCCGGGGGCGCACACCATCGACGCGCACGAGGTCGTGTTCTGGGACCCACACACCCTCTCACTCGCCGCCGAGGAGGCCTCCGGTCTGCGCCAGCAGAAGCTCCTCGCCGCCGACGACGATCGCACCGTCGCCGACGAGGGCATCCGCGCGCACGCCGCGTGGCGCGAGGGCCAGCGCGCCGCCATCGCGCGGGCGTCGACCCCCTCGGTGCTCGTCCACAAGGCCACCGACGCCGTGGCCACGGGTCGCGCCAGCGACGTCACCTTCGAGCACGTGCCCGACCGCGACGACGCGAGACCGCGCGGGAAGCGCTTTGGCACGCTCGTCCACGCGACGCTCGCGTCCGTGCCGCTCGACGCCTCCGAAGACGTCATCACGAGCACGGCGCGGACGCAGGCGCGCATCGTCGGCGCCACCGACGAGGAGCGCGACGCCGCCACGCGCGCGGTCGCCGCGGCCCTCGCCCACCCATGGATGCGACGCGCCGCGAGGTCGGAGCGCGTCGAGCGCGAGTGCCCCGTGATGACGCGCGCCGAAGACGGCTCGTTCGTCGAGGGCGTGGTCGACCTCGCGTTCGTCGACGACGACGGCGCGTGGCTCGTCGTCGACTTCAAGACCGATCGTGAGGTCGCGTCGGCCGAGGCGACGTACGCCGCGCAGGTGCATGCATATACATGCGCCATCGCCGAGGCGACGGGAGCGAGGGCGAAGGGAGCGATCCTCGTCGTCTGAGCGTGTATGCTGCGCGACCATGATCCGCGCGCGCAGCCTCAGTGTCCTCGCCCTCCTCGCCGCCTCTTGCGCCGGCGAGCCGCCGTCGGTCCCGCCTCCTCGCGCGCCGTCGACCTCCGTGACGCCCGACGCGACGCCGCCCGCCGGCCCCGCCGCGGCACCCAAGGCGCCCCTCGACCTCGATCCCACCCTCGAGGTCCTCGGCCCGCGCGGCGCGCCGTTCGCCAAGGCCCGGGTCGTCGAAGGTGTGGCGCG
>JAGQJA010000173.1:21479-23196 GCA_020430845.1 Myxococcales bacterium
CGCTCGACTGGGACGCGGTGATGGGCAAGCTCGACCAGGCGCGCGTCGCGCTCCGCAACGCGGGCGACTTCCCTGCCCTCATGGCCGTCTCGCACCCGATCGACGACGTCCGCGTCCGCGCCAAGGAGTGCGAGCCCAAGCTCGACAAGCTCGAGACCGGCATGTACCTCGACAAGAAGCTCGCCGACGTGGTCAAGCGCTACGCCGCGACCAAGCCCGCGCTGTCGCCCGAGCGCGCGCGGCTGCTCGATCGGTGGCTCCGAGACTTTCGTCGCAACGGCCTCGAGCTCGACGAGCCGTCGCAGGCGCGCCTGCGGGCGATCAACGAGGAGGCGACCAAGCTCGCGCTCGAGTTCGACTCGAACATCGCCGACACGTCGATGTCGCTCGAGGCGACGCCGAAGGAGCTCGCGGGGCTGCCCGACGCGTGGTTCGCCGCCCACAAGCCGGGCGCGAACGGCAAGGTGACCGTCACGACCGACTACCCGGACTACTTTCCGGTGCTGCAGTACGCCAAGAACCGAAAGCTCGCGCTCGAGCTCTTCAAGAAGTTCGAGAACCGCGCCGCCGACAAGAACATCGCCATCCTCGACCGCATCCTCGCGCTGCGCCACGAGAAGGCGAAGCTGCTCGGCTACGACTCGTGGGCGGACTACATGCTCGAGCCGCGCATGGCCAAGGACGCCAAGACCGTGGCGACCTTCCTCGAGAGCCTGCGCACGCACCTCAAGGACAAGGGCGCGCGCGAGATGAAGGCGCTCCGCGCCGCGCACGTGAAGCTCGGGGGCAAGGCCACCGACGACATCCCGCCGTCGGACCGCATCTACCTCGAGGACCAGATCCGCAAGGCGAAGTACGGGGTCGACTCCAAGGAGGTCAGCCAGTACTTCGAGGTCTCGCGCGTCAAGCAAGGCCTGCTCGACATCACGGGCAAGATGTTCGGCCTCACCTACCGCAAGAGCGCCTCGATGCCGACGTGGCACGAGGACATCGAGCCCGTCGAGGTGCTCGACGCCAAGGGCAAGCTCGTGGGGCGCTTCTACTTCGACCTCTACCCGCGCGAGGGCAAGTTCAAGCACGCGGCGGTGTTCAGCATCCGCGACACCGTCAAGCTCCCCGACGGGCGACGGCTCGTCCCGATCGCGGCGATCGAGTGCAACTTCCCCAAGCCCGCGCCCGGCGCGCCCGCGCTCATGAGCCACTCGGACGTCGTGACGTTCTTCCACGAGTTCGGGCACGTGCTGCACCACGTGCTCAGCGAGGCCGAGCTCAGCACGTTCGCCGGCACGAGCGTCGCACGAGACTTCGTCGAGTCGCCCTCGCAGATGCTCGAGGAGTGGGCGTGGGCCAAGGAGACGTTGGCGCTCTTCGCCGTGCACCACGAGACGCACAAGCCGCTGCCCGACAAGCTGCACGCCGCGATGCTCAAGTCGCGGGCCTTCGGGCGCGCGCTCGCCACGCAGCGCCAGCTCTACCTCGCGGCGCTCGACCAGGCCTACCACACGCGCCCGCCCGGCATGGACACGACCAAGGTGCTCCAAGAGATCCACGACGCGTACACGCCGTTCAAGTTCGTCGAGGGGACGCACTTCCAGGCGAGCTTCGGCCACCTGATGGGCTACGACGCGGGCTACTACGGCTACCAGTGGGCGCTGTCGATCGCGCGCGACCTCTACACGCGCTTCGCGAAGGAGGGCATGCTCGACCGCAAGGCCGC
>JAGQJA010000173.1:23255-48637 GCA_020430845.1 Myxococcales bacterium
TGGGGCGTCCGCCGAGCGACGCGGCCTACAAGGCGTTCCTCGTGGCGGAGTGACGCGACGCGCACGGAGCGACGCGCCGCCCGCGACGCCAAGCGGGCGCCGCCGGAGCGAGCACCCCGCGACTACTTGAAGAAGTGACTACTGAAGCGTTTGACGAAGATGTCGAACGCCTCTTCGGCCATCGCGTCGTAGACGCGCTCTTCTTCGGGGCCCGAGAAGCCCGCCGGCTTCTCGCTCTTGAGCACGCCGAGCGCCGCGGGACGCATCGGCTCGGTCTTGTACTTGAAGGGCTTGTCGTCGCCGGGCAGCACGAACTGGGCGTCGAACGGGAAGAGCATCCCGATGTAGCTCCCGCGCGGCATCCGGCTCACGTACGAGTGGGACGACCACTCCGCGCCGTGCGTGACGAAGATGGTCGGCACGTCGACGGGCGGGAGCGTGTCTCCCGAGACGGGCGGCCCCGCCTCGATGGTGAAGAGCGGACCGAGCTCCGCGAACTTCTCGACGAGCGCCTTCTGCAGCTTGGCCTCGCGCGGCGTGGCGTGCTTCTCGTCGAAGTATCGAGAAGGATACGAGATTTCGCCCATGAACGTGGGCGTCTTCGACACGAAGTGGTCGGCGCGACCGAGCGATCCCGACGCCTTGCGGCGGACGCGCACCTGGATCTTGCCGCCCTTCTGCTCCGCGTAGGCGTAGAGGCGCTCCACGAACGGGAGCACCGTCTTGTCCTTGTTGGGGCAGCGGCTCTTGTAGCTCTCGAGCTCGCGCTCGTAGACGGCGTGGATCGCCGCCTTGAGCTCGGCGTCGACGCCGTGCTCGGGGAACTTGGCGGCGAACGCCTCGAGGGACTGCAGCTTGCCGTCGGCCTTGGCCTTCTCGAGCTCGCCCAGCATGGCGGCGCGGATCGAGGCGGCGACCTCGGGCGCGATGCGTGACTGCGGGTGCGCGGCCTTGTAGGCGAGCAGGGCCTCGACGGTGCCCACGCGTTCGGCGTCGCGGAGCTCCGAGCGCGGCAAGAGGATGTCCTTGACCTCGGTCTCGTACTTTCGCCCGTGCGCCAGGTACGCGCGGTAGGCGGCGGTGTCGTTCGCGCGCGTGGCGAGGGCGTACATCTTCTTGTCGCTGCCCGAGTTGCGCAGCGCCCAGAGCGCCGGGCTCAGCGCGACGCCGGCGACGAGCGCGATGACCCACCCGTGCTTTCCCCACGGCGGGCGGCGCATCGCGTACGGCTCGCGCGGGCCGACGGGGCTCGAGAAGCGGGGGTTGTGGAGCGGATCGGCAGCGATGAGCTCGGCCGGATCCTCGGTGGCGCGGGCTCGCATCGCGCGATCGCGCCCGGCGTTGACCTCGGCGACGAGCGCGGCCACGTCGCCCGACGCCGGGAAGAGGAACTTGGCGCCGCCGGCGAACGCGACCGCGATGCGTCCGCCCTCGGGCTGCACGCTGACGAGATCGCTCGTGGCGTGGACCTTGAACGACTCGCTGCGCGCGTCGATGACGCACGCCGGGAAGAGGTACACGCCCGAGGCGTACGGAAGCGCCCGCTCGCGGATCACCTGCGCGGCCGCCGCCACGAGCCCGAACACGAGGCCGAACGCGAGGGCGAGGTAGAGCGGGATGAGCTTGGCGCCGTGGAGCGCGAGGCCGCTCTCGAGGTTGCCGTAGCCGAGCCGGGTGACGACGACGAGCGCGACGAAGCAGAACGCGCTCAGCGCCAGCCACATGAGCTTGCGCGGCGTGGTCGCCTTGAGCGCAAGCAGAGGCGCCGGCGGGAACCCGCTTTGCACGGAGCCCACGAACCGGTCCTGGAGCGCGCGCGGGAGCTTGTAGAAGTCGACGACCGTCATAGGATCGTGGAACGCGGCCCACACATGCTGCGCGACGCGGCCCCGCCCGACATCCGATGCTATCAGGCCCCGTCGAAGCGTACGAGGTTCCGCGCAAGCTCCGCGAGACCGGCCAGATCTTCGACCGCGCCGCCGAGATGCGGGGTGGCCAGCGCGGCGCCCGTGCCCCCCTCCATGCGCAGCTTCGCGAGCAAATCCCGGTCTCTACGGGCTCTCCAACGCTCTGCGTCGGCCAGCTGACGCAACTTCAATAAGGCCCCGACCTCTTCGATGGGGGCCCCAGGCCCGAGGTCGATGTCCTCGGGCGAGGCGAAGCCGCGGGTGTAGGCCCAGCTGCGATTGAGCACATAGCCGCCGAAAGGCAGGCCCATGTGGGCGATCCGACCGTGGAAATATTCGGCCTCGGCGAGCGCGACGGGCTCGGGGCTCGTCACGAGGACGAACGACGCGTCGGCCGAGGTGAGCAGCTGCCGCACGGCGTCGGCGTGCGCGCGCATCCCGCCGAACATGCCCGAGAAGGCGCGGAGGAACGACTGGAGCTCGCCGTAGAAGCCCTCGCCGAACGCCCGCGTGAAGACGCTGTCGATGAGCTCGGACGCGGTGCGCCAGAAGGCGCCGCCGCGCGGCATGAACACGCCGACGACGCGCTCGTCGAGGAAGAGACTCAGCTTGCGAGGGGCCTCGAGGAACTCGAGCGCGTTGCGCGACGGGGGCGTGTCGAGCACGACGAGATCGTAGCGGCCGTCGGTCGACAGCCCGTAAAGGGCCTCGGCCGCGGTGTACTCCTGCATCCCGGCGACGACCTTGGAGAGGTGCTGGTAGAGGCGGTTGTCGAGGATCTCCTGCACGCGCTCTTCGTCGGTGGTGAGGCGGCGCACCATCGACTCGAAGACGACCTCGGGCGCGAGCATCCACGCGTGCAGCTCGCCCGACTCGGGGACCCCGACCGGCGTGAGGCGCTCGCGCGGGACGGGCGTGGGCACGCGGGCAGACTCGGACAGGCCCATCGCCTCGGCGAGCCTGCGCGCCGGGTCGATCGTGAGCACGAGGGTGCGACGACCTTGGGCGGCGGCCGCGAGGCCGATGGCGGCGGCCGTGGTCGTCTTGCCGACGCCCCCCGCGCCGCAGCACACGATGACGCGCTTGTCGCGCACGAGATCGGCGAGGAAGCTCGCGTCCTCGACGAGCTTGGGTGAGGTGTCGGGGGGCCGCGAGCTCACGCGAACCTCTCCATCGAGAAGAGCGACGCGACCTCTTCGGCCAGGCGCGGTCCCTCGAGCCACACGTCTTGCACCACGCTGAGCGGCGCGCGTACTTCGCGGGTCAGTCGCGCGAGCGCGTCGCGCGCGCGATCGATCCGATCGAGCGAGCGCGCCCCGAGCACCGGGGGCTTTCCGTCGAGAACCCGGGCGAGCAGCTCCCTCTCGCCGGGGCCGAACGGGTCGTAGGGCACGCGGTTGACGAACACGTGCGCGAGGGGGATCTGGTGCGTGTGGATCGCGTGCGTGAGCTCGATCGCCTCGCTCACGGGGAGGTTCTCGGGGAGGGTCACGACCACCGCGCCCGTCTGCTCCGGATCGCGGAGGAACGCGAGGCCCTCGCGGACGGCGTCGGCCACAGCGCCGGTCGGGATGACCTTGAGGAGCGACTCGGGGATCTGCGCGAGCGCGAGCGCGTGCCCCGTGGCGGGCAGGTCGACGATGATGAGCTCGTGCTCGAACGTGCCGTCGCGGCGTTTGTCGCGGACGAGGTCGAGCAGGCGATAGAGCACGCCCATCTCGGGGAACGTGGGCGCCGCCGAGAAGAAGCGTCGGATCGCGGCCGAGCGCATGGCCGCGTCGCCCAGGAGCTTCATCGGCAGCACGTCGCGCAAGAACTTGTGGTGCCCGAGGCTCGGCGAGAGCACCGCGGCGCGGATTCCCGGAGCGATTTCAACGGGTTGGTCACCGAGCTCCGGCACCCCCAGCGCCGCCGCGAGCGGGGAGCCCTGCTCGGCGTCGGAGTACATTTCAGTGCAAAGTACACGCTTCCCGGTGGCCGCGGCGGCGCGCGCGAGCGCGGCGGAGACCGTGGTCTTGCCGACGCCGCCCTTTCCCGTGACGAGCACGGCTCGCAGCCCGAGCAGTGACTTCAAGGAGTGCAGGATTATCACACGACGCGCCCGGCCGTTGCGACCAACGCACATGACCGCACACGACGCCTCGACCGGCCCCGCGGCCGGGCTATCATCGGCGTATGCCCGACGAAGAGGAGATCGAGGTCCGCTGCCCCGTCTGCGGCAAGACCGCGCGGGTGCCGGCGAAGCAGGCCGAGCGCGACTTCAAGGCGCGCTGCCCCGACGGCCACGAGATCCCGCTCGTGAAGGCCATCTGACACGATGAGCGCGGGCATCGTCGGACGCCGCGCCGCCGCGGCCCTCACGGTAGCGCTCGCCGTCGCCGCCGGCGCGTCGTGCGGGAGCCCCACGCGTGATCTGCTCGTGCAGCCCTTCGACGCCGGGGTCGACGCCACCCCGCCCGTGTCGGACGGGAGCGCGGAGGTCGATCCCACCATCGGCGGCCCGTGCTCCGAGGACAGCCAGTGCGACGACGGCGTCCCGTGCACGTTCGACCGCTGCGACCCCGCGATAGGGCGCTGCCGCAACACACCCGACGACACCCAGTGCGACGACGGCGTCTTCTGCAACGGCCGCGAGAAGTGCGTCCTGCGCCGAGGCTGCGCGCCCGGGCCCGTCGTCACGTGCCAGGACGACAACCCGTGCACGATCGACCGGTGCGTCGAGGCGACCAAGAGCTGCGAGCGCGTGCTCCGCGACGTCGACGGCGACGGCGACCCCGACGATCACTGCGCGACCAAGCGCGACTGCGACGACACCGACCCGCTCGTGGGGAGCAACCGGGCCGAGGTGTGCGGCAACTTCAAGGACGACAACTGCGACGGCCAGATCGACGAGCAGCCGTGCACCTCCCCCGCCAACGACGTGTGCGCCACGGCGCTCGCGGTGGGCGGCCCGGGCACGTACATCGTGGACACGTCGGCGACGAAGCGCGACTACGGCGCCTCTTGCAGCGTCTCGAACGCGGCGGCGTCGCGCGACGTCGTGCTCGCGATCACGGTGCCCGGCGTGCCCGCCGACGGGCCGCGCGACGTGGAGGTGTGGGCGACCGCGTCGAAGACCACGGAGGTCTCCGTCGCGCTCCAGGCGACCTGCGGTCAGGCGGCGAGCGAGATCGCGTGCGGCTACGCGAGCGCCCCGGAGGCACGCGCGGTCGCGCGCGGGATCACGCCGGGAGACACGGTCTACGCGATCGTGGCGGCGCTCGCCGACACGCCGCTGTCGGTCAAGGTCGACGTGCGCCCCGCGAGCCCGCGGCCCACCAACGAGTCGTGCGCCGCGCCGCAGCCCGTCGCGCTCGAGACGCCCTTCACCGTGAGCCTCGTCGACCCTGCACGAGACCTCGTCGGCGGGTGCGACGACGCGGCGCGCACCGGCGAGCTGACGTACAGCTTCACGCTCACAGAGCCGCGCGACGTGCGTGTGTTCGCCTCCACGCTCGCGGGCGCGGGCGTCCCCGTCGTGAGCCTGCGCGATCCCGCGGCGTGCGCGGCCGAGCTGCGCTGCCGCAAGACCGCGAACCCTCCGCTCTTTGCGCGGAGCCTGCCGGCCGGCACGCACGTGCTCGGCGTGGCGGGCTCGACGCAGATCGACGCGAGCGTCCTCGTCAAGACCTACCCTCCCACGCCGACCCCGGCGAACCAGACGTGCGCTGCGCCGCCGCCCGCGCCCGTGGGGACCAAGCTGCTCGTCGACCTGTCGAGCCAGGAGGACGCGATCGACGACGGGTGCTTCCCCGGCGGCCCCGCGGCGGCGTACGAGCTCGTGCTGACGCAGCCGAGTGACGTGCTCGTCATCGGACGCTTCGCGCAGAACGACAACGGCGCGGTGTCGCTCGACGGCGTCGGCTGCACCAAGGCCGACGTGCTGGCGTGCTCCAAGGGCGCGACGCCGCAGCGGATCAACCGACGCAACCTCCCCGCGGGGACCTACCGCGTCGTGATCGCCGACGAGCTCGGCCTCACCGCCGAGCTGGGCGTGCTCGTGCGCCCCACGGTGGCCCCCACCGTCGTCGTCGGGGCCAACGGCTGCGCCGACGCGCTCGCGATCCCGCCCGCGGGAGGGTTCTTCACCGGCGACACGTCGACCGCGACGGCCGATTTCGGCGCCGGCTGCGACGCCGCGGGCACGCCAGCCAACGGCGCCAAGGACCAACTGCTGCGGCTCGACCTCGCGGCGACGCGTCGCGTGGTCATGGACATGTCCGGATCGTTCCACACCACGATCCTCGACGTGCGGCGTGGCCCAGCCTGTCCGGGCGTCGAGGTCGCGGGCGGGTGCTACGTGGGCTTCGGCGCGAACCGGAGCTTCCTCGATCTCGAGCTCACGGCCGGGACCTACTTCTTGCAGATCGACGGCTACGTGAACGACGCCGGGCCGTGGGACCTCGACGTGCGCGTGCTGCCTCCCTGATCGTGTAGGCTCGCGGCCCATGTCGCACGAGCCCCGCGCCCAGTCCACGTCGCTGACCGAGATGACCGAGTACGTGCTGCCGCAGCACGCCAACGCGCTCGGCAACGTCTTCGGCGGTCAGATCATGGCCTGGATCGACCTGTGCGCCGCGATCACGGCGCAGCGCTACTGCGGGCGCATGGCCGTCACGGCGTTCGTCGACGACCTGCAGTTCGTGCGCCCCGTGCGCGTCGGCGAGGTGGTGCGCCTCGAGGCGCGTGTCACGGCGGCGTTCCGAACCTCGGTGGAGATCGAGGTGATCGTCCACGGGGAGCGCGCGATGACCGGCGAGCGCTGGCTGTGCGTCGACGCCCTCCTCACGTTCGTCGCCATCGACGAGCACGGCAAGCCCACGGCCGTCCCTCCCCTCGCGCTCGACGACGACAAGGTGCGCGCCTCTCAGGCCGCGGGCGAAGAGCGCCGCGCGGCCCGCCTGTCGAAGCGCGCGACGCCCGCCTGATCGGCGGCCCGCGGGGCTACTTGCAGGAGACGGGCTCCGCCTTGGCGGCGCCCCCGGCCATGACGGCCTTGGCCTGCTCGACGAGGCCTCGCACCGTGACGGTGTCGAGGCGAGAGATCGTGGTCGTCTTGCGCGGCGAGCTGGGCGGGTCGTCGCGTCGCGAGATGAGCCCGATGAGGTCCCCGCCGAGCCCGTCCACGACGGGACCCCCCACGTCGCCACGGCACAGCGGGATGTCGATCATCACGGCGGCGCCGCTGACCTCGACGACCGCACCGAGTCGGGGGGTGACCGACGGCGGCGCCTCTTTGGTGCATTTGCCGAAGCCGAGCGCGCTCACCTTGGCGCCGGGCCCGGGCACCGTGGCGAGCGAGAGTGGCACGACCCAGGGCGCCGGCTCCTTGAGGACGAGCAGCGCGACGTCCACGTCTTCCCAGGTGCAGGCGGGGAGCACGACGTGCGACGCCATGCGGTGCGTCCACGTGAGGGTGCTCGAAGGGATCTCGACCTTGAACGCGTTGGCCGCGTCGAGCGCGCTCACGCCCGGGGTGAGCCCCGGCGCGCACTGCTGCGACGTCGCGACGAGGCGGGGGCCGATCATGACGCCCGTGCACGTCTGGCCCTTGGCCCCGTGCACGTGGACCATGGCCCGCTCCTCTTTGGTGTCGACGGCCGGGTGCTCGGGCTCGACGAAGGCCTCGTCGTCGGGGAGCGCGCGGTGGCCGTTCGGGTTCTCGACGTACGCGGCCGACGGTGGCGGCAAGCTCGCCGAGCCGCCGAGGCTCGTGGGGCGCTCGTCACTCGCGAAGCGCACCGGCTGCCCCTCGCCGCACCCGACCAGGAAAGACAGCGCCCCGAGGCACGCCCACATCGATCTCATGACGGTCATGATATTCGCGGTGCGATTGCCGCGTACAGCGCCTCGTACTGGCGCGCCGGCTCGTCCCACGAGAAATCCCGTTGCATCAGGCGCCGCGCGGCGCGCTCGCGGGCCTCGGGCGCGTCGAAGAGCTCGAGCGCGTCACCGAGCGCTCGCCCGAGCCCCACCACGTCGCCAGAAGAGAACACGAAGCCGGACCCGGTCTCGCCGCCGTCGGTGAGGGGCGTGACGGTGTCGTGCAGGCCCCCGACGTCGGCGACGATGGGGATCGCCCCGTAGCGCATGGCGTACATCTGCGTCAGCCCGCACGGCTCGAACCTCGACGGGACCAAGAAGAAATCCGACGCAGCGTACACGCGGCGCGACAAGGGTGGGTCGAACGCGATGCGCGTCGCCACGCGGCCCGGAAAACGCGCTGCCAGGTCGAGGAGCGCGCGCTCGAGGGTCGGGTCGCCCTGGCCGACGACCGCGAGACGCGCGCCGCGACCCACGAGGTCGTGCACGAGAGGCTCGAGCAGGTCGATGCCCTTCTGCCACGTCAGCCGCGACACCACGCCGAAGAGCGGGCCGGAGCCGGGGGTCAGGCCGAGCTCCTCGGAGAGCGCCTGCTTGCAGCGATCCTTGCCCACGCGGAGCGTGCGCTCGTCGTACACACGCGCGAGCGCGCCGTCGGCGCGCGGGTCGAAGCGCTCGACGTCGATGCCGTTGAGGATGCCGGTGAGGCGGTGCGCGTGGGCCGTCAGGTGACCGTCGAGCCCGAACCCGAACGCGGGCGTGCAGATCTCGCGCGCGTGCGTCGGGCTCACCGTCGTGATCCGATCGGCGAGCGCCGTCGCGCCCTTGACGAGATTGACGCGCCCCATCTGCTCGAGCACCTCGGGGACGAACGCCTCGCGCCCGATGGCCAGCCGGTCTATCGCGTCGGCGCCGAGCACGCCCTGGAATGCGATGTTGTGGAGCGTGAAGACGACCGGGACCTGGCTCCACGCGACGCCCATCGTCAGGCGCGCGTAGAGGACGGCGAACGCCGCGTGCCAGTCGTGTGCGTGGATCACGTCGGGGCCGCCGTCCCACGCGCGCCCCGCCACCTCGAGCGCCGCGCGAGAGAGCACCGCGAAGCGCAGATCGTTGTCGCCGAACGTGCCGCGAGCGTCGCCGTAGATGCCGCCCCGGTCGAAGAGCGGCGGATCGTCGAGCAAGCAGAGCCGGCGGTGGCGCGCGAGATCGCCCGTGACCTCGAGCACGCCCACGTCGCGGACGTCGTGCGGCGCCCACCCGTGCCTCGCGGGCACCGCGCTGGGCCACCGCGTCGTGGGCGGCATGCGCGTGGTCCCGTACTTCGGCGTGACGACGATGACGCTCGCGTCGCGGCGACCGAGCGTGGTCGAGAGCGCATCGACGACGTCGCCGAGCCCGCCCGTGCGCGCGAGGCACTCGACCTCGGAGGAGATCATCAAGACGCGGGGCGGTCGGCGCATCGGCGGGACGTCGAGCGTACCACCACGCGTCCGCGCTCGGGCGATCAGCTCCCGCGCACGCGCACGCGCAGCAACGTCGCGCCGACGACCGCCCCGACGCCGGCCAGCACGAGCACCGGGAGCACGTGGGCCAAGAGCACGTGCGGCACACCGACGTACGAGCACCGCAGGTGGGCCATCAGCGCAGACCACGCGCCCGCCGCGACACCGAGGGACGCGCCCGTGACGACGGGGTAGAGCGGGTCGCCGCCGCGACGCAGCACCGCCAGCGCCGCGAGAGGGAGCACGCCCTGCGCGACGGTGAGCACGCCGCACGCGAGGTGCATCCGCGGGTCGACGGCGGGCCCCTCTGCGAGGGCGACGAGGAGCGCCGTCGCCGCGAGGGCGGGCGCGGTGCCGACGAGCACCCCCAGGAGCGTCGCGCGCGAGCGGCCGAGCATGGACCGCGCGGGCTTGAGGCCGAGCCAGGTCACGCTCGCGGCCACGATCGCCCATAGCACCGCCGTGCCGACGAGCGCCGCGTCGCTTCGGTCGCCCCGGCGCGTCCCGCCCTTGCCGAAGAAGAAGCCGAGCGCGCCGAGCGCGGCGAGGCCCGAGAGCACGGCCGTGCGGAGGCGCCACGCGGCGCGTGTGGGCGAGGGCGTGCTGGCGGCCGCGGCCAGCACCTTCGCGCGTAGATCGTCGCTCGGCGTCATGGCGCCCTCCGTGGCAGGGCAAGCGCTTGTCGAAGAGCCTCGTAGGCGCGGTGCGCGCGCAGCTTGACGGCGGCCACCGTGGTGCCGAGCGCCTGCGCGGCCTCGCGCACGCTCAGGCCCTCTTGCTTGATGAGCTCGAACGCCACCCGCTGCGTCTCGGGCAGCTTGTCGAGCTCGACCTGGATCCGGGCGGCGAGCTCACGCGCGGCGGCGACGTCGTCGGCGGGGGCGTCGAGCGACGCCACGAGATCGTGCGCCATCGCGTCGTCGTCGCTCACGAGCACCTCGCGCGAGCCGCGGCGGTGCTGGTCGATGAGGGCCCGCCGCGCGATGGCGTAGGCCCACGGCAGGGC
Source organism: Myxococcales bacterium (assembly GCA_020430845.1). GTDB lineage: Bacteria > Myxococcota_A > Polyangia > Polyangiales > Polyangiaceae > Labilithrix. Next base: position 33,536 of record JAGQJA010000173.1, read on the forward strand.
CTCGGCGCCGGTGGTGAAGCTGCCGCGCGCGCGGTGGATGTGGAGCATCGTCTGTTGGACGACGTCCTCGGCGCGCTCGCGGTCTCGCGTGCGGCGGAGCGCGAACGCGTAGAGGCGGGGTGCGATGCCGTCGTACACGATGGCGAACGCGGCGTCGTCGCCGCGGGCGTAGCGATCCATCGCGTCGTCCAGCGCCGCGGTCTCTCCCCGCGGCCGTTCGTTGCTCACGAGCGCCGTTGTAACACGCAGTCGGGCGACCAGGCGCCACATGTCGGCGGTAGCCATGCATGCGACTGCGGCGCTCATGGGAGGTTCTACGCCGACAAGCAGAGGGAGGTTTCGCTTCTCGCCGAGCCGAAGCGCGACTGCGGCCCGGCGCCGGGGCGCCGAGGGGCCGGCCCGTCACGCGGGCGCGGCGCGAGCCGTGCAACAGCATGAATTAACTCGACGATTCGACGACCGATCGGACGGGCTCCGGGGCGCGCGACAGGCGACCCGAGACGCGAGACGGGCGGGCGACGGCGCCGTATGCTCCGGCCCGATGAACGACGAGGCGCGCTGGCAGGAGCTCACCCGCTACGTTCGTTACACCCACGACGACGCCGCGCTCGTCGCCGCGGCGCGCCCGGTCGTCGAGCCGCACTTCGCGCGCATCTCCGACGAGTTCTACGAGCGCATCCACGAGCACGACGACGCGCACGCGGTCTTCGTCGACGACGCGCAGATCGATCGGCTCCGCGCGAGCCTGGTGCGGTGGATGGGCGAGCTCTTCCGAGGGCACTTCGACGAGGCGTACTACGAGGCGACCCTGCGCATCGGGCGCGTGCACGTCCGCGTCGGCTTGCCCCAGCGGTACATGTTCACCGCGATGTCCGTCATCCGCTGCGAGCTGGTGCGCATCCTCGGCGAGGCGAAGATCCCGGACCTCGAGGTGACGCGCGTGGCGCTCGCGAAGCTCATCGACCTGACGCTCGCGACCATGCTCGAGAGCTACGGGGCCGACTTCGCCGCGCGCATCGAGCAGCGCGCGACCGCGCGCGCCGACGAGCTGTCGACCGCCCTGGCGCGCGCCGAGGCCGAGAGCGTCGCGGCCCTCGCCCACGCCCCGGCGGTCATCGTCAGCCTCGAGCCCGACGGATCGATCCACGAGGTCAACCGCGAGGCCTGCCGCGTGACCGGGTGGGACCGCGACGAGCTCATCGGGCGTCCCTTCGCGCAGGCCCTCTTCGCGACCGATCTCCAGCGCACGGTGCTCGCCGAGGTGACCGAGGCGGCTGCCTACCGCGAGGCGGAGATCCCCGTGCAGGCCAAGTCGGGCCGCGCGCGCTCGGTGGCGTGGCGCTTCGCGAGGGCGGGTGACGATCCGGCGACGTCGCGCGTGCTCGCCGTCGGACGCGACGTCACCGACGAGAAGGCCCTCGCCGAGCGCACCAAGAAGAGCGAGCGGCTCGCGGCCATCGGCACGCTCGCGGCCGGCCTCGCGCACGAGATCCGAAACCCCCTCAACGGGGCGCAGCTCCACGTCTCGTTCTTGGAGCGGGCCATCCGCAAGCGAGGCGGCGACGCCGAGATGCTCGAAGCGACCGAGGTCGTCCGCGACGAGATCCGCCGGCTCGGCGCCCTCGTCACCGAGTTCCTCGACTTCACGCGGCCCAAGCCGCTGCAGCTCGAGCCGACGAGCGTGCCGCAGCTCTGCGAGCGCACGGCGGCGCTCGTCCGTGAGGAGGCGAAGCGGGCCGGACTCGAGCTGCACCTCGACCTGCCCCGCAACGACGTGCTCATCCCCGCGGACGGGGCGAAGCTCACGCAGGTGCTGCTCAACCTGCTGCGCAACGCGATCGACGCGCTCACCCCCACGGGCCACGGCACCGTCACGCTCCGCGTGCGGCGGCGGCCACGTCACGCTGTGATCGACGTCGAGGACGACGGTCCCGGCCTCCCCGACCCGAACGCGCCGATCTTCGACGCGTTCTACACCACCAAGCCGACCGGGACGGGCCTCGGCCTGTCGATCAGCTACCGCATCGTCGAGGACCACGACGGCGACATCACCGTCGACAGTCGCCCCGGACGCACCGTCTTCCGCGTGACCCTCCCCCTCGAGTAGGCGAGGTCAGCTCGACGACGGCGGGCTCGACGCGCCCTTGCGGCCCCCCGCGAGCCCGTACTCGTGCAGCCGGTACTGGATGGTGCGGACGCTGATGTCGAGGATCTCGGCCGCCTTGGACGTGCTGCCGCCGACGGCCTCGAGCGTGGTGAGGATCGCGTACTTCTCGATCTCGCCCATCGTGGAGCCGGGGATGCGCAGCGCGCCCTCGAGCGGAGACGGCGCGTCGAACGGCAGGTCTTGCTCGCGCACGGCGTTGCCCTCGCACATCACCACCGCGCGCTCGATGGCGTTCTCGAGCTCGCGGACGTTGCCGGGCCAGCGGTGCCGGAGGATCTTGGCGCGCGCCTTCTCGGTGAAGGTCTCGACGTCGCGGTGGTTCTCGCCGGCGTACGCCTTGAGGAAGTGGTGCGCGAGCGCGACCACGTCGGCCCCGCGCAGACGCAGCGGCGGCATGTCGATGTGCACGACGTTGAGCCGGTAGTAGAGGTCCTCGCGGAACCGGCCCGCGCGCACCTCGGCGACGATGTCCTTGTTGGTCGCCGCGATGACGCGCACGTCGACGCTGATGGGCTCGTTGCCGCCGACGCGCTCGAAGACGCGCTCCTGCAGCACGCGCAGCAGCTTGACCTGCGTGAGCGGCGGGATGTCGCCGACCTCGTCGAGGAAGAGCGTCCCGCCCGACGCCTGCTCGAAGCGACCGACGCGGCGGCGATCGGCGCCGGTGAACGCGCCCTTCTCGTGCCCGAACAGCTCGCTCTCGAGGAGCGAGTCGGCGAGCGCCGCGCAATGCAGAGAGACGAACGGCTTGTCGGCGCGCGGAGAGAGCGCGTGGATGGCGCGGGCGAGCTCGCCCTTGCCGGTGCCGCTCTCGCCCGTGATGAGCACGGTGGCGCGCGATCCCGACACCTGCCGGGCGACGCGGTAGACCTTCTGCATCGCGTCGCTCGCGCCGATGAGGCCCTGGAGCCCCTCGCCGCTCTGCTCGCGCACGTGCCGGCGCAGGTTCTCGGCCTCGGTGCGGAGCGCGCGGCGCTCGCGAGCGCGCTCGATCGACACGACGAGCGCGTCGATGTCGATCGGCTTGGTGAGGTAGTCGTCGGCCCCCGCCCGCATCGCCGACACGGCGGTCGACACGTCCCCGAAGGCCGTCGCCAGGATCACCGGAAGGTGCTTGTCCTGCTCGCGCAGGCGGCGCGTCAGCTCGACGCCGTCCATCCCGGGCATGCGCAGATCGGTGACGACGACGTCGGGCGCAAAGTCGGCGGCCACTGCCAGCGCCGCCTCGGCGGACTCCGCCGTCTCGACCCGATACCCCTCACCCCCCAGAAGCTTCTCGAGGCCGGCGCGCGCGCTGGCCTCGTCGTCGACGACGAGGATCCTCGCCTTGGTCGGTTCCGTCATGCCCCTTCTGTACCACCACCCGACGGCGGCGGCCTACGCCCTCGCGCGGGTGGCTCGGGGAGCGCCGCGCCGAGGTCTGCGTACGAGATCGGCTTGGTGAGGACGCGCGGCGGGGCGCGCCACGTCGCCCGGTGGACGGCTTCGGGATAGCTCGTCACGAACACGAGCAGCAGATCCGGGTGCCGGAAGAGGGCGTACTGGGCGACCGACACGCCGTCGGCGTGAGGCAACCGCACGTCGGCGACGAGCACGTCCGGTAGAGGGTCGCGCGTCAGGCGCGCGATCGCCGTGGCGCCGTCGAACGCGACCTCCACGTGGTAGCCGTCCTCGCGGAGCATGTCGCCGATGCGGCGCGTGCCCCGCACGTCGTCGTCCACGAGAAGGATGGTCACTCTCGCCGGCTCATCGCGCGCAAACATTGCGTCAGTCCGAACCCTCTGCGCTTCGGCGCGTGAGCACCGGGATGGGCGAGCCCCGCACGACGCGCTCGGCCACGCTGCCGAGGAGGATGTGCGAGAAGCCGCGCCGACCGTGGGTCCCCATGACGATGAGGTCGGCGCCGACCGCGCTCGCTTGCTCGATGATCTCGACGTCCGCGATGCCCTGGCGCAGCAGACCCTCGACCTTCAACCCTTCGGATTCCATCTTCTTTTTGCGCTCTTCGAGGGCCTTCTCGGCGCTCACGACGATGCGCCCGGTCACCTCGCTCGTGGCGACGAGCGCGCCCTCGGCCATGCCGAGGATGGGCAGCTCGTACGCGTGGAGGATCGTGAGCGACGCCCCGAGACGCTTTGCGAGCGCCGCGGCGTAGGCCAGCGCGGCGTCCCCACACGCGCTGAAATCGGTCGGCGCGAGGATCTTTCGAATCTCCATATGCCTCACCTCTAGCAAGGACGTTGCCAACTCACGGCAAGAACAACGGAGGCCGCGTGCTCGCAGGCTTTGGCTTGGGAGGTGGGGTGCTCGACTTGACGGGCGCAGGCTTGGGCGGCGCACCGCCTGCGTGCGGTTTGGAGACGGGGGGCCGCGTCGCAGGCTTGGGCGCCGTCGCCTGCGCGGCCTGCGTGGCCGGCGGAGCCGGGGGCGGGTCGGCCGGCGGGTCCACCGCGGGCGGGGGCGACTCGACGGAGCTCGGCGGAAGCACCGAGGTCGCGGCCTGGACCCCCTCGGGCGCCGTCTGCGTCGCGGCGCCGGAGCTCGACGACACCGTCCGCGTGACGATGAACGCGCCGACACCGATGAGCACGAGCGCGGCCAAGCCGCCGAGGATCGTGAGCACGCGCGTGCCCTTGCGGTTCGCGTGGGAGTGCTGCGACCAGCCCGGCGCGGTGGCGCCGTCGGCCTCGCGGCCCGTCCCGACGGGCAGCGCGACGGCCGTGTCTGCCGTGTGCGCGCTCGACGGCAGCTGCGAACGGATGAACGGCTGGCTCTGGCTCGACTGCAGGATCTGCTCGGCCGCCGCACGTCCGACGCTGTCGGCCGCCGCGAAGGGGACGAGCTCTTCGATGAGCGCGCGCACCGTGGGCGTGCGCGCCTTGAGGTCTCGGATGAGCGCGTGGTGGATCGCCGCGGCGAGCCCGGGCGCCAAGGTGGGGCTCAGCGTGCGGATGTCGGGCGCGTCCTCGCTGACGATGGCGGCCGCGACTTGGGTCGCCGAGCCGAGCCACGGCGGGCGGCCCGTGATGAGCTCGTAGAGGATGACGCCGAGCGACCACACGTCGGCGCGCCCGTCGACGGCGCTCGCAGACTTGACCTGCTCGGGCGACATGTACATCGCCGTGCCCATGACCGTCTCGGCGGCGGTGAGCTTGGCGTCGCCGTCGCTCTGCACCTTCGAGATGCCGAAGTCGAGGATCTTCACGACGCGCCGCTCGTCCTCGACCGTCAAGAACATGTTCGACGGCTTGAGGTCGCGGTGGATGATGCCGAGCGCGTGGGCCTCTCCCATCGCGACCGACGCCTGCAGCACGTAGTCGACGGCCTCCTGGGGCGGGAACTGGTTGCGCGCCTCGAGCTCGCTCTGGAGGTCGTGCCCCTCGAGGAACTCCATCACCATGTACGGCAGGCCGCTGGGAAGGACGTCGACGTCGACGACGCGCGCGGCGTGGCGGCTGCGGAGCTGGCCGGCGGCGCGCGCCTCGCGCTCGAATCGCGCCACGAGATCGTCGTGGGCGAGCATGGCCGGCAGGAGCATCTTGACGGCGACGCGCGTGCGCATGCGGACGTGCATCGCTTCGAAGACGATGCCCATGCCGCCCTCGCCCAGCACGCGCACCAGCTCGTACTTGCCGGCGATCGTGTCTCCGACGTTCGGGAGCGCCGGGCCCGAGTAAGCCATCCCACCAGCGTATCAACAACGATCGCGCGGCGCACGATCGGCGCGGTCTGTCGCACCAGGTAAGAGTCGTCGCCGCCCGCCCCACAGGGGCGCGCGGTCGAGCCGCCCGGGCCACGCTGGGGGGAGAAAGCGGCGCCGTGCTGCTGTAGACTCGCCCTCCTATGGCGCCGCCCACAGACATCGACGTGCTCGCAGGCCTCGCGCCGCGGGACCCGCAGATGGTCGTGTGCGATCACGCCGAGCAGTGCGGCGGCTGCCCGATCATCGGGCTTCCGTACGGCGAGCAGCTCGCCCTCAAGCGCGGACGCGTGGTGCAGTCTGCCGCGCGCTACGCGGGCCTCGAGCTCGTCTATACCGAGCCGGTGTGTCCGGCCGACCCCGTCGTCGGCTACCGCACGCGCGCCAAGCTGATCGTCGCACCGGGTGGCCGCTTGGGGCTCTTCGCCAAGGGCGGCGGCCACATGGTCGTCGACATCCCGCGCTGCCAGGTGCTGTCGCCACCGCTCGCGCGCGTCGCCGCGTCGCTCCGCGAGCACGTGCGGCGAGACGAGGCCTCGCGCGGACCGCTCGCGCCGTTCGAGGCCAACGGGCACGGCGTGCTCCGCGCGGTCGACCTGCGCGAGGTGCGCGACGACGGTGGGGCGCGCGTGCTGCTCACGCTCGTCGTGCACAGGGCTCGCGCCGATCGGGCGGCGCTCACGCTGGCGGCACAGCGCCTCGCCACCGACAACGAGGAGATCCTCGGCGTGGCGCTCAACTACCACGACGGCGACTCCCCGCAGATCCTGGGGAGCGAGACGGTGGTCGTGTACGGCGAGACCACCGCGCCCGACCGCGTGGGTCACTCGACGCACCTCGCGACGTACGGATCGTTCGTGCAGGCGCACCGCGGACAGACGGAGCGCGTGCACTCGATGCTCGCCGACATCCTCGGCCTCGAGCGCGTCGCGTCCGCGAGCGAGTCGGAGCTGCGCCGCGCGTACCCCGCGGGCAAGGCGCGCGTGCTCGACCTCTACGGTGGGTCGGGCGCCATCTCGCTCGCCCTCGCCTCGTGCGGCGCGAGCATGCACCTCATCGAGTCGTTCGAGCCAGCGGCAAGGCAGGCCGCGCACGCCGCCGAGCGGCAGGCGCTCGACGTCAAGGCCGACGCCGCCGACGCGGCGACCGCGCTCAAGCGCCTCATCGCCGCGGGCGCCGAGTTCGACGCGGCCGTCGTCAACCCACCCCGGCGCGGCATGAGCTCGACGGCCCGCGAGCTCGTCGCGCGGCTCGGCATGCCCACGGTCGTCTACGTGTCGTGCGATCCGGACACCCTCGCGCGCGACATCGATCACTTCGGCCGGCTCGGCTACGGCGTCACCACGCTGCGACCGCTCGACATGATCCCGCTCACCGACGAGGTCGAGACGGTCGCGGTGCTGCGCAAGGTCGGCGTGCCCACGCCCCGCGTCATCTACGAGGACGACGAGATCTTGGTCGTCGAGAAGGGCCCCCACGAGCCGACCACGCCGCAGGGGGAGTACGAGAGCTCGCTCTTGCACCGCGCCCGCAAGCTGCCGCAGGCCAAGGACGCGGTCCCGGTGCACCGCATCGACATCGGCACGAGCGGCCTGGTGATGCTCTCCAAGAAGGCCGAGTACGTCTCGCGCTGGCAGGGGACGCTCACGGCGGCCACCACGCGCAAGATCTACCTCGCCGGCGCGCGCGGCGTCACCCCGACCAAGGGCGCGATCACGCGCGATCTGCGCGAGGGCGGCAAGGCGCTCGCGGCGCGCACGCGCTACCGACGGCTCGCCGTCGCGAGCGGTCACTCGGTGTTGCGCGTGATCCCCGAGCAGGGTCGCACGCACCAGATCCGCCGACACCTCGCGGCCATCGGCCACCCGATCCTGGGCGACGAGCGCTACGGGCACCCGGCGACCAACCGCTTCTTCGAAGAGAAGAACGCGCTCGATCGCACGTTCCTCCACTGCGTGCGCATCGAGTTCGATCACCCCAAGACCGGGCAGCGCCTCATCGTCGAGGCGCCGCTGCCGGGCGATCTGCGCGCGGTGCTCGAGCGCACCAGCGGTCCCGGTACGCTGCGCTTCCTCGATCACAAGCAGGCGCTCGGGCACAGCGGCGTGTCGAGCCTCCCGCCCGCGCCCGACTCGCGACACGACCGCGGCAGCGCGCTCGACATCGACTCGAGCACGCAGTCGATCCGCATCGAGAACGTGGCCGACGAGGACGACCTAGGCGGCTGACGCCCGCGGGGCGCCCGTGCGGCGCAGCCCGAGGCGGCACCCGAGCATCGCAAGCGCGAGGCCGATCTGCGTCACGAGCGGCAGCGGCTCGCCGCGATACCAGCGCGCGCCGGACTCGCGCGCGAAGGCGCTCTCGACGAGGAAGTCGCGCGCGGGCCTGCCGAGGCGCGGCGCGTACACGCGCTTGGAGAGCCACGCGCTCTGCAGCAGGTGTCGCCCCACCGTGGAGCCGCGCACCTCGCGCGCGTAGGGCTCGAACGTCCGACCTCCCGAGCGCAGGGCCCGCGCCACGTGTCGCGCCGCGATGCGCGCCATCTCCATGGACTGCGCGATGCCCTCGCCCGTGGTCCGGTCGATGCCCGCGGCCTCGCCCACGAAGACGACGCGCTCGAGCCAGAGCACGGTCTCGGGGACGAAGGGGCGCGTGCTGAACGGCCGCAGCTTGACGCGCTCGATGTCGACGCCGCGCAGCGCGAGCGAGCGCGCGAGCACGGCCTTGACGTCGGAGCGCGGGCTCAGGTTCGCGTGGTAGATGCCCCGGCTCACCTGAGGCGCGCCGCCGATCATCGTCGGGAAGTCCCAGTAGTATCCCTCGAGCCCATCGTCGACGACGCCCAGGTCGAAGTCGCAGAGGCCCTGCGCCACGCCGAGGTCGCCCGCGCCGTGATCGGTCTCGAGCACGTAGAGGTGGCCCTTGCGCGCCGGCTCGCGGAGCGCGAGCAGCTTGCGCGTCGTGCTCCCCGCGCCGTCGCACGCGAGCAAGAGGCGCGTCGTGAGCCTGCCCGACTGCGTCTCGAGCGCGAAGCCGCCGGCGATACGCTCGAGCCCGCGCAGCGCGTCGCCGTCGCGCACCGACACGCCGTCGGCCCTGCACGCGTCGAGCAACATCGCGTCGAAGTCGAGCCGGTGCGCCACGATCCCCATGTCGCACTCGGTCGCGCCGACGCGGGCGGCGTCGAGGATGCGCACGCCGCGCATGCGGACGTGCGGGACGGTGAGCTCGACGCCGAGCTCGGCGAGCACCTTCACGCCGAGCTCGCTGACGGCGCCCGCGCAGGGCTTGTCGCGAGGGAAGACGGCCTTGTCGAGGACGGCGATCGCGTCGGGTCGGATCCCGTGCTCGCGCACGAGCGAGAGCGCGGCGCACGAGCCCGCGGGCCCACCTCCCACCAGGACGGCGTCGAAGTCGAACGCCGGGCGGCTCAACGGCCCTCGTCGCGCACGTGCAGCGCGCCGAGCTCTGCGACGAGATCGGCGACCAGCTCGTCGAGCTCCGCGGCGCGCGAGGCCGGCGCCGCCAGGGTGAGGTCGCCGCCGTTCATCGCGAACACCTGAGCGAGCCCCTCGTGCGCCTCGACGATCCCCTTGAGGAAGGCGACGTCGGGCGCGCGCACCACGACGCGCCGCGTGACGAGCCCCTCCCCGAGCAGCGGTGGCACTGGACGACGCGGCACGCACCTTTCTTTACATCAGCCTCTAGTCGCGCGCCAGAGACGCTGTATCGTGGTGGCGTGGAGAGCACGGTATACCGGTTCCTCGACACGCTCGCGTTCATCGTCGGTGGCCCCCCCGACATCGCCGCGAAGTGCTCAGACGTCTTCGAGAACGCGCAGATCCGCGTCAACCGGGTCGCCCACGCCGCGGCCGCGTGCGAGCGTCTCCCCATCGCGATGCCGCAGATGGTCGTGGTCATCGGCGCGCTGCGACAGGACGAGCGGGACGCGCTCGTCGACCGTGCCACCGCGGTGGGCGCGCTCCTCTTCGATCTCGACCCCGAGCTCGACACCGAGACGCTCGACATGTTGCTCGACCGCGCCGCACACGCCGCCATCGAGCGTGGGCTGTCGCGCGACGCCCCGCCTACCCGCCCCGAGGACGGCACGGAGTAGTGAGCCCGGACCGCGCGGCCGAGGCTCAGAGCAGCGGGTCCCACACCTCTTCTTCGCGGGTCTCTCGCGTGCGGCGCTCGCGGAGCCGCTCCTCGACGTAGGCGATCAGTCGGTCGATGTAGCTCTCGAGCGGCGGGCAGCGGATCGTGCTGTCGGCGAGCAGCTCGCGCGTGTTCGCCATGCTGTAGGTCACGGGCGTGGTGAGCGTGTCGAGGAAGGAGCGCGGGCTCCGCGCGAAGCGATCGATGCCCGGCGTTCGGAGGATCGCCTTGGTGATGTTCGCCGGGATGAAGCCCGCCGCGGCGCGGTGCCCGCCCGCCGCCGCCACGAGATCGAACACGCGACGCGCCGAGAGCGGCGCCGGATCACCGATGTGGAACGTGCGCCCGGGAGCCCGCCGATCGCGCGCGATCGCCGCGGCGGCGCGCACGACGTAGTCGACCGGGACGAGCTGGAGCGGCGTCTCGCTGCGGACCGGGAGCGGCAGCGGGAGGTCGGGCGGAGAGGTCAGGAGCAACAAGATGAGGAAGTACGGCCCGTCGAAACGATCGACCTCGCCGGTCGTCGAGTCGCCGACCATGATGGTCGGGCGGAGCACGCACACCGGGAGCTGCCCCATGGCGAACCGCGCGAGCTTCTCGGCGCGCGCGAGCGTCTCTTCGACGACGTTGCGAAAGCCCTGCCGGCGGTCGAGCTCGTCTTCGAGCACGAGGCCCGCGCGGTCGCCGCTGACGAGCGCGGTCGAGTGGACGGCCAGGCAGCGCAGCTCGGGGCACACGCGCGCCACCTCGACGATCTCGCGCGTGGCGCCCACGTTGACCTGCTCGGCCGTCGCGCGCTCCGCCCCGAGGTAGGTGATCTGGGCCATGTGGTGGATGGTGTCGACGTGGGCGCACACGCGGCGGAGCTCGACCCCCGACAGGCCGAGGTCGAGCGCGGCGGCGTCTCCCTCGAGCACCTCGACGCGCGTGCGCTCGCCCGGGGGCAGCGCGTCGAGCGCGAGGCGGGCGTCGTCGGCCAGCTTGGGGTGGACGACGGCGTGCACGAACGTGCGCGGCGCCTTCAGCAGCTCCTCGCACATGCGGCGCGCCCTGAACGAGGGGAAGCCCGTCAGGAGGACGACTTCGTCATACCCGCGCCGCGCCACGTTCCGCCCCCGTCAGGGCCCGTCGCCGCAGAAGTGGTCGCCCACCGCGCGCAGCCAGTTGCCGTACTGCGCGCCGTACGTGGCGGGGCTGCAGAGCTGCCCGGGCAGCAGCGCGGGGGCCACGCACGCCGTCTGCTGCACGAAGGGCAAGCACTGGCCGCCGTTGCCGTTGACCTGGTCCTTGCACTGGTCGCGGTTGGCGGGGAGGCACTGCGCGCAGCTCGTGTCGGCGCAGTCGGACGCGCAGCCCGTGGAACGGTTGCACGCGGCGGTCACGAACGGCGCCGCGCACCGGTAGAGGCCCGTGAGCTGCGTGAACGGCTCGTTGAACGGGACGAGGCAGGTCGCGCACGCCGCGTTCGTGGCTTGCAGCACCTGGAACGCCGCGATGCAGGGCACCGTGTCGGGGCCGGCTGCGCACGCGGCCGCGAGCGCGTCGAGGTCTGCGCCGGGGCACACGTTCTGGAGCGACGGCGTGATCGGCGTCGTCGTACCGCCGGGGCACGCGTTGTAGTCGGCCGGGCACGTGTTCTGCTGGTTGTCACACACACGCGGAGACACGAGCGTGTTGCACGTCGAGCCCTGCGCGTTGCAGTTGGCGCACGCGGCGCCGTTGGAGCCGCACGCGTTGTTGGCGAAGCCGAGCTGGCACTGCGTCGCGCCCTGGCAGCAGCCCGCGCAGTTGGCCGGTCCGCACCGGTCGCGGCACTGCGCCCCCTGACACACCTGACCGCCGACAGTGCAGTCGGTGCACGCCGCGCCGCCGCGACCGCACGCGTCGTCTTGGGCGCCGAGCACGCACGTGTTGCCGCGGCAGCAGCCCGCGCAGTTGCCGGGGCCACACGCGGGGGCCTCGCACCTGCCGGCCTGGCACACGTTACCGGCGCCCGCGCAGTTGACGCACTCGATGCCGGCGAGACCGCAGGCGGTGTTCTGGTTGCCCTGTGCGCAGACGTTGCCGATGCAGCAGCCCGCGCAGTTGGCCGGTCCGCACGCCGGGTTGGGCGTGCACACGCCCGCGTTGCACGACTCGTTGCCGCCGCACGCCCTGCACGCCTCGCCGCCGCGGCCGCACGACAGGTTGGTGGTGAGGACGATGCACGTGTTGCCCTGGCAGCATCCGGGGCAGTTGGCCGCGTTGCACGTCGCCTGGACCTGACACGTGCGCTCGTTGGGCTGGCCCTGAGGCACGCACACGCGGCCCTGCGCGATGCAGTTGGCGCAGGCGGACCCGCCCTTGCCACAGGCCGCGCCGTCGCTGCCGGCGACGCACGTGTCGCCGTTGCAGCACCCGCCGCAGTTGGCCGGACCGCAGCTGGGCGTGCCTTCGCACACACCGCCGCCGCCGGCCTGGCCGCGGCAGACGCGACCTTGAGCGGCGCAGCTGGTGCACGCCTGGCCCTTCTCGCCGCACGAGAGCGAGTCGGTGCCGGGCAGGCAGGTGTCGCCGACGCAGCAACCGTTGCAGTTGCTCGCGTCGCACTTGGTCGACGTGCACGCGCGGGTCGCGGCGTCGCACGCGCGCCCCTGCGCCGCGCACTGCTGGCACGAGGCGCCGTTGCGACCGCACGCGTTGGCCTCGGTCCCCGAGAGGCACTGCGTGACGCCGCCGACGACGGCGCAGCACCCGCTCGGACACGTGGACGCGTTGCAGGTCGCCGTCGCCTTCGCGCACGACTTGGTCGTCGACTCGCACGACGTGAAGCCGTTGGCGATGCAGTCGCTGCACTGCTTGCCGGAGCCGCCACAGGCCTGCGTATCGGTACCCGTGCGGCACGTGCCGCGCGCGTCGCAGCAGCCCGTGGGGCAGGTCGACGGGCCGCACGCGCCCGCCTCGGGCACGGGGATGCTCCCGTCGACGAGCGACTCGGCCTCGAGGCTGGAGCGGCCGCAGCCCGGCGCGAGCAGCGCGACGAGCACGCCGAAGGTCAGGGAGAAGAAGCACCAACGGAGTAAGGAAGGCGGCGCGCGCATCGGAGACAAGGGTACCTCGACTCACGGCCCGGCGCGAACTCGCGATGAGGCACATTGGCGCCGGGCCAGAGCGCCTCTCGTGTACCCTCCGCGCCGGGCCATGGATCTGACGTTCTTCGCGGTGCCGCTGTTCCAGAGGGCGCTCGCCGCCGGGTGCATCCTCGCGGCGCTGCTCGCGCTGCTCGGCGTCCTCGTCACGGCCCGCGGGCTGTCGTTCATGGGCGACGGCCTGTCGCACGCGGCCTTCGGCGGCATCGCGCTCGGCGTCTTCCTCGGCCTCGCGCACCCGCTCGTCGTGGCGATCCCGTTCACCGCGCTCGCCGCGATGGCCATCGGCGCGCTCCGGCGACGGGGCGGGCTCCGCTCCGACGTCGCGATGGCGATCCTCTTCGCCGGCTGCTTCGCCGTCGGCGTCGTCTTGCTCAACAAGTCGAAGCGCACGCAGTCTTCGTTCGACCCCGAGCAGCTGCTGTTCGGCAACATCCTCCTCGTGAGCACCGAGGACCTGTGGATCGTCCTCGGGATCGCGGCGGTCACGTTCGCGTTCTTTCTCTTTGCCTGGACGCGCATCGCGTACGCCACGTTCGACGAGGAGCTCGCGCGCCTCTCGGGCATCGAGGTGGGGTGGCTCGAGAGCGCGCTGCTCGCGCTGCTGGCCGCCGTGGTCGTCGCCTCGATCCGCCTCGCGGGCGTCGTGCTCGTGAGCGCGTTCCTGGTGATTCCGGCGGCGACGGGCAAGCTGATGGGCCGCTCGATCGCCAGCGTCGTCGGGCACGCCATGCTCGCGGGCGTGCTCGGCGTGCTCATCGGCTTCGCCAGCGCCCACGAGCTCGAGTGGCCCGTGTCGGCCATGATCGTGCTCGTGCTCTCGGCGCTCTTCTTGTCGGCCGTCGCGCTCCGGCGCGTGCGCGCGCGCTGAACGTCCGCCGCGATCAGTCGTTCTTCGCGCCCTGCGCGATCCAGCGACGGATCACGTCGCGCGTCTCGACGGGCAGCTGGCCGTCGGGCGGCATGCGGTCGCCGCACCCGCCCTTGACGCACGTGACCGTGCACTGGTCGCCGTCGAGCTTGTGCATCACGAAGCTCTTGGCCGGATCACCGGGCGTCGCCACGTTCATGCTCAACGTCGACGTCGCGGGGCCGGTCAGCGCCGCGTACATGTCGCCCGGGTTGTCGGGCGGGAGGAAGATGCCCTCGCTCGCGCCCTTGGAGCCGTGGCAGGCAGCGTCGGTGCACGAACGCTTGATGATCGGCACGACGTCGGCCTGGAACGAGACCTTGGGCGTGGTGAGGTCGGTGCCGGGCGGCACGACGTACGCGTTGCACGGCGCCGCCTCGTCGGACTTGTTGCTGCTCGAGCAGGCGGCGATCACCAGGGCGGACGCGCCGAGCACGAGGGCGAAGGAGAGCTGGAGCGACTTCACCCGAGCGAAGGTAGCATCGGTCGCGTGGCGATGTCCCCGCAGACGGAGGTCTTCTCGTACGACGCGGTGAGCTACGACACCGAGGCGAACCCCGACGCCCACCCCGGCGCGCTCCAGACCGCGGCGCGCCTGCTGGGGTTGGCGGCGCCGCCACCGAGCACGGCGAGCGTCTTGGAGCTGGGGTGCGGCAACGGAGAGCACACGATCGCGGCGGCGGCGTGGCTCCCGGCGGCGCGCCTCGAGGGCGTCGATCTCGCGGGCGCGGCGATCGCCGAGGGCACGGGCGCGGCGAGGGCGTGCGGGCTCGAGAACGTCACGCTGTCCCGACGCGACGTCGTCGAGCTCGCCGACGATCCAGCCCTCGGCGAGCACGACTACGTCGTGGCGCACGGGCTGTACTCGTGGGTGCCGCCCGCCGTGCGCGAAGCCACGCTGCGCGTCGCGGCGCGGGCGCTCAAGCCGGACGGCGTGCTCTTCGTCTCGTGCAACGCGCTGCCGGGCTGGGAGCTGTCGCGCGCGCTCCGCGCCGTCATGCGGCGGGCCGCGCGCGGCGCGCCGTCTGCCGCGGAGAGC
>JAGQJA010000174.1:0-286 GCA_020430845.1 Myxococcales bacterium
GTAGACACCGACCCACCCGCGCACCGACGCGCCGCCGCGAGCTCCTCCCTCGCGCGCGGCGCGTCGCCCTTTTGTGCGCGTGCGGGCGCGGCGCGCGTGCGCTTCGCGGACGTCGATGGTCCATGCCACGTCCAGGGGACCGCGGCCGGTTCTGCGACTCATCTTTCGGCGGCCGTGATCGATCTCGCCTCGCGCGACACCCATCTCCATCGAGCGTCGCGATCGACGCGCCGCTCTGGAGAACCATGACCACCGAAACGTTCGAGATCGTCCGCGCCGCCGTCGC
>JAGQJA010000174.1:336-746 GCA_020430845.1 Myxococcales bacterium
CCTCGGGCTCGATCACGTCGACCTCACGCTCATCGTGCTCGGCTTCGAAGGCACCATCACCTGGAGCGAGCTCCCCCTCGCCTCCCTCGACGACACGCGCACGCTCTCCGAGCTCTCGGCGCTGCTGGGCCCGCACCTGGGTGACGCGGTCGACCTCTGCACGCGTCGCGAGCGCGATACGCTCGTGTGCGAGGGCGAGCGCGCCACCGTGATCCCCGACGGCGAGTCCGACGCGCCGCGCCCGAGGCGCAAGGACTCCGGCGTGGTCGAGCTCTTCGTCGCCACGTCGCAGCGCGCGAGGGGCGCCTGATGCCGCGGGTGAGGCTCTGCGCGACGGTCGCGCTCTCGCTCGCGCTCTTCGCCAGCGCGGCGCACGCCGACGAAGCCACGACGACCACCACGACCACGAC
>JAGQJA010000174.1:824-3789 GCA_020430845.1 Myxococcales bacterium
CTCTCGGTCGAGGGCTTCGTCACCGTCGACAAGCTCGTCCTGGTCGGCGCCGAGTACAGCGTCCTGCCCACGATGAACATCGGCGGCGTCGACACCCGCCTGTCCGCGGTCGCGATCGACGCGCGCGTGTTCCCGTTCCGAGGGGGCTTCTTCATCGGCGTGCGCGGCGGGCGTCAGGCGATGAGCCTCACGGGCACGCTCGACCTCGGCGCCCTCGGCGCGACCACCGAATCGCTCGACGTGAGCACGTGGTTCGTCAACCCGCGCGTCGGGTTCTTGTGGACGTGGAAGCCGGGCCTCGTCGTCGGGATCGACGCGGGCCTCCAGGTGCCGGTGTCGGTGAGCAGCACGACGACGCTCGACACGGGCCTCGGCATCGAGAGCACGCTCACGCGCGCGGGCGACACGTTCGGGCGCGCGATCCTCCCGACGGTCGACCTCTTGAAGATCGGCCTCGTGTTCTGACGTGTCCGCGCCTCAGCGCGGCGGCGGCGGCGGCGGCGGCGGTGGAGGAGGAGGAGGAGGAGGAGGAGGAGGCGGCGGGTTGGGCGCCACGGTCTTCTCCGTCCACTGCCCGATGTGGTTCGACGTCTTCAGGTCCTGGAACGGCAAGAAGAAGCCCGGGAAGCTCCCGTCCTGGCCGGCGAGGACCTTGGCCGGATCGAGCGCGAACATCCACAGCAGCTGCTGATCGGTGGCGTAGTCGTTGCGACGGAGGCCAGGCGCGCGACGCGACGCGACCGTGAACCAGAAGAGCTTCCCCGCGCCTTGCTTCTTGGAGAACGGGGTGGTGCGAGGGAACGTATCGGCGAGATCGGTGCGCGCACCGTCGGCCACGCCTCCCTTGCCCGCGCGCGTGAGCAGGACGGGCGTCGCGCCGGCCTGCGGCTTGACCGCCCACACCTTGGCGCTCGGGTCGGCGTCGGCGTCGCAGTCGTCGGCGTCCCAGCCGTTGGTCGGGTCGGCGCACGTGGACTCGTTGAACAGCAGGAACGTCGAGTCGGGCACGAACGTGGGGTTGTACCGGTTCTTGCCCTGGAGCTCCGGCACGATGGTCTCGGGCGCGCTCCAGCCCGCGCCCGCGGCTCGGACCACGTTGACGCTGCCGCGCGTCGGCTTCTGCGCGGTCGCCTGCGCGTTGCCCGACTTGGTCATCGCGATCGTCTTGCCGTCGGGCGACCAGTCGGGGTGCGTCGGCTTGAACGGCAGCGTGAGGCTCGAGCTGCGGATGCCCGTGGCGCCGTCGTGGAACCAGAGCTTGTTCGGGTCGAGGTCGGCGGGCTCGTCGGCCGTGACCGAGTTGGGCAGCAGGCGGCCACCGTTGAAGGCCGGCCCCTTGTCGCCGAAGACGGCGACGAACTGCGAGCCGCTCGGGTTGAAAGATGCAAACTGCAGGCGATTCTTCGCCGGCTCTCCGACGGGGGCGCCGTCTTGCGTGAGCCACCCCGGCGTCGCCGGGGGCTTGGAGAGATCGGACACGTACACCTGCCGCCCCTCGAACTGGCCGCCGATCGACGCGACCATGCGCTTTCCGTCGCGCGAGAGCGCGTGGCAGCCCACGCACGCGAAGGTGTCCCACGTGTTGACGACGCTCGACAGGCCGTTCTGCCCGGGCTCGAGGAAGACGTCGGGGCTCGTCTGCGCCGAGGCGAAGTCGTAGCGCATGATCCGCGGCAGCGGCGCGCTCACGGTCCAGTAGTAGAGCGCGCCTTCGACGTTGGTCTCGGCGAACTCCACGGTCTGCTCGACCGACTCTCCGAAGCCGTTGCCCGCGTCGGCGGCGCCGCGAACGCGCAGCTTGACCGGTCCGACGCCGCGGTTCGACTCCGCGAGCGGGGCGTAGGCGGCCTCGTCGAGCTCGAGACCGCACGCGCCTGCGACGAAGTCGGGTCCGCCGCCGCAGCGCGCGTAGTACTTCACCTCCGACGACGGGCTCGTGAACGAGATCTCGAAGAGATCGTTGCCGGTCCCCGGCTCCCAGTGCACCTCGAGGCGTTTGAGGTTGGGCGGCAGCAGCGCGGCGTCGTTGGGATACGCGAGCTTGGGCGCGCGCGCGGCGTCGGGCGTGCCCACGAACTTGGTCCCGGGGTTGGCAGGGAGCGCTGGCGTCTGGCCCGGCGCGAGCACGGTGGCGCCGAGCTTGACCGTCAGGGACGTGCGCGCCTTGAGCGGCCCGTCGGAGTTGGACGCGGTGGCCTCGATCGTGACCTTGCCGCCGCGCTGCGGAGGGTCGGTGGCCGTCGCCGGCAGGCGCGTCGTGAACGTCGCCGAGCCGTCGAGGGGAAAGCCGCCCACGAGGTAGTTGTCCGGGACGTAGAACACGACGCGATCCGTCACGTCGGTCTCGACGCCGGAGAGCTTGGACTTGGCGAAGGCCCGGAACGCGAGCTTCGCGGTCTGGCCGCTCTGGACGACGAGCACCTGATCCGCAGGCTCCACGCGCAGCGTCGCGGGGTCGAGATCGCCGACGCTCGGAGCGACGACGTCGCCGCCGCCTCCGTCGAAGCCCGTCGGCGGCGTGACGGGCTCGCCCCCGTCGGGCCCGCCCTGGAAGACGCTCTCGTCACCCGATCCGCACGCGAGAGGCACGGCCGCCGCGGCCCCGATCACCACCGCAAGAACGAAGCTACGCATCTTCACATCATAGGGGCGCGAGGCGCGAACGTCATGAGCGAAGACCCGCTGCGTGAGCGGTACGACAGCGCCGTGCACAGTCGTACACCTCCCCCTTCTCGCACTTGCAGCGGCGCAGTCGCGAGCGTCGGGCCGACGCCTCAACGCCGCGAGCACCGGCCCAGGAGCCGCGTGAGCGCGTCGCGACGGCCGCCCGCGCCCGCGAAGCTCGGCTCGCGTGAAGCGACGAGCGGTCCGAGCCGCGCGAGCGCTTCGGCGTCCCCCGTGGCGCACGCGGCGACCGCGAGCATCCGCGCGCTCTCGCGCGTGATGCGCGCCGTGACCTCGGGCG
>JAGQJA010000175.1:0-11263 GCA_020430845.1 Myxococcales bacterium
GTGATGCGCGCCGTGACCTCGGGCGCGCCCAGAGAGCGCTCGAGCGCCGCCCTGCCCTGGGCGAAGTGCCCGCGCTGCACGAGGTTCTTGCCGACGAGGTACGCCGCGAGCGGTGACCGGGTGCGCGCCCCCCACTCGCCGAGCTCGACGCCCGCCACGAAGATGTCCGGACCGAGCTCCCCCTCTCCGAGCAGCAGCGCCAGGACGGCCGCGCGGGCGTCTGGGTCTCGCGCGGCGCGCGCCTTGACCTCCAACGTGCGCGCCACGTCCTCGTCGACCGTGCGCGCGATGAGCGCGTCGTAGCGCTCGGCCGCGCGAGCCAGATCACCGGCGACGAGGTCGGCGTCGGCGAGGGCTTCGTCGGCGCGATCGCGCCACGTCTGCGGCACGTTCTCGCCGGTCGCGAGCGCGACGAGCTCGCGGCGGCCCCGCTCGCGATCGCGGTGTCGCAGGTCGACGGAGGCGCGTCGGTGCTTCGACGCGAAGTCCACCGGGTCGAGCTCCGTCGCGCGTGTGTAGAGGCGAATCGCCTCGTCCCAGCGCTGCGTGTCGCGGCACACGTCGCCGTCACGCCGGAGCGCGTCGACGACGTGAGGACACTTGCGCCCGAAGATGCCGCGGCGACCGAAGCGCGCCTTGGCGATCGCCGAGGCGTCGGGGTGGAGCGGCAAGGACGCGACGTGCGCGCGGAAGTCTGCGCCGAGCGCGCGCAGGTCCTTGCCGAAGACGGCCTCGACGGGCGCGCCGCCGTACCAACGACGCACCGGCTCGGCGCCGTGGAGCGACATGAGCCACGTGATGAAGGCGCCCGCCACGGTGTAGCTCTTGTCGGACGCGTCTCCCAAGAAGCCGAGCGAGAACAGGCGCTCCGGCGCGGGCAGGATGCCGAGGTCGAGCATCGCGCGCGACCACTCGAGGTCGGTGAGCACCTCGGCGTCGGGCGACGCCGCGACCGCGATGCCCTCGATGAGGCCCGGGTTGGGCAAGAGGCCGCCGAAGTCGCCCGCGACGCGGAACGGGCCGCGGCCGAAGCTCCCGGCGACGACGTGGGCGATCTCGTGGCCCAGCACGGGGTGCGGATAGCCCGCGAGCTGGAGGTAGACCTCGCCGCGCCACGGCTTGGCGATGTACGTGTGCGCGGCGCCCATCAGGCGCTTCTTCTCGTCGGCGTCGCGAAAGAAGTACGCGCGCAGGCGCTCGGGGCCGCGCGCGCCGAGCGTCTTCTCGACCGCCGCGAGCTGCTCGTCGCAGTCCTTGACGAGCAGGTCCGCGTCGAGCTCGCGCGTCGTCGCCGGATAGATCACGTCGCAGCGCGCGCCGCTCTTCTTGGCCCCGAGCTCCCGCTCGATGGAGACCGCGGTCGACCAATGGCCGAGATCGGCACCGCGAGCCGTGACGGCGAGGCTCGCGAGGGCCGCGAGCGCCGCAAGCGCCGCGCGCGCGCGCGGTCCCGCCCCGGCGAGATCGAAACGAATGCCCGACGGCGCGCGCGACGCGACCGACGACGCGAGCGCCGCGGCCGTGAGCGTCGCGAGAGAGCCGAGGCGATACGTGTAGAGCGCAGGCCCTGGCTCGATCACGGTGTCGTAGAGCGTGCCGCTGAAGTAACCGACGAACGGGTCGTAGGCGAAGATCATCGGCGACGACCAGAAGCGCCAGACGCCGAGGCCCGCGCACACCGCGGGCGCGGAGAGGGCCCCGACCACCGCGAGCGTGCGCCGACGCCGCGCCCCGGACGCGCGGACGATCTCGCCGACCACGCCGCCCCACACGCCCCCCATCACGGCGCCGAGAGCCGCGGTGAGCGCAAAGTAGACGAGCGCGCCCTGCCACTCGCACACGCCGACCCGCGCGCCGTGGAGCGCCGCGGTGAAGAGCGACGCGAACGCGACGGCCGCGCCGAGCAGCGCGCCGCGCCCTACCGAAGAGAGCGGCGTCTGATCCGGATCACGCGAGCTGTCGAGCGCTTGACCGATCGCGGCGGCCGAAGGCGCCAAGAGCCCCGTCGCCAGGGACTGCTCGTAGCCCGGCCCGCCGAAGAGCGGCGCGAAGCCGACGGCGCCCATCGCGAGCGTGACGAACGCGACGGCGCCGGCGTGGCTCCGCGACAGCCTCACCGAGCGTCACCTGCCGTCGGCAGAGTGCGGGGCTTGCTCGCCCGGCGGCTCGAGCACCAGCGGCAGCACCTCGTCGACGCGCTTGACGAGGTGGACCTTCATGTTGTCGAGCACGTCCTTGGGGACGTCGTCGAGGTCGCGCTCGTTGCGGGCGGGCACGAGCACCTCCTTGATGCCGGCGCGGTGCGCCGCGAGGAGCTTCTCTTTGATGCCCCCCACCGGGAGGATGTTCCCGCGCAGGGTGATCTCGCCCGTCATCGCGACGTCGCGACGCACGGCGCTGTGGAGCAGGAGCGACGCGACCGCCGAGTACATGGTGACGCCGGCGCTCGGCCCGTCCTTGGGCGTGCCGCCCTTGGGCACGTGCAGGTGCAGGTCGATCGACTTCAAGAACTCGGGGTCGAGGCCGAGCTGGCTGGCGCGGCTGCGTACGAACGACATCGCCGCGCTGGCCGACTCCTTCATGACGCCCTTCAGGTTGCCGGTGACCATGATCTCGCCCTTGCCGGGCATCTGCGACGCCTCGATGAAGAGCACGTCACCCCCGCTCGGCGTCCACGCGAGGCCGGTGGCGATGCCGGGCGAGCTCGTGCGCTCGGCGAGGTCGGGCGTGTACTTGGGCGGACCGAGCACGCGCTGCGCCATCTCGGCGTCGCACTTCTCGCTCACCTCCGCGCCCTCCGCGATGCGCATCGCCACGTCGCGGCACACGGCGCCGATCTGGCGCTCGAGCCCGCGGACGCCGGCCTCGCGCGTGTAGCTCTCGATGATCGTCGCGAGCCCGTCGTCGGTGAACTCGAGGCGCTCGTCGGTGAGGCCGTGGCTCGAGAGCTGCTTGGGGCAGAGGAACTCCTTGGCGATCGAGAGCTTCTCGGCGCGCGTGTACCCGGGCACCTCGATGACCTCGAGCCGATCCCAGAGCGGCCCGGGGATGGTGTCGGGGTTGTTGGCCGTCGCGAGGAACGTGACCTGCGACAGGTCGAAGGGCGTGTCGAGGTAGTGATCCTGGAACGTGTTGTTCTGCGCGGGGTCGAGCACCTCGAGCAGCGCCGCCGCGGGATCGCCCATCATGTCGACGCCGAGCTTGTCGACCTCGTCGAGCACGAAGACGGGGTTCTTGACGGCGACCTTCTTGAGCGCCTGCACGATGCGCCCCGGCAGGGCGCCGACGTAGGTGCGCCGATGCCCGCGGATCTCGGCCTCGTCGCGGACGCCGCCGAGCGCGATGCGGTGATAGCGACGGCCCATCGATCGGGCGATCGAGCGACCGAGCGACGTCTTGCCGACGCCGGGCGGCCCGATGAAGCAGAGGATGGGCCCCTTCTTGTCGGCGCGCAGCTTGCGCACGGCGATGTACTCGACGATGCGCTTCTTGACCTTCTCGAGGCCGAAGTGATCCTCGTCGAGGCACCGGCGGCAGTCGTCGACGTCGAGCTTGTCGGGCGTGGCCTTCTGCCAGGGCAGGTCGGAGAGCCACTCGACGTACGTGCGCGTCACGTTGTACTCGGCCGACTGCTGCTGCATCGAGGCGAGCCGCGAGAGCTGCTTGCGCGCGATCTTGAGCGCGTCCTCGGGCAGGTTGGCCTCGCGGATGCGGTCGCGCAGCTCCTCGACGTCGTCCTCGTCGGTCTCGCCGAGCTCCTCGCGGATGTTGCGCATCTGCTGGCGCAGGATGAGCTCGCGCTGGCTCTTCCCCTCGTCGGCGACCATCGACGAGATCTCACGCTTGACGCGCAAGAGCTCGAGCTGCTTGTTGACCATCGCGAGCACGAGCGCGACGCGCACCTTCGGGTCGAACGTCGCGAGCACCTGCTGCTTGTCGGCGACCGTGACCTGCTCGACCGTGAGGTTCGATGCGATGAGGTCGGCGAGGGCGCCGCTCTCGCGGACGTTGTCGAGGATGCCGCCCGTCTCCTTGGGCAGGTTGGGCATGAGCTCGAGCAGCTCGCGCGTGGCGGTGCGGAGCGAGCTCCCGAGGCGATCGAGCTCGGCGTCGCGCTCGATGTCCTCGGGGATGCGCTTGATGCGCGCGCGCATGTACGGCTCGAGGCCCAGCCGGCCGGCGACGCGCAGGCGGGACAGTCCGTGCAGGACGACCGAGTAGTTCGACGGGCCGAGCCGGATGACCTTCACCACGCGAGCGACGGTGCCGACGTCGTAGACCTCGTCGAACCCGGGCTCGTCGATCTCGGCGTCGCGCTGGCTCACGATCCCCACGACCGCGCGGTCCTGCCCGAGGAGATCCTCGACCAGGCGTACGCTGCGGGCCCGCCCCACGTTGATGGGGACGACGCTCGCGGGGAAGACCACACTGTTACGGAGAGGCAGAAGCGGCAGCGCTTCTAGCTCGGCACGCGTTTCCTGGGCCACGACAGAACCTCTTCTCGGCGCTAAGGTACGCGATGATGGACGGCGCGCGTCGGGAAAAGAAGCGCGTCGGTCGGCGGGCGATCCTGGGAGCGCTGCTCGCGGCGGGGTGCACGCGTCGGGCGACGAGCCCGCCCGCTGCCCACGCCGGCCGACGTGCCGGTCCCCACGATCACGCGTTCGAGGTCTACGCGGTGCAGGACCTGCCGTCGGACCCGCGCACGAGTGAGCTCAGCGGCGCCACGTGGGACGCCTCGACGCGCACGCTGTACGCCGTGCAGGACGACACCCCGGCGATCGTATCTCTGCACCCCGACTCGACTTTTCGGCGCTGGACCCTCGGCGCGAGCGTGGCGCTCGACCTGCCCCAGCCGCTCGACATCGAGGGCATCGCGCTCGTCCCCGAGGGCTTCGTCGTCGTGAGCGAGGAGGGCCCGAAGCTCTACGAGGTGAGCCGTGCGGGCAAGCTCGTCCGCGAGCTCACGCTCCCTCCGCACTTCAAAGAGGCGCGACGGAACAAGAGCCTCGAGTCGGCCGCGGCCACGAGCGACGGGCGCTACGTCTTCACGTCCACCGAGGTCTCCCTGCCGCGCGACGGTCTCCCCGCGTCCGACCACAAGGGCATGCTGCTGCGCATCGCGCGCGTCGACCGCCAGACCCTCGCCGTCGAAGAGCACGCGTACCTCTCGGACGCGTCGCCGCCGGGGCGCTCGGACCTGGGCGTCTCCGACCTCGCCGCGATCGACGCGCGGACGCTGCTCGTGCTCGAGCGCGCGTTCACCCGCGGCACGGGCAACCGCGTCCGCGTGTACAAGGTCTCGCTGAGCGACGCGGCGGCTGGATGCACGGGTGAGCCGGCGCTCGTCGAGGGGCGCCCGGTCCTCCACAAGCAGCTGCTCGTCGACGTCGCGGCGCTCGCGCACGGCCCGCTGCCGCCCGCCCGCCAACCGCAGCCGACGCCCTTGCTCGAGAACTACGAGGGCATCGCCATCGGTCCGCCCCTCCCCGACGGACGTGCGTCGCTGGTCCTCGTGAGCGACGACAACGCCCGGCCGGAGCAGACCGCCCGGGTGCTGGTGCTCGCGGGTCCCCCGGGCCTCTTGGCGCCGTCGTGACGCGCGGCCCGAGGCGTGGTACTCCGCGGGAGATGTCGCTCACGCGCCGGCTCCGCCTCGCCTCCGTGATCGCCCCCGCCGCGATCGCGATCGCCCTCGTGACTGGGTGCGCCGGGGCGCGCGCCGAGGACCCCAACGGCGTGCTCCGCGCCTACTCCCGCGCCCTCGACGAGGGGCGCGCCGAGGACGCGTACCGCATGCTCTCCGACGAGGCGCGGCGCGGCATCTCGCTCGAGGCCTTTCGGCGCATGGTCAAGGACAACCCCGAGGAGGTGAAGGAGATCGCCCGGGCGCTGGCGCGATCCACCTCGACGCCCGTCGTCACGGCGACGCTCACCACGGCGAGCGGCCAAGAGCTGCAGCTCGTGCTCGAGGACGGCCGATGGAAGGTCGAGGCGACCGCGATCGACCTCTACGCGCAGGACACCCCTCGCCACGCGATCCAAGGGTTCGTGCGGGCGGTCGAGCGCAAACGCTACGACGTCGTGATGAAGTTCGTGCCCGACAGTCACCGCGAGGGCCTCGACGCCACCAAGCTCAAGGCCGCGTGGGAAGGGCACGACAAAGAAGAGATGGAGCAGGTCGTCGCGTCGCTCAAGCAGACCCTCCCCTCGGCCACGATCGAAGAGACGGGCGACCGGGCGACGATGCCGTACGGCGCGCGCACCATCCAGCTCGTGCGCGAGCGCGGGCAGTGGAAGATCGAAGACTTCGACTGATCGCGGCTGTCCGACTCACCTCGGCGCACGAACCGCGCCGCGCCCGGCGAGCGGGCCTGCCCATAGCACCCGGTCCCGCCACGCATAGAGCTCGCGCTCCTCGACCGCCGCGCGCGCGGCGACCTTGGCCGGCGGCTCTCCGGCGAGCATCGCGTCGACGGCGCGCCGCGCAGGCTCGGCGAGCGAAGGGCCCGTCGGGGGCTCGATCTCGACGTCGCGCGCCAGACGCCCCAGCTCCGCGTCGTGCGCGAGCGGGCGCTCGAGCCACGCGAGGAGCCGTACGAGCTCGCGGGCGCCCCCCTCGAAGGCGCGCCGCCCGTGCAGCGTGCGGTGGTTGCTCGCCACGAGCACGTCGCCGGGCTCCAGACGTCGCTCGACCCGCGGCGCGCGCGCGAGGTGCGGCGCGAGGCGTCGACCGAGGTCGTCCTTGGGCTCTGGGGCGAGCGTCCACGCCAGGTGCCCGCCGCGGCGCGCGATCGTCGGACCGACGACGTCGCCGAAGTAGAAGCGCTGGACGCGCGGCGCCTCGAAGAGCGCGGCGCCGAGCGGAGGATCCGCCGTGAGCACACGCGCCGCGAGGTCGAAGCCGTCGACGAAGACGCTCTCGCCCCCCCGCGCTGCCTGCGCGCGGCAGAGCAGGATCTGCACCGTCGCGGGCACGCCGAGCGCCGACTGGCTGTC
The DNA here is from genome assembly GCA_020430845.1 of Myxococcales bacterium. GTDB lineage: Bacteria > Myxococcota_A > Polyangia > Polyangiales > Polyangiaceae > Labilithrix. The sequence continues at coordinate 7,000 of JAGQJA010000175.1, forward strand.
GGTGTGGAGCGGCGCCTCCACCGTCGAGGACGCGATGCTCCGAGCCCGAGGCAGCGGGCGGATGTGCTGGCGCTCGACGAGCCATGGCCGCTCGCCGAGCACCGCCTCGGCGAAGTCGTACGGGCTCGCGCAAGCGCGACGCACGGCCTCCTCGACGTCGTCCTCGCGCGGCGCCACATAGAGGCCGCTCCGCTCGAGCGCGTCTCGACAGGCCCCGCTCACGTGACCTCGCGCACACGCGCGTCGAGCGCGAGGAGGCGGCGCGGCACGGCGACGACGTCGAGCAGCGGATCGCCGGCGCGCACGCGCGCGGTGCGGTCTCCGGTGGCGTGGAACACGGCGGGCACGGCGTGGAAACGATCGGTCCAGACCGCGCCGCGCATCACCTCGAGCGGCGGCGCCGAGAACCCCTCGGCCGCCTCGACGACGACCGACCACCCCGGCGGCGTCGCGACGAACGCCCACGGCTTGACGAAGAAGTGCGGCTCGCCCTTGGGGTGTGGCGTGAAGTACTTGGTGAGGTAGAGGAGCGCGCCCTTGTGATCGAGCGCCCACCCCTCGCCCATCGCACGCTCGAGCGCGCGGCGGACGTCCTTGGCGCCGCGCTCGAGCTCCTTGGCCTCGGGCTGCACGTCGAAGGTGTTGCCGTCGAACTGCGCGCGGAACCCCACGGCGTTGCGAAAGCGCACGAGCCCGAGCGCCTGACCGTCCGGCGCCGGACCGGGGCGCACCGCGCCGGCGCCGAGCGCGTGGTCCACCGGGACCCACAGCGGGGCCGGCCCCGCGACCTGCGCGACCGTCACGTGCCCGGCGCCGCCCTCGCCTCCCGCGTCGACCTCGCGCGAGACGAGCCGTCGGTACTTCTTGGTGTTCGCCTCCGTCTTGCGACCGAAGTAGCGAGCGTCGTAGAAGCTCGCGTGCGCGAGGGCGAGCTCGGGCGCGTCGGCCACGTCCACGATCGACGACCCGACGGTGTGCGGCACGGCGAGCACGGTCGCGACCTCCCCCTCGAGGCGCGCGCCGTCGCGCGGCGAGGCGAAGTCGACGACGAGCGGCACGAGCTCGTCACCCGCGACGTACGTGCGCCGCACGGTGAGCCCGAGCGGCCTCCGGTTGCCGGCGTCGGACACGCGGAGCCACGCGCCGGCGGGCGGACGCACCAGGAGGCCGGTCCACACGCGCAGCACCCCGCGCTCCGTCCACGACCACGCGCGCGAGAGCTGCTGGTGCCAGGGCCCGCCGCGACGCAGCAGGCCGCGCTCCACGTACAGCGGCACCAGCGCCCGCAGCACGACGTCGACGTGGCGGCGCGCGTCGTCATCTGCAAACTGCACGCGTCCGAGCCGCGTGCGCACGGTGAGCCGACGCTCGAACGAGACCTGGAGGCCCGCCGCGTTCCCTTCGAGGAAGGGCACGCACGCCTGCGCGACGCGGAGCGGCACCGCGCCGTCGAGCGTCGCCGAGCGCCGGGTCAGGCGCGCGAACGGCTCGAAGGCGCGGTAGACCTCGACGCCCTCAGCCTCCGCAGCCTCCGCCGCCACCGCAGCCTCCGCCTCCGCCGCACCCGCCTCCGCCGCCGCACCCACCGCCACCACCGCAGCTCGACGAGCTGCACGAGCTGCACGACGAGCCGCTCGACGAAGAGATGATGACGAGGGGCATGACCGGCATGATCGCCGCGAACATCGGCACCGCCGTGAGCGACGCAAGGCCGCCGATGGCCGCCGTGACCGCGACCTCCTCGGGCGAGACGCGTCGGCCGGCGACCACGTCCGAGCGCAGTGACGTCGTCGCGCCCTCGAGCCACGCGAGGTACTTCTTGGCGCGCGACGTCTTGGACACGGCCGCGATGATGAAGAGGATCAGGTAGACGAAGGTGAACGCCACCATCTCGACGACGAGCAGCGTGTACGGCCGCTCGAGCTCTTCGGCGCGGGCGCAGCGCACGATGCCGACGAAGGCGCAGATGCCCGCGGCGCCGAGCACCGACATCATGGTCATGAAGCGGACGCCCGCCGAGCGCGTGAGCCCGGCCTTGGCGATGTCGGCCGAGATCGTCGACGAGAAGCGCGACGCGACGGCGCTCGCCTTGGAGCGCACGGTCGACGAGGCCGTGACGCCGCCGGGCGCGAGCGCGTCGTAGAAGGCGGCGAGCACGGGCTCCGACGGTCGCGGCCCGAGCTGACAGTTGAGGCTCGAGCCGTCGCTCGAGAGCCACTTGAACGAGATGGCCGTCGCGATGAGCGCCTCGGCGACGGCGGCGCTGCCCCCGCGCACGTAGGCGATCGCCCACGTGTCCTCCGACGTGGGCACCCAGCCGACGGCGAGGCGCTTGCGGATCGGGCCACCCTGCGCTTGGCGGTAGACGCCGTCGGCCGGCGGCGGCGCGGGGGACACGTCGATGCCCGGCGCGTCCCCGCCCTCGACAGTCGCGATGATCACGCGCGAGACGGCGATCGCCAGGCCGAGCATGAGCACGCAGAGCATGCCGTAGAAGAGGAGGAACGCCGGCCCCGACGCCATGTTGAACGGCCAGACGCCGTACAGCGACTCCATCACTTCGCTCCGTCGATCGTCGTGGCCATCGTGTCGACGTCCTTGGTGGCCTTGCGGAGCAGCTCCGAGAGCGCCTCGTGCGCCTTCTCGGGCTCCTCGCGCGCCGCCCAGAGCGACTTGACCTCGACGCCGTAGACGTCGGCGGCCTTGGCGATGACGCTCTTGAGGTTGGGCTCGCACTCGACGCCCTTGAGCGACAAGAGCGCGTGCAGCGGCGTGCGCACCTGCTTGATCTTGCGCAAGACGGCGCCCCCGACGGCCTCGCGCGCGCCCACCGCGTCGGTGACCGCGCGGCGCAGCCGGATGCTGGCCTCGCGCAGCTCCTGCTCGATGCGGAGCCGCCGGTGCGTGTCGTGCACCACGACGTCGGCGAACGCGTCGCGCCCCTCGACGACGACGTGGAAGCGGCGGATGTCGTCGTAGAGGAGCGGGAACGCGTCGCTCGCGCCGCCGATCTCGTCCTCGGCGAGGATCATGGCCTCGATGCGGGCGGAGTAGCGCGCGAGCTGCACGGCGTTGCCGATCGCCTCGAGCTCCTTGAACCGGGCTTGCTTGACGACGACCACCACGTCGACGTCGCTCTGCGCGGGGTTGTACTCCCCACGCGCGACGCTCCCGTGCACGAGGACGCCGACGAGATCGTCCTCGAGGCTCTGACGGAGCTGCTGCGTGAACGCGTCGAGGCGCTCGCGCACGTGCGCCGGCAGACCCTCGATCGGAGAAGGCTTCTTCTTCGCTTCGCTCATCGTCGCTCCTCTTTCTCCGGCGAGGTCACCGCCCCGCCTCCTCGTCGCCACAGTCTCACAGGCGCGCCCGCGCCGGGCGGCTTCCACGCCCAGGCGGAGCCACCACCGGGCAGCCTCGCCCTCCCCAAGAACGGCATGCGGCGCGGCGCCGGCGCCGCCTCACCCGAGAACCGGGCGCGCAGGACGAGCTCGTCCTCGACCGCGAAGCGGGAGAGCCGCGCCTGTTCGCGCGCTCCCTTGGCGATGCGCATGGCGTCGGCGACTGCAGCCATCGCGCGAGGCCGCGGCGCCGTGTCGAGCTGACCGAGCGCGAGCGCCTCTGCCGGACAGATGCGGCTCGCGAGACCGTGCAGCAACGGCAACGCGTCGTCGGCGCGCTTGCGCTCGAGCACGCCGCGGGCACGGCGGACCGCCTCGGGTGAGGGATCGCCCGGCGCGGGGGACGCGCCGTCGGGCGGATCGACGAGCAGCGCGGCGATGCGCGTCTGCGCGGCCTCGAGCGCCGGCGCATCGACCTCCACGGGCGGGGGCGCCGCGAGCGAGACCTCTCGCAGCCCCGCAGACGCGTGACGCTCGTGGATCGCCCGCAGCAATCGCACCTCTTCGAGCACCTGCCGCGGGTCGTCGAGGCCGCCGTCGCGCTCGAGCAAGATGGGAACTCCCGGCCGCGCGGCGCACGCGCGATCGACGAGGTCGAGCACCTCGGGGGGTATCGGGTGTGCGTGCGTGTCGAAGTAGAACCCGCCGTCCCACGTGCCGCCCGCCACGTGCAGCATCGCGACCGCGTCGAGCGGATAGCTCTCGAGGAGCGCGTGCGCGCTCACGCCCGCGTTCACCGCGTTCGCGTACAGGTTGCCCACGTCGAGCAGAAGGCCGCACCCCGTCGCCCGCACGATCTCACCGTAGAAATCGCCCTCGGACATCTCGCCGTCGGCCCACAAGAAGTTGCGCGCGACGTTCTC
>JAGQJA010000175.1:11374-35574 GCA_020430845.1 Myxococcales bacterium
ACGAACGAGACGTGCTCGCTCACCACTGGCGAGCGCAGCTCGCGCGCCAGGCGGCCGAGCTCCTTGGCGCGCGCGACGTCGATGCCCTCGGCGCTTCCGAGGCTCAGCTTCACGCCGTGTGGCACGACGGGCCAGAGGGCGGTCAACGCGCGCGCCTCGGCGCGCCCGGGGCCCTGGCGACACGTCTCGGCCACGACCTCGACGAAGTCGACGACGCGCGCGTCTGCCAGCAGCTCCCCGCCGAGCGCCGGCCGAAAGCCAAGGCCGATCCCCGAGACACCCATGGCGCCTAGGCTTACCGCCCTTCGGGCTGCTTGGGGAGCGTGATGGACGGCGCGCGCACGTACGCGGGCTCGAGCGCGTCGGGATCGACCGTCGCCGCCCACGCCCTGGCCGCCGCCGCCACGCCCGTGGCGTGGGGTACGACACTCTCCCACCCCTGCGGTCTACACACATCTCGCGCGCCGAGCGCGCCCAACGCGACGCCCCAGGAGGCGGCGCCCACGACGTGCACCGGCCGAGCGCGCGTGTCGTCGGGCAGCGAGGAGAGCCACCCGTCGACGGCCGAGGCGGCGACGACGGCGGGCTCGCCGATCGGTCCCGCGCCGCCGACGAACCCCTGCACGAACACCTCTCCCCGCAGCGCGTCGAGCACCGGCACGACGAGCGCGCCGGACGCGAGCGACGACGGCGCGAGGTGGGCCATCGCGTGGAGCGACGTCACCGCGGCGAGCTCGGCCCCCGTGGCGAGCACGACGCCGCGCACCGTGGCGACCGCGATCCGGACCCCCGTGAAGGATCCGGGCCCGATGCCGACGACCCAACGCGCGACGTCGCGCGGCGCCCAGCCGACCTCGGCGAAGGCGCGCTCGATCATCGGCAAGAGGGACTCGCCGTGTGCGTTCGACACGCCCTCGGTCGACGAGCCGACGAGCCGATCGCCTTCGTAGAGCGCCACCGAGCCGAGCGGCGTCGACGAGTCCACGGCGCAGACGCGCATCGCAGGCCTCAGAGCTGCGCGAAGCGCCCGCTGCGGAAGGCCGCCTCGAGGAGCTGGTCGACGCGCTGCGTGAGCTCTGCGGCGCGCGGATCGGGCGAGGCGCCGAGCGCGGCCTTGATCTCGTTGAGCGCCTTGAGCTGGCTGAAGAGCTGCACGTCGCTGAGCCCGGCGCCCCCGGTGAGCACCTGCCGCACGCGATCGATCTCGCCCGCGAGCGCCTCGATGCCGATGCCCGCGGCGCCGACGCGGCGCGCGTTGGGGTGGTCGCGGTAGTGCGCCTCGAGGATGGGCGTCACGATCGACTCGAGGATCGCGGCCTGGTCCTCGTTGTTCCAGATGTGCTTGAGCACGAAGAAGTCGCCTGCGTCGGGCTGGGCGCGCCCGTCGAGGAAGGCGCTCGCGGCGAAGAGCTTGAGCAGCTTGACGACGCGGCGGTCGCTCAGGCTCACGCCTTCGGCGCGGATCTGGAAGACGAGCCCCTTGTACTGACTGAAGAACTCCTCGGTGAAGCGCATGCGCTGCGCGAACGCGCGGTGGAGCTCGGAGATCTCACGCGCCGAGGCCAGCGGCTGCACGGGCGCGTCGGTGAGGCCCATGACCTCGTGCTGGATGCCCTTGGTGAGGAGATCCTGGAAGTGGTACGCGTCGAGGTTGTCGCTGCGGATGCGCAGGAGGAAGCGGTCGAAGATGGCCGTGAGGGTCTCGTCGCCGGGCACCTCGTTGGACGCCCCGAAGCACGACAGGAGCGGGCACTTGAGCACCGCGCCGCCGCTCGTGTACTTGCGCTCGTTGAGCAGCGTCAGCAGCGCGTTGAGGATCGCGGAGTTGCTCTTGAAGACCTCGTCGAGGAAGACGATCTCGGCGGCGGGGAGCATGTTCTCGATGCGCCGCTCGTAGCGCCCCTCACGGAACGCGGAGATGTCGACGGGGCCGAAGATCTCGTTCGGCTCGGTGAAGCGCGTGAGCAGGTACTCGAAGTACTGAGCCTGCAGCAGGCGCGAGAACATCCGGATGAGCGCGCTCTTGGCGGTGCCGGGCGGCCCGATGAGCACGGCGTGCTCCCCCGCCACGGCGGCGATGAGCATCAGGCGGATCACCTCGTCCTTCCCGAGGAATCGCGACTCGAGCGTGCGCGCGATCTGGGCGAGGCGCATGGGAAGCGGGCTGGCAGTTTGCGCCTGGGTCATGCGTCGCGCGAGGCTAACAGGTTTTTCGGAGCGGCGTCTCGCCGAGCGCGCTTCACGTGCGCACGGGGGGAGGCCCCAGGTCCTCGAGCGCCGCGAGCGACCGGCTCTCCTTCGTGCGGTCGAGGGCGATCTTGAACACGATCGGGCCGAGCACCTGGTTCACGGCCACGGTCGCCAGCATGAGGTTGCCCACGGGCGCGAGGCTGGGGAGCTCCTGCGTCATGATCGCCGCGAGGCCGATGCTGAGCCCAGCCTGGGCGACGAGCCCCGACCAGCCCCACTCGACGACGGCGGGCGGGTCCTTGGCGAGGCGGCTCGACACGCGCGCGACGCCGAGGGTCACGGCGACGCGCCAGATCACGAACGCGCACGCGAACGGCCACTGATCCCGGAGCAGACCGAGGTCGAGCGCGGCCCCGGCGATCGCGAAGAACAGCACGTACACGATCTCTCCCATGGCCGAGATCGCGCCGAGGAAGCGCTCGCCCTGGTGCGTGAGGTTCTGCACGACGAAGCCGGCGACGAGGAACGCGAGGAGCGGATCGAAGTGGAGGTACTTGAGCAGCTCGGTGCCGCCGAAACCGGTCGCGAGCAGCACCACGACGGGCTGGCGGCCGACGAGCTTGAGGTAGGCGCTGAGCGCGAGCCCGAGCGTCGTCCCGATCGACACGCTCCCCAGCAGCTCGTGACCGAGCGCGCCGAAGGCGTGCACGCCGATGGTCGCGTCGACGTCGATGAGGGGCCGGGCGAGCGTGACGGCGAGCGACATGAGCACGACGACAACGACGTCGCTGATCATCACCACCGCGAGTGTGAACTGAGAGAGAGGGCCGTCGGCGTGGGTCTGCGAGAGGACGCCCAGGGTCGCGGCGGGGCTCCGGGCGCTCGCGATGATCCCCACGAGCAGCGCGACGCCCAGCGACGCGGGGAGCGACAGCTCGCGCGCGAACGGGAAGAACGGTCGGATCGCGAAGAAGACCAGCCCGCTGAGCAGCGCGCCGACGACCCCGTGGCCCACGGTGGCGGCGACGAGCGAGCGGAGCGAGCGGCGCAGGTGCTCGAGCTTGAGCTCCGCGCCGCCCGCGAGCGCGATGAGGGCAAGGGCCAGCGTGTTCACGGGCTTGAGGCGCGGGACGGTGTCCGCCGCGATGAGGCCGAGCACGTGCGGGCCGGCGACGACGCCCGCGAGGAGGAAGCCCGACAAGTGCGGGAGGCCCACCACCTCGAGGACCTGCGCGGTCAGCACGCCGGCGAGCAGCAAGAAGCCGATCGAGCCGACGAGCGCGGCGTCGGCGCGCAGACCCGGCGCAAAGTGCACCCCGGCCCAGAGGATGACGAAGACCGCGCCGAGGCTCACGCCGTCGATGGCGCGGCCGAGGACCGACTTCCTCCGGGAGCCCTCGGTCACGCCCCCGCCCCGACGGAGGGCGCGCCGGCTTCGATCTCGCCGGCGTCGACGAGGATGCGCCGCAGGACGTAGGTGGCCACGAGCTCACCGATGATCGCGTAGGTGGCCGCCGTGGTGAGCAGCACGCTCCCCGCCGCGCCCGGGAAACGAATGGCGAAGGCGAGCGCCGTGCACACCGTGACGGGGCCGCTGGCGAGCATGGCGAGCGGGAGCCTGCCTCCAGCCGCCCGCGCGCGCGGGCTCACCGAGAGCATCACGGTGCTCGAGAGGCCCTTGCCCAACACGCGGGCGACGATCGCGGCGCCCACGACGAAGTACAGCCCGCGGTGCGTGGAGAACACGCCGATGTCGATGCTCGCGCCTGTGAGCAGGAGCAGCGGGTAGAAGACAGAGCGCTCGGTGCGGCGGACCATGTCGCGCAGCGTGCGCCGCGCGGGCGAGACGGCCGCGAGGGCGACGCCCATGACGAAGGTGACGAGCAGCGTCGACAGGCCGAAACGCGCCGCCGTCCCGACGCCGAGCAGCAGCGTCCCCACGAGCGCGCCCCAGACCTGATAGCCCTCGGCGCCCCGCAAGAGCAACGCCGTCACGGTCCCGAGGATCGCGCCGAGGCCGACGGTGACGAGGAACCACCCCGACGCGGAGAGCTGCACCGACAGGCCGGGCAACGGCGCGAGCGCGAAGATCGCGCCGCTCGCAGCGACGGGCACGAGATCGTCGGCGCTCGCGAGCTGCGAGAGCAGGTCTGTGAGCTGTCCGCGCGCGCCCCACCGCGCCGCCACCCATTGCACCGCCAGCGGCGTCGTCTCGGCGCCCACGGCCCCGGCCCCCGCGGCGAGCAGCATCGCGCCGCGCGAATCGAGGGCCGCGACCGACGCGCGCTGCAGCGCGAGATAGACCGTCACGGCGACGATCACGCCCACCAGGCACGCGGCCGTCATCCCGAGCGCCAGCGGTCCGTTGCGCACACGCCTGCCGCCCACGCGCCCGAAGTCGAGGCCGACGACGAACGCGAGCCAGCCGAGCCCCGCCTGGACCACGGGCTCGAACTCGAGCACCACCTCGCGCTGTACGAGCCCGAGCGCGTGCGGACCGACGATGAACCCGAGGCCGAGGAACTCGACGCCCGACGGGAGCCCGCGCGCGGTGCGACCGCCGACGATGAGCGTGCCGAGGTACGAGAGCCCCAGCAGGCCCATCAAGAGCGCGATGGAGCTCAAGCGGCGCCCTCGTCGTCGTCCGTGGCGCCGAGCGGCTCTGTGCTCTGCGTGGGCCGCGCGCCCACGGGCCCGAACGCGATCCCGGCGCGCGTGAGCGCACGCGCGAGCGCGACGCCCACGGACTCCTCGGCTGCCGGGGCGGCCGCGTTGACGCGGAAGTGCGCGCCCTCGCGATCGATGAGGTAGAGCTCGACGGTGCCGCGCGTCCCGAGCTCGCGCACGGCAGCGCGGAGCACGGTCTCGGCCCGCTGCGCGTCCACGGAGTCGGCGACGACGACGTCGACCCGCGACTGAGCCTTGGCGCCTCCGATGCGGAGAGGCCGCACCAGCGCCAAGAGGTGCGGCACGCGCAGCTCGCACCCGGCGTCGTCCTCGAGGCGCAGCTCGAGCAGGTTCACGTCGACGAGCTTCCCGCGCGAGCCGCCGACGTCGACGAAGTGGCCCTTGGTGAGCCGACGCCCGAAGAGCGCGACGACCCCCGCAGCGGCGGTGGCCATCACGGGCGTGGCGGAGAGCGCGACACCGACGACGAACATGAGGCCCGCGCGGCTGAGCGCCCCGTCCTCGTTGCCCGTGAGCAACGGCGAGGCCACGGCGAGCGAGAAGAGGACGACGGCGAAGCGCGCGAGCACCGCGGTGGGCTTCGCCAGGTCGCGCGGCAGCCAGGCGATGCGCGTCTCGCCGCGCGCGACGCTGTCGAAGAACAGCCCGATGAACCGCAAGAGGACCGTGATCGCGAGGAACGCGATGGCGGCGATGACGACCGCCGGCAGCGCCGCGCCCACGCGCGACGCGAGCGCGTAGAGCGGGCGAACGAGCAGGCCGGTCAGCCGCTCGGTGTAGTCGCGCGTCGACTTGAAGAGCGACAGCACGAAGAGGAGCCAGCCGTACGCGATCGACACCTGCAAGAAGCGGTGGCCGAGCGTGACGGCGATGGCCGCCGCGCCTCGCGCCGCGCCGGGGCTCAAGAACTCGACGTTGCCGAGGCGAATCCCGGCGACGCGGTCGGGGTTGTCCATGACCCACGCGCGGAGACGCTCGGAGAGGTCGGACATGCGACCGAGCAGGAGAAAGGCGAGCAGCGCGGAGAAGACGACGAGCGACAGTGAGAACACCGTCGTCGCGAGCTCGGCGCGCTTGCGCTCTGTCTTGAGCGCGTCGTCGATCTTTGCGGCGGTGTGAGACGCGAGCAGGTCGAGCGGCTCGGTCTCGGGATCGCTCACGTCCTCGGGCCCCAGCGACAGGATCGGGCGCGTGCCCACGAGGACGCTCGTACCGCCCTCGAGCGGCTTGACGGTCACGGGCGGCAGCTCGTCGGGGTTGGCCAGCACGGCCTCGAGCGCGCCGTTGGCCTCCTTGGCGCGCCACGCCGGATCGTGACCGCCGCGCGAGGCGCGCAGCGTGAGGATGAGTCGCTCTCGGACCTTGACGTCGGCGGGCGCGACCACCGGCGCGGGCTTGACGGGCGCGACGACGGGCGCCGCGCTCGTGACTGCAGGGGCGCTCGCGGACGCGGAGGCCGATGCCGCCGGACGAGGCCCCGCGGGGACGCGACGCTGAGCGAGCGCGTCGCCGGTCGCGGCGAGCATGGACAACGCGAGCACGACCGCAGACAGGGCCGCCCACAAGGCGGACAGACGACGTGCCATCGACGCCGAGGCTACCACGGGCGCAGCCTCGGACCCGGTCACAGGCGGTACCGGATCCATCGCTAGAGCGCCCGCGCACCACCGGATCGCCGACACCCCTGGCCGTCGCGCTTGCCGCGCACGCGAAAAACGGCGTCGAAACGGCGAATGTCCGACGGCGCAACCGCGCGCGCCGTGGGGCCGACGGGGAGCTAGGTCGGGCACGATGTCTGCAAAGGTAGGTGTCGATGTTCTGATGTCGGGCCATGTAGCCACGAGAGGATCGAGCGAATGCGACCGGTTGGAGTAGACGGAGACCCGAGAGACTTCTTGGCGGCGCGCCTGGCGGCGCTCTCGGCGAGCACGTGGGAGGCGATTGCACGCGAGGCGTTCGCAGGCGCCCTCGTGCTCGAGACCGCCAACACGCGCTACACGTTCCAGGACGCGACCCTCGTCCTGCGCGAGAACGCCGGCGGCGACGCGACCCCGATCCCCGGCACGCGCGGCCTGCGCCTCATCGGTTTCCTCACGTGCCTGCAGGGCCTGTGGTCGTTCTCGACGGCCTGGGCGCCGGGCGCGTCGGCCGTGCTCGTGCGCACCGACGGCCCGAGCGCCTCGTTCTTCCTGACGTCGGGCACGCTCTCACGCATGCACGCCGCGCCCGAGCTGCCGCGCCCCCGCGCATCTCGTCCCCCCAGGCTCGCGGCGCCTCCGCCCCCGTCGCTCACGCGCGTCATCGCGGCTCCCGCGGCGCCCGCGCGCTGAGCCGCGGGCCCGCTCGGCGAGCTGAGCCGCGCCGCGCCGCTTGACGAATCGCGCGCGCGGCGAGACCGTCCGAGGATGCTCGCGCGCTCGCTCCTCGCTGCCACGTTGGCCGTGACGCTCGCGGGCTCGTGCGCTCCGCCGCCTGCGCCGCCGCCGTTGCCCGTCGTCGAGCCGCCTCCGCCTCCGCTCCCCGCCCCGCGTGACGACGGGAGGCTCCCCGATCTCGCGAACGCAAAGGCCTACGCGCTCGAGCTCGAGATCGACCCCGGCGCGCCCGAGTATCGCGGCGTCGTCCGCGTGGAGCTCGACGTGCTCGCGCGTACCGGACACTTCGTGCTCCGAGGCGGCGCGCTCACGATCGAGGGCGCGAGCGTGCGAGCCGGCGCGCTCGACGTCCGGGCCGAAGCGCACCGACGTCCGAGCGCCCTCGGCGAGGAGCTGGTGCTCACGCTCGCGCGGGCCGTCGGCCCCGGCCCCGCCGCGCTGGAGATCCGGTTCCGCGGGCGCGTGGGGCGAGGCCCGATCGACGGCCTCGCACGTGCCGACGTGGCCGGTGCGCCCGCGCTCGCGTACGCCCCGGGCGGTCGCCGCGGCCGGGAGCCGTTCCCCGCGCTCGATGGGCGCGCCCCGTTCACGCTCACGGTGCAAGCGCCCCGCGACATGACCGTCACGAGCTCTGCGCCGGAGGAGCGCGCCGTCGACCTCGGGACGCACGTGACCCACCGCTTCGCGACGACCTCGGCGATTCCCCCCGGCGAGCTCGCGTTGCTCGTCGGCCGGCTCGACGTGACGAGCGGCCCGGGCGACGGTCCAGAGCTCCGCGTGATCACGCCGCGCGGCGCCGCCCTCGACACGGCCGGCGTGCTCGACCTCGCGCGCACGCTCGTCTCGTCGGCGTCCGACGACCTGGGCACCAAGCTCCCCTTCGCGAGGCTCGACGTCCTCGCGCTCGGCCCCGAGATGCTCGCCCCGCCCGACCCGTCGCTCGGCGCCGGCCTCGTGGTCGCTGCAGAGCCCCTGGGCGCGCGGGCCACGACGGCGATGGCCCTCGGCGCGGCGATCGCGCGGCAGTGGTTCGGCGTCGCGACGAGCGGCGTGAACGACGACGATCGCTGGCTCGATCGTGGGGCGTCGTGCTGGCTCGGCGCGCGCGCGGCCGAACGCGCAGACCGCGGCGGCGCGTCTCGTGTCGCCAAGTGGCGCGCCGAGGCGCGCGCGATGGACCGCGACGCTCTGTCTCGCGCGACGGCGCTCCGATCGCGCGAGCGGGGCCCGAACGAGTGGGCGCCCGAGGACGACGCCAAGTCCGAGGCGCTCCTGTCCACGCTCGCCGCGTGGCTCGGCGACGACGCGGTGCTCCACGCGCTCCGCGCCCGCGTCGCGGGGCCCGCGTCGTCTCCCGCGCACGAGCTGCTCACGGAAATCGATCGGGCGACCGGTCGCGACGTGTCGCGCATGATGACGGGCTACCTCGACGCGCCGGGCGTGCCCGAGATAAACGTGCATGTTACATGCGATCCACGCAAGCGCTGGCACGCCGAGGTGAGCGACGAGCCGCTCTCTTTCGCGCCGGCGCGCCCGGTCGGAGAGTCCGACCCGCGAACATGGATCGTGCCGGTCTGCGTCTTGACCGACGGCGGCGAGCGCCCGTGCGCGGAGCTCGCCGAGGGGGCGCCGTCGTTGGTGGCCGGGCGCGGGTGCCCGACCTCGCTCGACCCGAACCCCGGCCGCGCGTACTACCGCGCGTACGTCTCTGCATCCAAAGGCGTCAAGCTCCAGCGCGAGGGCGCGCGGACGGACGAGCTCGCGCGCGTGGCCGCCATCTCCAACGCCGAGAGCGCGTTCCGATCGGGCAAGATCGCGGCGACCTCTCTCCTCGAAGCTCTCGCCGCGGCCGACGACGATCCGAGCGCGGAGCTCGTGCGCGAGGTGACCCGCGTCCTCGAGGATCTCGACGACGTCGCGCCCAGCGACGCGCGCGAGCGCCTGCGCGCGTTCGCCGACGCCCGATTCGCGCCCGCCCGCTCGAAGCTCGGCTGGGAGCCCAAGACCGACGAGCCCCGCGAGCGCGCGGACCTCCGCGCGCGGTGCTCGCCGCATCGGCGCGGTTCTCGGACGACGAAGACTTCGTGCGCGACGCCAGCGGCCGCGCCGAGCGCTGGATCTCGGGCGCGGGCTCGCTCACCGCCGAGGCGGCGGCCGCGGCGCTCTCGGTGACGGCGCGCGGAGCGAGTGTCGCGCGGGCCGACGCGTGGCTCGCCTCGCGAGGCCGCGGCGCCGAGGGCTCACTCGCGGCGCGAGCGCTCGCGGCCTCTGCGCCACCGGCCGTGCTCGAGCGCGTGCTGGAGTCGCTGGTCGCCTCGCCCGCGGCGCCCCGGGTGCTCTTCGACGCGCTCTCGTCTGCGGCCCGCTCGCGCGACGCGCGCGCGGAGCTCGACGGATGGCTCCGCGCCCGTTGGGCCGCGGTCCGCGATCGCCTGGGCGTCGAGGTCATCGCGGTCGCGGCCGAGCTCGTGCGCCGCACGTGCGACGAGGGCGACGCCAAGCAGCGCATCGCCTGGTACACGACGCGGGCGAGAGAGCTCGGGGCCGGCCGCGACCGGATCGCGCTCGCCGCAGAAGAGGCGACGCTGTGCGTCGACGCCCGGGGCCGCACGGGTGCGGACCTCGCGCGCGCGCTCACCGCCGCCACCGCCGCCAAGGGGCGTCAGCCGGCGCGCCAGTAGAGCCGCACGGCGTCGTGCGTCGAGCCGAGCACCAAGCTCGCGAGAGGCCCGAGCACCTCGCGACGCACGCGGCGCGCGCCGACCCACGTGCCTTGCGTCGACGCGAGATCGTACGCGACGACCTCTCCCTCCTCCCGCGTGATGAGCACGTGCGCGCGTGAGGTCCCGATCGCGGTGATCCGGCGGAGCTCTTCGGACACGCACTTCTCGGAGCGGCCGATCAGGACGCCGCGATCGAGGTCCTCGCGCGAGAGCGAGAGCGTCGCCGTGCGGCCCTCGCGCTCGAGCGTGACCGAGTGTTGTCCGCCGACGAGGCGCGCCAGGCTGGGCGAGAGGGGCTCTCCGGCCGCGACGGCGCGTGGGAGGAGCGTGATGCGCGAGTACATGAGCGGCCTGGGGCTCGCGGCGCGGTAGGGGCCGAGCGCGGCGTCGGGACCGACGGGCGCGTCGGCCACGGGCGCCGGGGACGCGGGCGCGGGCGGTGGCGCCGGCACCTGGGCCCCCGTCTGCGACTCGACCACCTGGGCCACCGGCAGCTCCTCGGGGCGCGGGCCGTGGCTCGGGAACGCCACGAGCGCGTGCATGCCGATGGCCACCGCGACCGGCCCCTCTGCAAAGACCGAGTCGTGTGTGGAGCCGTCGGCGAGCGCGAAGCGCGACGGCGTGTGCAGGTCGAGCACGCGCAGCGCGACCGTGCCCCCCGGACGTGCGATCGATCGGATGAGCACATGACGCAGCGAGACGAGCTCGTCGCGCTCGAGGACGCGGTCGCACATCGTGTGGCGTCCCGCGACCACGTACGGACCGACCACCGCGGGCAGGTGCTGCACCGAGAACGAGGCGCCCGTCACCCACACGAGCGTGTGCCCAGGCGTCGCGGGCGTCGGCGAGATCTCGGCGGCCCGCCGCGCCAGCGCGTACGCGGCCCGCAAGTCGATGGCGCTCACCGCTCCGTCGAGAAACTGAGTGTTTCCGTTGACTTCGCGAATGGGTGGGCGGACGTACGACAAGAAGTGGGCTCTCGCTACGGGCGGTGCGACCGTCTCTTCACCGTGGCCACGCCCTGGCGCGCACGCAAGCGGCCCCGCCGAAATCGCCGCGCGCTGCTCAGAGAAAGAACGAGACGCCGATGGCGAAGGCCGGGTACCCGATGCGCATCGTCAGCGAGATGCGCTCGTTGAAGTGGTAACGCCCGCCCAGAGAGAACGCGGGGTGCACCACGCCTCTGCCGCCGTTGGCCACGAAGCCCACGCCCGGCTCGCCGAAGACCGACCAGTGCTCGGTCAGCCAGAAGTTCCACTGCATGGCGACGGGGATGTAGATCGTCGTGTTCCGAAAGAAGAGATCCGCGCCGAAGCTGATGCCGACGCTGTCGTTGATCTTCTTGATGAAGCCGTGGTCGACGATGTTGATCGTCCCGCGGAAGCCTGCGCCCAGGTCCGCGCGCCCGCGATCGAACGGGCCGCCGAAGCCCACGAGGCCGTGCGGCTCGGCCTCGAACCGGTATTGCGGGTGATCCCCCGGCGACTTGATGATCGAGGTGTCGGCCCGCGCGGACAGGGGCGCGGACACCGCGGCGAGCGCGAAGAGTCCAGCAAAGAGCAGGCGCATCCCACGATTGTCGCCCGAACGGCGCGCGCGCGGGAAGATCGTTCCCGCGTTTTTGAGGTTCGAGGGTCGGGCCGGCTACGATTCCGACGTGAGACCGCAGCGGAGCCCCGGCGTGGCGCGACGGGCCCACCTCGGCGCCTTGATGTGCGCCGCGGTGGCGGGCGCGTGTACGACCAGCTCGCCTCCGGTCACGCGCCCCGCGCCAGCCGGCTCGACGTCGACGTCGACGTCGGCGGCGGCGACGCCTCCCGCTCCTCCCGCCGCCACGGCGCCTCGCTATCGCGTCATGGGCCGCGTCGACACGCGCGATCCGGCGGCCCCGCGCTTTGCCTGGCCGGGCACGACGGTGATCGTGCGCTTCTCGGGGACGCGCCTCAGCGCCAAGCTCCGCGACGAGCGCAGCAAGAACCACTTTCAGATCATCGTCGACGGGCAGGTGCACGGCTCGCTGCCGCTCGACGCGGACAAGCAGGACTACGTCGTCGTCGAAGGGCTCCCCAAAGGCGAGCACACCGTGCTGCTGGCGAAGCGCACCGAGGCCGAGCTGGGCGATGTCGTGCTCCTCGGGCTCGACACCGACGGCACGATGCTCGAGCCTCCGCCGCCGTCGGCGCGCCGCATCGAGCTGGTGGGCGACTCGATCACCGCCGGCTACGGCAACGAGGGCAAGGGCCCGCTGTGTCCCTTCAAGGCCGAGACCGAGAACGAATACGACGCGTACGGGGCGATCGCCGCCCGCGCGCTCGGCGCCGACCACCTCACGCTCGCGTGGTCGGGCAAGACCATCGGGCAGGTCGCAGCCGTGTACGAGCGCGTGTTGCCGACGCACGCCGACTCCCCGACCGCCGCCTCGTTCGACCCGCAGCTCGTGGTCATCAACCTCGGGACGAACAACTTCGCCAACGGCGATCCCGGCGAGCTCGGCTGGTACAACGCGTACGCGTCGCTCGTGGACAAGGTGCGCGCGGCGCACCCGAACGCGCTCATCGCCCTCGCGCTCGGCCCGATGCTCACCGACGCCTACCCGCTCGGTCGCAGGAGCCTCACGAAGGCGCGCGTGTACATGCGCGCGACCTTCGCGAAGCTGCACGCGAAAGACCCCAAGATCGAGCTGCTCGAGTTCCCGGAGCAGAAGCACTCCGACGGCCTCGGCTGCAACTTCCACCCCAGTAAGAAGACCCACGCGATGATGGCCGAACGGCTCGTCGCGTTCGCGAAGGAGAAGCTCGGATGGTGACGTGGTCGTGTCGCACGTGGCCGCTCGTGGGGCTGGCGATCCTCGTGGGGACCGTCGCCGGGTGCGACCGCAAGAAGAACCCGCAGCCCACGCCGCCCGCGAGCGCTCCCACCGCGCCCGCCACGAGCGCGTCGGTCACCGCGGCAGAGCCCGACCTGCCCGCTGGCGACGCGGGGGCCGGCGCGAGCGCCAAACCCAAGCCCGACCTCACGACGTGGCTGCGCGCCAACCTGCCCGCCGGCGGCTCGGTCGAAGGCAGCCCGCCCGTGGTGATGCACACGGTCGGCGCCGGGGAGACGTTCGCCGCGATCGCCGCGAAGTACCTCGCCATCACCGACGTGCTCAAGGTGGGAGACCTCGAGCTGCGCATCAACCGCAAGAACGCGGGCAAGCTCATCGCGGGCTCGAAGATCGAGATCCCCGATGTCGTCAGAGAGCCACTGCCGGCGACGCCGATCGAGGGTCGCCTCGGCTGGCCCGCCGACAGCTCGCTCCGCGGGGTCTTCATGGCCGGCTGGTGCGCGGCCAAGAACTGGGTCGAGACGCTCGACAAGCTCGCCGAGCGCGGGATGAACGCCGTCGTGCTCGACAGCAAGGACTACATGGGACCGGTCACCTACCCGTCCAAGGTCCAGCTCGCCAACGACATCAAGGCCACCGCCAAGCCGGACTTCCCCGACCTCGCGCGCGAGATTCGTTTCGCGCACCAGCGCGGCATCCACGTCATCCTTCGCATCCCGTGCTTCCACGACCCGTGGGCCGCCAAGCGCGCGCCGCGGCTCTCGCTCAAGTCGCCCGTGACCGGCGCGCCGGTGTCCAACTTCGGCTGGCTCGATCCGACCAACGTCGAGGCGCAGGACTACGCCATCGCGCTCGCCAAGGAAGGCATCGAGGCCGGCGCCGACGAGATCCAGCTCGACTACGTGCGCTTCCCCGTCCACATCACGGGCGCCGCCGCGAAGATGCCCGCCAAGAAGGATCGGTCTGCCGTCATCCGCGACTTCGTCAAGCGCGTGCACGACGTCACCAAGCCGGCGGGCGTAATGCTGTCGCTCGACCTCTTCGGCGTCGCGGCCACCGGCGAGCGCGACGACATCGAGAGCCTCGGGCAAGACATCGCGATCGTCTCGGGCGAGGCCGAGGCCATCAGCCCGATGGTCTACCCGTCGCACTACTCGCGCGGGTACAAGGGGTTCAAGGAGCCGGGCAACCACCCCGAGATCATCGGCATCGGCACGAAGGCCGCGCTCGAGCAGCTCGACAAGGGCGGAGTCAAGGGCACGGTCGTGCGGTCCTGGCTCCAGGCCTTCCCGTGGCGCGCCCCCATCTACGGGCCCAAGTACGTGTTCGATCAGGCGCAGCAGGCCGAGACGCACGGCGGCAAGGGTTGGCTCATGTGGAGCGCGAACTGCGACTATCGCGCGGTGTGGGCGGGCTTTCCGAAGAAGGCTTCGGCGAAGGCACCCTGACCCTCTCGTGGGTCGCCGAGACGCGCGGGGTGCGCTCGGAGAACGCGGGCAGCTCGACGGTGAAGGTGGCCCCAGACCCCGGCTCGGACGCGCACACGATCGTACCGCCGTGCCGCGAGGCGATGAGCCGGCTCACGTGCAGCCCCAGGCCGCTGCCCCCCTCGCCTGCGCGCGTCGTGAAGCCGCGCACGAAGAGCTTCGGGAGGTCGGCGGGGGCGACGCCGGCGCCGTCGTCGGTCACACGAACGACGACCCGGTCGCCCACCCGCGCGGCGTCGACGGTCACGTGCGTGGTCGAGGGCGACTGAACGGCGTTCTTGAGCAGGTTCAAGAAGATCTGGGAGACGGACTCCCCGTGTGAGGAGATGGTCACGTCGTCGAGCCGCGTCTCGATGACGACACGATCGCCGTGCTCGCGGCGCAGGGCCTCGACCAGCCGACCGATCCTCTCGCGCGCCGGCCACGGCCCCAGCGGCGCTCCGCCGCCGTCGCGTTGTAGGCTGAGGAACCACGTCACGACGCCGCGCATCTGCTCGACGCCGGTGCGCACGTCACGCACGATCTGGCCGAGCTGATCGAGGTCCGTCGCGGCGGAGGGCGCCTCGGCCAGGAACTCGAGGTTCATCAGCACGGCCGCGATCGGGTTGTTGATCTCGTGCTCGAAGTCGCGGAGCGTCGGCGCGTGCAACGTCTCGGCGCCGGCGTCGACGACGTCCGCGTGGAGGGCGCGCATCGAGTCGAGCATCTCGCGCAGCTCGGCGTTGTGCTGTCTCAGCTCCGACATCGCCTCCACGAGCGCGCGCGTCCGCTCCTCGACGCGGGCCTCGAGGGTCTCGTTGAGCGCGCGGATCTCGTCGAAGCGACGCCGGAAGTCCCGCTCGTTCTCGGCCAACACGCGACGGTGTGACTCCGAGACGCGCGTGACGAGACGCATGCGTCGGGCCAGCTGGACGTGGCGCGCGACGGCCCCGAGGGCGAGCGGCGAGGCAAACCAGGCGGCGTGCGGCGCCAGCAGCCATCCGACGCACGCGACGACGAGCCCGACCGCGAGGCCCACCAGGGTCCAGGGCCGATCGTCGTCGAAGCCCACGCGAAACACGCATGCGTCGGCGCCGTCGACCCAGCACTCGTCGTGCTCGACGCGCGCCGGCGGCATCTCGCTCAGCAGGGGAACGGCCACGAGCACGCCGCGCGCGACGTCGCACGACGAGCGGTGGCGCGCGATGTCTTCGCGGTAGCGGACGACGACCTCCACCGTCCCCCGCCCCAGCTCGCGCGGCGTCATCGTGACGTGCCGCGCGAAGTACGAGCGCGCGCGATCGATCGATCGATAGAAGGTCGCGGGCGTCACCAGGGCCGAGAGGCTCATGGCGCTCAGGTCTCGTCGCGCCCCGACGACCCACGTGACCGCGTCGACGACGAACGCCGGGCCCATCTTGGGCTCGAACGCCTCCACCGTCGCGTGGAGGACATCGAGAGGGATCCACGCCCTCGGGTCGCGGGCCGACGCGGCGTCCCCGCCCGCCGAGGCGAGGGCCGCGTCGAGCGTCTCGTCGGCGTATGCGTCACCGTGCTTCTGCGCGGCGTAGTCGCGCAGCGCGATGAGGATGCGTGCGCTGACGTCAGCGCTCACGAGCGTCTCCCGTCGGTGCCCGCGACGACCTCACGTGGTGGGCCTCTCGGAGCGCAAGGCGCCCGCGATCCGGGCCACCACGGTGCAGACCGCGAGCATCGGCGCCATCGCCACGCGGCCCGCGACGAGCAGCGGCCGAGGCCACGTACGGGGCGACTCCGGGCCGGGCAGCTCCGGGAGCGACGCGTCCTCGAGCAGCGCGCGCGCCGCGGCGAGCGACGCGCTCACGGCCCCTTCCATGCACGCGAGGTCGACCTCGTTCTTGGCGTGATCGCCGGCGACGTACAGGTTGGGGATCTTCGTGCGCGCCTCGGGTCGATTGGGCCACGCGCCGATGGTGTTGATGAAGAGCGGCACCTCGACGTTCGAGTTGAGGACGACGTCGTGCACGTCCTCGTCCGCGAACGGCAGGTACGCGCGCACCTCGTCCAAGAGCGCCTTGGTCGCGTCTTCGGTCGACAGCGACTTGAGCGGCGCGTAGTTGCTCGCGATGAACGACAGCTCAGTGGGCGGATCGCCCGGCGCGCGCTCCCACAGCGGCGCGACGTCGATGAACGACAGCCCGTAGTCGCCGCCGTGGAAGAAGACGTGCTCGCGCGGGATGCCCTCGAGCTTCTTCTTGAGGCGCACGTGGAGCGACGCCATGGGCTGCGCCTCGAGCTGGTGCATGTTGCCGAGGCTCGGGTCGAGCGCGAACACGGGGCCGTCGACGAAGCGACGCGCGACCTCGAAGGGCACCGCGAGCACGAACGCGTCGGCGGTGACCACCTCGCCGTCGGTGAGCGTCACGGACCGCACGCGCCCGCCGTCGACGTCGAGGCGCGCGACCTCGGCGCCGAAGCGCACACGGACGCCCGCCTCGCGCACCTTCGCCTCGAGCGGGGCGATGAACGTCGTCTGCAGATCGCCCGGGAGCACCGACAAGAACGGGCTCGCCTCCTTGAGCCAGAACCCGCCGATCTTCTTCGCGGTCATGGCGCTCATGTCGTAGGCCGGGATGGCCGAGGCCTTGAGGAGGTTCTCCTGGTTGAGCTCGGCGACCTCGTCGGTCACGTACCAGGCCTGGCGCATGAGGCCGATCTGGCTGACGCGGTCGAGCAGTCGTTTGTCGGAGAGCGGACGCGAGATCATGTCGAGCGTGAAGCCGAAGAAGAGCACCGTGTGGTACCAGGGCAGGATCCCGCGGCGCACGTTGTGCCAGATGGCGCCGAGATCGCTCGGTCCGCGCACCGTGACGACCCGGGGGAACTGCCCGCGCGACAGGTAGTGGTAGCGGTCGAAGTCGATGAGCTCGGTGCCTATCTCGCTCACGAGACGACGAACGTTCGGGTACCATCGGGGGAACACGTGGTAGCCGTGCTCGACCAGGCGACCGTCACGCGCATCGGAGCCCGCCTTGCCGCCGAGGCGCGCGCTCCGCTCGAGCAGCTCCACCTCGACCCCTCGTTGCGCGAGCGCTCGCGCCGCCACCATCCCTGCCAGGCCCCCCCCCAAGACGACGACCCGCATGATCCGAACGATAACGCAGTCTGACCGCACCCGCGCCGCCTACCTCGTAGGGGAATCCTCTACGCGCCGACCGTCCGGTCGCTCGGCGCTCGCGGCGACCGCGCTCGCGATCCTCTCCGTCGGCGCGTGCTCTTCGTCGTCCGACACGCCGCCCGCGCCCACGCGTCCTGCGGGGTGCCTCGACCTCACCGACGCGACCGAGCCGCCGCCCGTGGCCCCGCCGATCCACACGCCGCGCTGGGCGTTCTCGCCGTGGATCAGCAAGGACATCTCCGATCAGGCCGACACGTACGCGTTCGTCGACGGCTTCCGCCAGCGCGACATCCCGGTCGGCGCCGTCGTCATCGATAGCCCGTGGGAGACGCACTACAACACGTTCGTCCCGAACCCCTCGCGTTACCCCGACATGAAGAAGATGGTGGCCGACATGCACGAGCGCCAGGTGCGCGTCGTGTTGTGGGTCACGCAGATGGTCAACACGACGGGCATCGACTTCGAGCCCGGCGGCGACAGCTACCCGGGCGTCTCTCCCAACTACGACGAGGGGCTGCGCTGCGGCTACTACGTCAACGAGGGAGACAACTTCTTCTGGTGGAAGGGCAACGGCTCGGCCGTCGACTTCTTCAACCCCAACGCGCGCGCGTGGTGGCACAAGGAGCAAGACAAGGCGCTCGACCTCGGCATCGACGGCTGGAAGCTCGACTTCGGTGAGAGCTACATCCGCTTGCCGTCGGTGCGCACGGCGCAGGGCGACAAGCCCCTGCAGGAGTACTCGGAGCGCTACTACGAGGACTACCTGGCGCACGGCGTCGCGAAGCGCGGGCGCGACTTCTTGACGATGGTGCGCGCGTGGGACGAGTCGTACGGCTTCCCGGGTCGGTTCTTCGCGCGCAAGGAGCACGCGCCGGTCGCGTGGATGGGCGACAACCGGCGCGACTTCGTCGGGCTCGAGGACGCGCTCGATCACATGTTCATCTCGGCGCGCGCGGGCTACGTCGTCGTCGGCTCCGACATCGGCGGCTACCTCGACCTCGACGATCTCGACCTCGGCGCCCCGCCGATCCCCTTCAGCGTCGAGAACTTCCTCCGCTGGACGGCGGTGGGCGCGCTCACACCCTTCATGCAGCTCCACGGGCGCGCCAACCTCACGCCGTGGACGGTGCCCGAGCGCGTCGACGAGACCGTGAACGTCTATCGCGCGTTCTCCAAGCTGCACGAGGCGCTCGTGCCGTTCTGGTACAGCGTGACCGAGGAGGCCTACGCGGGCGGGGCGAAGATGATCGAGCCCATCGGTGAGCCCGCGAGCTGGAAGGGCGACTACCGATACACGCTCGGCGGCGCGATGCTCGTCGCGCCCATCCTCGACACCACCGGCGCGCGCGACGTGCCGCTGCCCGCGGGCGCGGCCTGGTACGACTGGTTCGCGCCGGGATCGCCCGACGCACCCGGCGGCACCACGGTGCGCTACGACGCCAAGGACACGGCCAAGCTCCCGCTCTTCGTGCGCGAGGGGTCGATCATCCCGATGCGCGCCGCGGACGGGGCCGAGGTGCGCATCTTCGCGGGGCCGACGCGCGCCACCTTCAAGGTGCACGACGAGGACGAGCAGATCACGACGATCGAGGCCGCGCGCGCCGGCGCCGGCGTCGACGTCTCGCTCTCGCGCCTCACCGGTCCGACCCGCCTCGTCGTCCGCGCGGCGGCCGCGCCGCAGCGGGTGACACGCGACGGCCAGGCGCTCACGGCGTCGCCGTCGCTCGCCGCGCTCGCCGGCGTGCCCGAGGGCTTCGCGTTCGACGCCGCGACGCGCTCGGTCCACGTCAAGCTCGCGGCCTCGCCAGGCCCGCGCGCGGTGCGACTCGACGACTGACCGCGAGGCGCGCACGCGCGCGTCGACGACCGACGACACCTCGCGCGCGCCGAACGCGCTTGACGCCTCTGCGTGCCGCACCGAGGCTCCCACGCATGAAGCTCCACTACTCGCCGCGTACCCGCGCCGCGCGCGTCCGGTGGCTCCTCCTGGAGCTCGGCGTGCCCCACGAGCTCAACACGATCGACGTCTTCACGGGCGAGGGGCGCAAGGCCGAGCACCTGGCGCTCCACCCGCACGGCTTCGTCCCCGCCCTCGAAGAAGAGGGCATCGTGCTCATCGAGTCGGCGGCGATCTGCATGCACCTGGCCGACCGATACGGCGACGGCAAGCTCGCGCCCCCGCTCGGCACGCTCGAGCGCGGCAAGTACTACGAGTGGATGGTGTACGTACCGGCCATGGCCGACCCGTGCCTCGAGACGATCATGTTCCACACCGTCTTCTTGCCCGAGCACATGCGCGTCTCGTCGCTCGTCGAGCGCGCGCGCAAGCGGTGGAAGAAGGTCGAGGCGCGCTTCGCCAGCGCGGTCGCGAGCCAGCCGTTCATCTTGGGCGAGCAGTTCTCGGCGGCCGACGTGCTCGTGGGCAGCACGCTCGCCTGGTCGCGCGCGGCCGGCGCGTGGGGCGACGACCCCGCCCTCTCTGCTTACGCCGAGCGGCTCGAGAGCCGACCGGCCTTCATCGAAGCGCACTCGAGCTGACGCTCCCCTTTCCCTTCTGGAGATCGCCATGACCCACTCTTCTTCTCTTCGACTCTCCGCGCTCGCGTCCGTCGCCGCGCTCTGCCTCGCCAGCGCCGCGTGCACCAGCAAGTCCGACAGCCCCGCCCCGGCCCCCGGCGCAGCCGACGGCGCCGCGCCCACACAAGAAGCGGGCGGTGGCGGCGCGCTCCAGGCGTGCGGGGTCTTCAAGCCGGGCGGCGCCTGCGGCGACTGCAAGGTCACCCAGTGCTGCGACCAGGGCAAGGCCTGCGAGGCCGACGCCGAGTGCAAGGTGTGCGCCGTCGGGACGCCGCCCGATGCCGTCAAGTGCCTAGAAAACAAGCTCTTTTCGGACGGCATCACGTGCGTCGAGACCAAGTGCGAGAAGGAGTGCCCGGGCGGCTGATGCCCAGGCGATCGCCGGGTTGCACACCTTGTAGGACATGCTAGTCACTCTCGCCTGAGTGACGCGTCTTCCTTCAAGGAGCCCCGCCCGATGATCGAAAAGAGCCTCCGCACCGCCTCCGTCGCCTTTGCCCTCCTCGCCTTCGTCGGCTGCGCCGCGCCGTCGAGCGACGAGGACACCGAGTCGACCCAGGCCTCTGCGCTCGGCGCGGCGCCCACGCTGCACTTCAAGGCCGACGGCTCGGTCGACGTCTCGGGCGAGGTCCGGTCGGGCGCGCGTGTCGACGTGGTCTACGACGCCGACCGCATGCCGACGTGCCGCGGCGACATCCAGGGCGGCCCGGGCTGGACGGTGACGGGCTACTACCAGCTGGGCGACGGCGCCGTGCGCACGTTCACCGCGGCGGGCCTCTCGCCCGACGGCTCCAAGCCGACCTTCGAGCTGCCGGCGGCGTTCGAGGGTACGGAGCTCCACATGTGGTTCCACAACACGAGCCGCTGGGGCTGCTCGGCGTGGGACTCGGCGTACGGACAGAACTTCCACTTCAAGACGCACGCGAAGGCGAGCGCGCCCGACTGGGCGGGCGACCTGCGTTGGCTCAACACGCGCATGTCATGCGGCGGTGGCTTTGGCGGCGAGTACTGCGACCGCGAGCGGCAGCCGCTCTCGAGCGCGGGCTTCACCTTCGAGACGTGGACGCGCCAGCGCGCGGCCGTCACCGAGCTCTCGTTCGAGGTCTACGAGCCTGGCACGACCGACTGGGACGACCCCGACACGTGGCGCAAGCTCGACGTGCGCATGTACTCGCGCCTCGGCACGACCGGCCCGTTCCAGATGCGCTACGTCGGGCTGCAGCGGCGCTCCGGCAACAACGCGCGCTACGCGGTCAACGTGCGCGATCTCGACCCGTTCAAGCTCTGGAACACGCCGCGCTCCAAGGACGAGTGCCCCAAGCTGCCCATGCGCAAGGCCGGCGGCTACGTCGAGGTCGACTTCGAGTTCCACTTCGAGGTCAACGGCGTCGAGCTGCGACCCGCGGGCGGCGGCGAGCACAAGGGCAAGTTCGTCGAGTACGGCTCGCCGTTCGACATCTGCTTCTGAGCGGCTTCTGCCCCGCCGGTCGGCCGCGAGTAGGACAGTCGCCCACCCGCGCGCACGGCGTGGCGCGCGCTGCGACTCACTTTTTCGCGTCATGCAAATGGGTCTCATGACTCGTCCGCGATACGTGCCATGCTCGTATGCTGACCTGTCACACGCCCCGCCCCAGGAGGCCCATGCGCAAGCTCGATCGCGTCGCTTCTCGTTGTCTTGGCCTAGCCGTCGCCGCCGTCACCGTCCTCGCCTGCACGTCCACACCGGACGAGCCGCCGGGCGCTGATCCGACCGAGGACGGCGGCACCGCAGACGTCACGCCGCCGCCACCACCGCCCGGCACCGACGGCGGCACGGGCGCGGACGGTGGACCGATCGATCCGCCGAAGGCCTGCACCAAGGGCGCCGACTGCGCCTCGGGCGTGTGCAACGAGAAGACCGGTCTCTGCGAGGCCGCGACGTGCAAGGACGGCGTGAAGAACGGCGCCGAGTCCGACGTCGACTGCGGCGGCACCTGCAACAAGTGCGACGTCGACAAGAAGTGCGCGCTCGCCGCCGACTGCGCCTCCGGCGTGTGCAAGGACGAAGGCAACGGGATGCGCTGCATCGCGCCGACGTCGACCGACGGCGTGAAGAACGGCACCGAGACCGACGTCGACTGCGGCGGCGCCGGCAACCCCACGTGCGCCGACGGAAAGATGTGCGCGGGGCGCGACGACTGCGCCAGCACCTACTGCAAGGCCGGCATCTGCACCGCGGTCAGCCCGGCCGACGGCGTGCAGAACGGCGACGAGACCGACGTCGACTGCGGCGGCGCCGGCGCCGCGCGGTGCGTCGACGACAAGATGTGCCTCGTCGACACCGACTGCGAGAGCGACGTGTGCAAGGACGTCGGGGCGGGGCTGCGCTGCCAGGCGCCGAGCCCGACCGACGGCAAGAAGAACGGCACCGAGACCGACGTCGACTGCGGCGGCGCCGGCAACCCCGGCTGCGCCACGGGCAAGACGTGCGCGGTCAACACCGACTGCGCGAGCCTCGGCTGCAACTACAACCTCAAGTGCGCCGCGGGTCGCAGCTGCACCGCGCGCTACGGCGGTGACACCTGCGGCATGGGCGGCGCCGGCGGCGTGGGCCCCGAGCAGTGGGAGGACTGCTGCGCCAAGGCGCCCGTGACGCCGACGGCCAACCCCGGTGCCGGCGTCGAGGTCATGCTCGACAAGTACCAGGTGACCGCCGGCCGCATGCGCGTCTTCATGGAGAGCATCGGCTACGACGTGCGCGGCTTCGTGCAGGCCGCGCGCGCCGCCGGTCAGATCCCCGCCATCCCCGGAGATCCCGCGCACCTCGTGCTCGAGCCCGCGTGGGACCTCTACCTGCCCGTGAGCTTCGCCGGCAACACCGACGCGGGCGAAATCGCCGAGCGTGATCAGGGCAGCGCCGTCGTGCAGCCCGGCATCTACACGTCGGTGCGCAACCACCTGGGCGGGCTCATCTTCTTCGGCAACGCGCAGTCGAGCACCGGCTGCTACGTCGGCGCGCCGGGCACGCACGCCTTCCGCTTCCCCAACGGGCAGCAAGACGGCGCCGCGCCCGATCAGAGCCAGGACGTCTACGACACCAAGTCGATGCAGTGCATCGACTACCTCGTCGCGCAGGCCTTCTGCGTGTGGGACGGCGGTCGGCTCGCGACCACGCAAGAGTGGCTCGCGGCGTGGGGTCCCGCGGCGATGCCGTGGGCGGCGGAGACCACGCGCACGCCCCGTACCGTGACCGACAACTCGTACTGGGGTTGCCGCTTCCCGTGGGCGACCGACGCCGATCAGGCCAACTGCGGCGTGCCGTGGAACGCGGCGGTCGAGACCATCGAGTACGCCGACTACCGGTACAGCTACGAGTACCCGAAGCTGAAGAACAACGACTACATCGTGTTCATCTCGGCGCCGGGGCGCACGCGCGGCCGCGGACCAGCCGGTCACGCCGACATCATCGGCAACAACTACAGCATCACGAGCAACGTGACGTACAACGCCGATCCCAAGGCGGCGCGCCACGGCTGGAACGGCAGCGGCTCGTGGGAGGTCCATGGCTACACCAAGGGCCAGAGCCGCACGTCGATGCTGCTCAACAAGTACGGCAAGCTGGGGCTGCGCTGCGCGTACCCCTGACCGAGCCAAAACGTGATGGAGTCAGGGGCATGAGAGCCCCTGTCGTCGCCGCCGCCGCCGCGCTCCTCTGCGCGTGTGGCGGGGCGACCGTCCACATGTCGCAGATCGAGCCGTCGACACGCCCAGACCGCGCGCGCCCCGAGGCCGAGCTCGCCGTCTACCTCAACGCGCCTCCCTCGCGCGCGTTCACGATGCGCTACCTCATCGACCGCGTGCCCGAGCCCACCGACCAGGCCGAGATCTTCGCGCGGGCGCGGTCGAGCGCGGCCGCCGTGGGCTGCGACGGCGTCATCGTGTACACGCGGGATCACCCCGCGTGGAAGGCCGGGCCGCGCAGCGACGACGAAGTGCTCACGCTCTCGCCGAGCGGCGTGCTCGCGTCCGAGAACATCGGGAGCGTGGTGCCCGATCGCCAGGCCGTCTTCGTGAAGGGCCCACCCCCGGGCCCGACCACGAAGCAGATCGCCCACGTCATCGACAAGGCGCGCTCGATCGTCGTCTGCATCGACTTCGTCGAGGCGAAGGCGGCGCCCGACAGCCCGCTCGCGCCGGGCGAGTAGCTCGGCGTCACCC
>JAGQJA010000175.1:35709-39043 GCA_020430845.1 Myxococcales bacterium
GGCGTGATCTGCCACGAGAGGCCCCAGCGGTCCTTGCACCACCCGCACGCGCTCTCCGCGCCGCCGTTTTCGACGATCGCGTTCCAGTAACGATCGGTCTCCTCCTGATCGTCGGTCGCGACCTGGAACGAGAAGGCCTCCGTGTGCGGGAACCGCGGGCCGCCGTTGAGGCCGAGGCAGGGCACGCCGAGCACAGTGAACTCGACGGTCAAGACATCGCCCGTCTTCCCGTCGGGGTAGTCCCCGGGCGCGTGGTGGACGGCCTTCACCTCGCTGTCCGGGAACGTCGCGGCGTAGAAGCGCGCGGCGGCTTCGGCGTCTTTGTCGAACCACAGGCAGATCGTGCTCTTCGGGGTCATCGCGCTCTCCACTCGCCAAAAAGGGGAAGCGGAGGATACACCGCTCGGGCTACGTGCGGGTGACGGCGGCCCGCGCCAGGCTCCGCGCCGGAGTGGGCTATGCTCGGCGCGCGAGATGGCCTCGTTCTACGAACGCTTCCTCAAGAAGAAGCCGAAGCAGTCGCGATCCCGTGCGGCCGTGGACGCGATCCTCACGGCCGCGCTCGACCGCATCTCGCGCATCGGCGAGCCAGACGGCGTCAGCGTGCAAGACGTGGCGGAGCGGGCCGGCGTGGGGATCGGATCGCTCTACGACTACTTCAACAACCGCGGAGACCTGCTCGCCGCCGCGACGATGAAGGCCGCGCAGGACAACCTCGACACGTTCGACGCGCTGCTCGCCGATAGCGAGGCCTTGCCCTTGCGCGCCGCGATCGAGCGCGTGGTCGACGGCGTGCTCGAGATCTACGGGGCCGAACGCGACCGCTACCAGAGCGTGCTCCGCCTGACGATGCGCCTGGACCTCGTGCCGACGCTCGCGACGAGCCAGTCTCGCTTCGCCGCGTCGCTCGCCGACCTCCTCCGCCGCCGCCCCGACGTCCACGTCGCCGATGTGGACGCCACGGCCTGGGTCGTGACGCACTCGATGATGGGCATCGCACACACGCTCATCTGGGAGCCTGCCCCGCCTCCGCGCGCGGCGATTCGCGAGGCGGCGGTGGCCGCCTTCACGGCGGCGCTCACGGCGCACCACGCGCCCACGTAGCCTGCGCGCCGTTCGACGTAGATCGCGCGCCCGCAGGTCGCAGGGCGGGCTCAGGCGACCGCGCCGCCCGGGCTCGCCCCCGCGGACTCGGGGGCGCGCCGCGGTCTGCGCACGTCGAGCACCACGCGCAGGCCGTCGGCCGGGGTGATGGTGATGGAGCGCCTCACCATGGCGACCGGCCCTCGGCGCTCCAGGCGGAGATCGGTGCGCGCCACCAGACGCGCAAGCACCATCTTCATCTCGTAGAGCGCGAAGGCCATGCCGATGCACCGGCGCACCCCGCCGCCGAACGGGAGAAACTCGTACGCGGAGACCTTCTTTCCGACGAAGCGACGCGGATCGAACGAGTCCGCGTGGGGGTAGGCCGCCTCGCGACGGTGGGCGAGGTAGATCGAGCAGGCGACCACAGCCCCCGCCGGCAGCTCGTAGCCCGCGAGCTTCTTCGGGGCGCGGAGCATGCGCCCCACGAGAGGGATCACGGGCACGAGCCGGAGGGCCTCGCGCGCGACGCTGTCGAGGAGCGCGCACTTCGCGATGGCCTCGGGCGTGGGAGCGTCACCGAGCGCGGCGACCTCCGCGCGCAGCTCCTCGAAAGCGGCCGGCGCGTCGAGCATCCAGCGCATCGCCCACGTGAGCGCGGTGGCGGTCGTCTCGTGGCCGGCGACGAGCAGCGTCACGAGCTCGTCGCGGAGCTCGGCGTCTGGCATCGGCCTGCCCGCGTCGTCCTTGGCGTCGAGCAGCATGGAGAGGATGTCGGGACCGCGCGCCCCGTCCCTTCGCCGCCGTGCGATCTCGCCGTAGAGCATCTCGTCGGCCTCGGCGACCGCGATGCGGAAGCGACCGAACGGGCTGAACCGACCGAGATCGAACTGCATCAGCGGAAAGAGCAGCGGCGCCCACGCGCCGAGCTCGAGGACGCGCTTGGTGCGCGCCACCATCTTCTCTGTTTGCGGGCCTTCTTCGAAGCCGAAGATCGTGCGCACGATGATCCGCAGCGTGATGTCTTGCATCGGGCCGTGGATCGCGAAGGGCGCGCCGACCGGGAAGGCGTCGATCCCGTCGTCGGTCAGCTCGAGCATCGCCCGCCCGTACGCCTGCATGCGCTCGCCGTGGAACGGCGGGAGCAGGATCTTGCGCTTGCGGAGGTGATCACGACCGTCGGCCATGAGCACCGAGCGATCGCCGAGCAGCGGGGCGAGCGTGCGGTTCACCCGGCCGGCCTCGAGCGTCTCGCCGTCGTCGGAGAAGATCTCGCGTACGTGATCGGGGTTCGACACGATCATCATGCGCGGGAAGCCCGCGATCTTCATGGAGAACGTGTCGCCGAAGCGCTCCTCGAGCTCCTCGAGAAGCGTGTAGGGCTCACGCACCCAGCGGTAGGTGATCCATGCGGTGGGCTGGGTGGGGCCCGGCGGAAATGCCATGCCCGAGCATAAGGTCGCCTTCGCCGCCACGCCCGCCAGATCCGAGTGACGCGGAGACCGGCGGCTCCAGACGCGAGGTCTTCTCCCGAATTGCCGCGGTATTCTGGGCTCTTGGAATCCGAGTGGGCGATCCACCTACGATCAACCACATTGACCCCGTCGCCGCTGCCAGGCGCAAACCAAAGGGGTCTCTCGATGAAGCTCTCGCCGTCGCTCGCCATCTCCCTCGTCGCTCTCTCGCTCGCCGCCGCCGCGTGCTCAGGCTCCGACAACGACGGAGGCCAGAGCGGAAATGGCTGCTCGGACAACGGAGGCGGAACGGCGACGGGCGGGGGCGGCTCCCCCGGCGGCGGCTCCGCTGGCGCCTCTTCGGGCGGCAGCTCTTCGGGCGGCGCGCCGACACAAGGTGGAGATGAACTGGGACCCGAGTCCCTCCAGCCCCTCGCCACCCCGTGCTCCAACACCTCGTCGAATTCGCCCGCGCCCTCCGGCTCCAAGGGGTCGAGCGGAGGGGAGTCGAGCTCCTCCGGATCGTCGGGGTCGAGCGGCTCCTCCGGATCGAGCGGAGGGGAGTCGAGCTCCTCCGGATCGTCGGGGTCGAGCGGCTCCTCCGGATCGAGCGGCGCGTCGGGGTCTTCGGGCTCGTCGGGCAACAAGTGCGTGGCGACCGGAGGCGCCTGCTCGTTCTCGTTCGAGTGCTGCAGCAACGCCTGCAACCAGGGCGCGAACAGCTGCAAGTGAGCTGACGCGCCCCTACCCCTCGTCCTCGATCCACCACCCTTCGGGGGTGGGGTTCCAGAGCTGGT
>JAGQJA010000176.1:0-885 GCA_020430845.1 Myxococcales bacterium
GCCGAGACCGAGCGCTCGCTCACCGGCGCGACGCGCACCGAGGGCCCCGAGACGCGCGGCATCCTCAAGGAGTCGACGGTCTCGGGCAAGGTGACGGTGGGCGGCCGTGAGCGAAAGGTCAACGTCACGGGCGTGCTCGTGCAAGAGGTCTCGAGCGCCGGCTCGGCGTTCAACGAGCGCTACGCCGCGCTGACGGCCAAGGCCGACGTCGTCATCTACGAGGGCCACTCGGGCCTCGGCAAGAACATCAACGCGCTCGCGTCGAACATGGGCGCGACGGCCGGCAAGTACCAGCTCGTGTACCTCTACGGCTGCCAGACGCTCGGCTATCTCGGCCCGGCGATGCACGACAAGCGCATCGCGCTCAACGGCGCCGACCGCGACCCCGAGGGGACCAAGTTCCTCGACGTGATCGCGACGGGGCTCCCGGCCTACGGCGACAACGGACGATCCACGCTCGCGCTCTACCGGGCGATGCTCGGGGCAGACTCGCCCAAGACGTTCAACGATCTGCTCGGCACGATCTCGTCGCTCCACCTCGCGGTGGTCTTCGGCGAGCACGACAACACGTTCGCGCCCTGAGCGCGCCCCCTGCGCCCCGCGCGCGGCGACGCATCCGGCCGTGCCTCGGGCGCCGGAAGCGTGACGTCAGCCGGCGTCGATCGAGCGCGCGAGCGTGTCGAGCGCGTCGATGAGGCGCGCGCGCTCGCCGCGCGGGATGCGCTCGAGGATCGCCCCGTATGCGCTCATGGCCGCCGAGGAGACGGAGTCGGCGGCGCGGCGCCCGCGGGGCGTCAGGCGCACGTCGGTCTGGCGTCCGTCCTGCGCGCCCTTCTTGCGCGTGATGAGCCCCGCGCTCTCGAGCCCCGAGAGGTTGCGGCTCGC
>JAGQJA010000176.1:937-7681 GCA_020430845.1 Myxococcales bacterium
AGCTGGAGGGTCTCCGCCTGCTGAGGTGTGACCTCGCCGGCGCGTGCTCGCTCGCGGCCGATACGGCCGAGGCCACGAGAGAGAGCGATGAGCGTTCGCGCGAACCTGTCTTGGTCGGCCATGGGGAAGGCCTGTACTCTACAACTCCGAGCGCCGCGTCAAGAGCGAACGTACCTGACGGTCGCGCTCTGGCGCTTTTCGCGTCCCGTTTCGCCGCGCAATCGTTGCGTCTTCTCCGGGTGGGACCCCGGTGAAGAAAATCGACGTCATCGGGTTGCACGGGCCCCGTTTGCCTTCTAGCGTTGGGCCGCCGGTGACGTCCGGCGAGCAGCGGAGTGCGACGTGAGCGAAGTGGCCGATCAGCAGTCGAAGCGTCCCGAGACGTGTCGGATGTTCGAGAGCGATTTCATCGAATGGTTCTCGCGCATCCACCCAGCCACGCCGTTCGTCACGTGGCTGCCGGTGTGCGCGTTCTTCTTGCACAGGGTCTACGCGCGCCACGACCTGGCGTGGTCGTCCGCGCTGGGCATGGTGGTGTCCGGCGTCTTGGCGTGGACGTTCGCAGAGTACGTCCTGCACCGCTGGGTGTTCCACTTCGAGCGCGACACGCCTCGCGGGCGGCGCTTCCATTTCTTGATGCACGGCGTGCACCACGACTACCCCAACGACAAGGACCGGTTGGTCATGCCGCTGGGCGTGAGCATCCCGCTCGGCGTCGTGTTCTACTTCGTGTGGACGTGGACGTTCGGCCGCACGTTCGGCGAGCCGTTCTTCGTCGGCTTCGTGCTCGGCTACCTCACGTACGACGGCACGCACTACGCGGTGCACCACTTCAAGCAGACGACGCGCATCGGGCGCTTCATCAAGCGCCACCACATGCTGCACCACCACGCCGACAACGAGGGTGGCTTCGGCGTCTCGTCGCCGCTCTGGGACGTGGTGTTCCGGACGATGCCGCAGGTGCGCAAGCTCCAGGGCCGGCGCACCGCGAGCCACTGAGGCTGCGCGCGCCGCTCGGCTGCCATCGCGGGGCGCGAGCGCGCCGCTGAGGCTGCGCGTACCGCTCGGCTGCAGGCGCGGGGCGCGAGCGCGCCGCAGGTTCATGCCGCCCGGCGGGCGAGCAGCATGAAGCTGCGACCACGCGCCGCGCGCCTCAGCGCATCGCGGGCAGCGGCGGGACGGGCATGCGCGCGACCGAGATCGACATCACGCGGCCGTTGAGGGTGAGGCCTGCCTGCGCGCCGAGACTGAAGGCCGTGATGGCTCCGACCAGTCCGAGCGCCACGATGGCCGACTTCCTTGCTACTTCCTTTTTCATCGCGTCCTCCCGTGGGGGTTCGAAGCGAAGAAGGCTCGTGAAGTAGTAGAGCAGGCGATAAGGGGCGCGGGCGACGAGGCCCGCAGCGCAAAAAAGAGTCTACCGGCTCTGACGTGAATGGCCGGGCTTTTTTTCGTGGTCAGTGCGTTTTCCACCGAGGGTCGAGTTTTCTCGTGAGGCGCCTAGAATCCTACGTGTATCCGCGGACTTTTCTGCCTCGGTCGCGCGATGCTCACGTTGTAAGATAGTCGCGCACATTGTCGGGACGCAGGTTGTGCGCGGTGCTAGATTCGACCGACATGGCGATCCCGACGGACGTCTTCGTGGCCCTCGCGGCCGTGGCCTGGGCCGACGGGCGCCTCGACGCCGACGAGGCCGACGCGCTCGTACGCGCGGCCGCCGACGAAGGGCTCGACCTCGACGCCCTCGAGGCGATCGAGCGGGCGACGCGCGAGCCGCCCTCGCTGTCGTCGCTCGCGAGCACCAAGCTCACCCGTGAGGAGCGCGCGTACGTCTACGCGCTCGCCGCGTGGATCGCGCACCTCGACGCGACGGTCACCGCGGGGGAGGCGCGCGCGCTCGCGACGCTCGGCGAGACGCTCGGCGTGCCGGAGCGCCTTCGTGCGCGCGCCGAGCTCGTGGTGGCTGAGGTCGCGGCGTTGCCCGACGGCGATCGCCCCGCGCGCTACGATCTGTCCGAGGTGCGAAAGCGTCTCGGTGAGCGCCTTTCGTTCCGCGACAGCGGTAGCGCCGGCTGATAGGCTTCGCAACTCCAGGTAGGTCATGACGCAAGGGCAGAAGCCTGCGAAGGACGAGGGAGCGAAGAAGTCGGACGTGGGCACGATGCTCGCGGGCCGCTACGAGGTCCTGCGCGAGCTCGGACGCGGCGGCATGGGCGTCGTCTACATGTGCAAGGACATCGTCACGCACGAGCGATGCGCGCTCAAGCGCCTGCGTCCGCCCGACGAGGCCAAGGCGAGTCGTGCAGAAGAGACGTGGTGGTTCCAACAAGAGGCGCGCGCCGTCGCGTCGCTCGACCACCCGGCCATCGTGCGCGCGCGCGACTTCGGCACCCTGAGCGACGGCTCGCCCTACCTCGTGATGGACGTCCTGCCGGGGCGCAGCGTCCACGAGTGGATGCACACGACCAACATGCCGTGGTCGGTGGTGTGGGCGCTGGTCGACCAAGTGCTCGCCGGGCTCGCCCACGCCCACGCGCGCCACGTCATCCACGGTGACCTCAAGCCCTCGAACGTGATGCTCGACCTCGCGTCGACGGGCCGCGGTCCGCGCGCGTACATCCTCGACCTCGGCCTCGCGTGGCTGCGCGAGTCACGGCACGACTCGCGTCTCGACGGCGCGCCCGAGCCCGAGCTCGCGGTGCACTCGGGCGCCGGCACCGTGGGGTGGGTGGCGCCCGAGCAGATCCGCAAGCAGGCCGCGCTCGTCGGGCCCGCGACCGATCTCTACGCGCTCGGCTGCATCATGTACCGCGTCCTCACCGGCAAAGAGGTGTTCGAGGGGACGGCGCAAGAGGTGCTCCGCGCGCACAAGCGCACGCCCGTGCCGCCGCCCGCGCTGCCCGAGGGCGTGCCGGCGCAGGTCGGGGCGTTCATCCAGCGCCTGCTGGCCAAGAAGCCGTGGCACCGGTTCGAGCTCGCCGCCGACGCGCGCAAGCACTGGCAAGCGCACAGGCCGCGTCACGCGCCCACGCTCGAGGAGACCGTGGCGAGCGCGCCCGCGCCGCCGCCCGAGCCGTCGAGCACGCCCGAGATGGGGCGCCAGCTCGCCGCCGGTCGCTCGCTGGCGCCGGGCCTCCTCTCGCTGCGACCGTCACCCATGGTCGCGCGCGACGAGGAGCGCGCAGAGTTGCTCGAGATCGCCACGAGCGTGGGCAACGCGCGGCCGCCGCACCACCGCATGGTCGCGCTCATCGGCGAGGCCGGCGTCGGAAAGAGTCGGCTGGCCGAGTGGCTCTGCGAGCAGGTCCACGAGCGCGGGCTCATGTGGCCGCTGCGCGCACGCTATGGCCGCACGCCGTCGCCGCTCGACGGCCTCACCGGCGCGGTCAACTCGTTCTACGGTCTGCAGGGCGCCGACCGGAACACGGTGGAGCAGACGCTCCTCGACCGCTGGGAGGTCGACAAGGGCGACAACGAGGAGCTCGCCTGGGTCGCGGCGACGGCCGAGTGGCTCCGCCCGACGCCGCCCGGCACCGTGCCTCCGCTCGGGCCCACCGGTAAGCGCTTCGTGCTCGACACGCCCGAGCTGCGCTGGGCGGTCGCGCGGCGTCTGCTCGAGCGGATCGGGGCCGATCGGCCGATCATGATCTGGTTCGACGACCTGCACTTCACGAGCGCGAACACGTTCGAGACCCTCGGGCGCCTCAAGCGCGAGGCACCCAAGCTGCGCCTGCTCATCATCGCCACCGCGCGCAGCGAGGCGCTCGAGACCGACCTCGACGCCGCGGTGCGCATGGAGGCTCTGCGCGCCGACTGGGGCGGCCGCGTGCTCGACCTCCAGCCGCTCGGCGCCGAGGAGACCGAGGTGCTGCTCCGCGCGACGTTGCCTCTGCGCGAGAACGCGGTCGCGGCCGCGGTCGCGCAGTCCCGCGGCAACCCGCTCTTCGCGCTCCAGCTCCTGCACGCGTGGGCGGGCGGGGGATACCTCACGCTCGAGGGCGGGCGCTACCAGGTGCCCGACGGCGCGCTCCACGGCCGCGCGATCACCACCGCGGAGCTGTGGGACGAGCGCCTTCGTGCAGTGCCGACGGACCTGCGCCTCGCCGCGCACGCGACGGCTGCGCTCGGCGACGACGTCCGCGGCCCGGTGCTGCGCGCGCTCGTCGGCTCGCTCGGTATGGACCCGCGCGACGCGCTCGTGGCGCTCACCCGCGCGCAGATCCTGCTCGCGAGCGGCAACGATCAGTTCCGTTGGCCGCACGCGCTGCTCCAGGAGCACTTGCTCGGGCGCCTGCACGAGCGCAAGGACGCGGCGGCGATCTTCCGCCTCGCGGCGAACGCGCTCGCCAAGCACCCCGAGGTCGGCTCGCGCCGCATCATGAAGCACCGCGTGCGCAACTTGCTGCGCGCCGGCGACGACGACGTGGCGGCGCGGCTCATGTTCGACTTCATCGAGGGCGCCTGGGCGCGCGGTCGAGACACGGCCGCGACGCTCAAGGACCTGTCCCTGCTCGACGGCAAGGTCACCGGCGCGACCGCCGCCGAGTACGCCTACTGGCGCGCCGAGGCGCTCCGTCACATCGGGCGCCTCGAGGAGTCGCGCGAGCAGTCAGAGGCGGCGCGCCGCGCCTTCGAGCTCGCGGGCGACCGCGCCAAGGAGGCCCACGCCCTGCGTCTGCTCGGTCACCTCGCGAGCGACATGGGCGCACCGGCGCAGGGGCGGCTGCAGGTGGCGCTCGCCATCTCGCGCTTCGAGGAGCTCAAAGACGAGCGCGGGCTCGCGGCGGCGCTCGTGGTGCTCGGCGAGATCGACTACCTGCTCGGCGAGCACGCCCGCGCGCGAGAGGTGTTGCTCGAGGCCAGCCAGCGCAGCGACGGCGTGGGCGACTCGCTCGGGCGCGCGCAGTGCTTCATCTTGCTCGCCATGATCGAGACGGCGGTCGGCGGCTTCCGCCGCGCGCGCGATCTGCTGATCCACGCGCGTCAGGCCTTCGACGCCATCGGCTATCGCTTGGGCATCGCGCAGTGCGACGTGGTGCTCGGGCACGCCGATCACCGCGGCGGCGAGATGGACGCCGCGAGGGCCCGAGCGCTGTCGGCGCGCGCGGCGTTCCGCGAGCTGCTCAACCCGCGCGGCGAGGCGGCGTGCGAGCGCCTTCTCGCGCTCATCGCCATCGACACCAACGATCTCGCGGCGGGCGGCGCGCACGCGCAGGTGGCCGCGAAGATCTTCGAGAAGCTCCAGGACCCGTGGGGCGACCTCGAGGCGCGGCTGCTGCTCGCGCAGGTGGCGCTCGCCAAGGGCGACGCCGCGGCCGCGAAGCTCGTCGCCGACTGCGTCAAGATCGTGCTCGACGAGGCCGAGCCGCGCCAGCACCGGCACCTCACGCTCGCTTGGTTGGCGCACCGCGAGGCGCGCTGGGCCGACGCCGAGGCCGAGATCGACCGCGCGCGCGCGGCGTTCGGCGATCGCGTCCGCTGCGGCGACCACACGCCCCACCTGCTCCGCCGGCTCGCCGCCCTCACGTGGGAGGGCGGGGCAGGCGAGAAGATCGACGAGTGGCTCGCCGTCGTCGAGGCGCAGAACCCCGACGAGTCCACGTCGTGGCGCTGGCCGGCCGCCAAGCCGGAGTGACGCCGGGGTGCGGTCGCGCTTTTGCCGCCGCATCGAACCTGGTAGGTTGGGTCATCATGTCGACCGCACAGGACTCACCCCGCCGCCGTAAGCAGAAGGCCCGTCGCACCAAGCAGCTCGCCGAGTGGCGCGCCAAGAACGCGTCGGGCGAGTCGAAGAACGCCAAGAAGGACGCTCCGAAGAAGTAGGCGTCGCCGCGCCGAGCGCTCCATGCCCGGCGCCCGACGAGCTCATCGCCTCGATGGAACCCTACGAGCTCTCGCAGGTCCTGATGAGCGTGGCGACCTTCTACGAGGTCCGCCGCCCGGGGGAAGACCGCGTGCTGTTCACCGTGCGCGGCGAGCTGATGAGCCCGTCGCCCGCGTTCAAGCTGCTCGAGCCACCTTCGAACGACGCGGTGGCGCAGCTCGCGGGCAACTTCATCAAGACGAAGTACGAGGTCGAGGGCAAGGGCGGCGACGTGCTCGCGCGCCTCGTGTTCCCGGCGGTCGCCTTCAAGAAGACCCTCTCGCTCACCGTCGGCGACGCGAAGTACGAGGCGGACGGCGGGGTGTTCCGCGGCGTCTTCCAGTGCAAGGACGACAAGGGCGAGGTGGTGCTTGAGATCTCCAAGGAGTCCGGCATCCGCGACCGGTTCGCCGTCAAGATGGACGACGCGTTCCCTCGCGAGGTGGGTCTCCTCTGCGCGGTGGCCATCCACTCGCGCTTCTACGAGATCGTCTAGCCCGGCTCGACGCGCGGTCCGTCAGCGACGGCCGCGGCCCGTCAGCGACGGCCGCGGCGCGCCTTAGCCTTCTTCGCGGGCTTGTGCGCCTTCTTGGGGGCCTTGGCGGCGTGCGCCGTCGTGGCCGCGTGCGCCTTCGTCACGGTGACCTGCTCGAGGCCCTCCTTCTCGACGACGGCGGCGCGTGCGACGCGCGCAGGGCCCGCGGCGGCGGCGGTGGACGTGCCGCCGATGAAGCCCGCGACGATGGCCGCGGCGCAGAGCAGCGCGCAGCCGGCGAGACCGGCCTTGACGACGCGCGTGAGCTTCTCGCGGCGCTCGGCGACGCCAGGCAGCGCCTTGGCTTGGAGGATGGGGTCCGGCGTCGCGTGGAGGCTCGGCCACA
>JAGQJA010000177.1 GCA_020430845.1 Myxococcales bacterium
CGAGCTTGGCCTTCCGCGCGTCGGACAGGTCGTTGTGGGTCACGTTGCCGGCCGCGTCGTACCAGGCGGCCTCGCCGCAGGTGAAGCAAAGGAGCAGGGTGTAGCGCGCCCCGCCGCGGTCCCACTGCAGGCCGAAGTCGGCGTGGAACGGGCCACACTTCTTGTCGGCCCGGAACGGCTCGAAGAGGGCCTCGTCGGAGAGGGCCGCCTTGAGCTCGGCGCGCGACGCCTCGTCGAGCTCGAGGGGCGCGGCGTAGAACGTGCTGCCGTGGAGCTCCACGGTCTGGGTCCGGCCGACCTCACGGCCGTAGGCGTCCGCCTCTGCGGTCGGGTGCGGCAGCCCCTCGTAGAGCACGAAGCTCGGCGCGCTCCCCAGGGACGCCGCGAACTCCGGCGGACGCCCGCACCCTCCGAGAACCATCGCAAAAACCAGCGTCGCGACCGCGCCGACCAAGAGCCAGAGCGAGGGAGCGCGACGGCGGCGCGCGGCGTCCGGGAGGGGCACGCGCGCCAAATTAGCAGGCAAAGGCGCACACTTACATAGGATCCTTCGCGCCTACCCTTCCCGCTTGAAAAGCACCCCATCCGGAGCTATCGTCCGCCCCGCAAACGGTGGTGCTGCAACGCGGACCCCATTTGACGGGTTCGCATTTTTTTGTCCGCAGCCC
This sequence comes from Myxococcales bacterium, assembly GCA_020430845.1. Taxonomy (GTDB): domain Bacteria; phylum Myxococcota_A; class Polyangia; order Polyangiales; family Polyangiaceae; genus Labilithrix. The sequence goes on from JAGQJA010000177.1 coordinate 669, forward strand.
GCCACGTGGGAAGCGCTAAGCGCCTGAAATCGCAGTAAGATCTCATGGACCCTTCCCCCAAGAGCGTGCCCCTCAGTGGGCCGGCTTTCGACAAAGCCAAGCTCCTCGGCGTCGCCGAGCCGATCGCCCGCGCCCACGGCGTGGAGATCGTCGACGTCGAGCTGAAGAACGAGGGGGGGCTGGTCCTGCGGTTCTACGTCGAGAAGCTCGGCGCGTCGGCCGGGCGCCTGTCCACCAAGGACGCCGCCATCGACATCAACGTCTGCGCCGAGGTCGCGCGGGAGCTCAGCCCCGCCCTCGACGCCGCCGACCCGCTCATGGGTCGCTACCACCTCGAGGTCAGCACGCCGGGCGTCGAGCGCCCCCTCCGCTGCCGCGAGGACTTCGTCCGCTTCCAGGGTCACAAGGCCAAGCTCAAGCTCCGCACGGCCGTCGCCGGCCAGAAGGTGCTCGTCGGGGTCCTGGGGTCCATCAGCGCCGAGGCGCTGTCTTTGGTCGACGGTTCACGGACGCACGAGATCTCCATCGATGACGTGATTCAAGCCCGGCTCGTGTTCGAGTTCGGGCCCGCGCCCAAGCCGGGCAAGACCGGCAAGACCAAGGGCGCGGCCAAGGGAAGGAAGCACCCGTGACTCTCGCAAACGCGACGGTTTCGTCGAAGAGGAAAGCCATGGCCACGCAGCAGCAGCAACCGGAAGGCAACGTCAACCTCCTTCAGGCGATCGAGATGGTCGCCGCCGACAAGGGGATCGACAAAGATCGCCTCGTCAAGACGGTCGAGGAGGCCATCCTCAAGGCCGCGCAGAGCGCTTTCGGCGCGACGCGCGAGCTCGAGGCGCGCTTCAACGAAGAGTCCGGTCAGGTCGATCTCTTCCAGTACATGACCGTCGTCGACGACGTGTCCGACGACGACCGCGAGATCGCCCTCGAGGACGCGCAGGCCCACGGCCTCGACGCGGAGCTCGGCGAGGAGCTCGGCTTCCAGATCTTCTGGCACCCGGCCGACGCCAAGCGCGCCGCCGAGCAGGACAAGGAGTTCGGCGATCTGCTCAACGTGCGTCAGGCGCGCTCGCAGTTCGGCCGCATCGCGGCGCAGACGGCCAAGCAGGTGCTCATCCAGCGCGTCCGCGACGAAGAGCGCGACCTCGTCTTCAACGAGTTCAAGGACAAGAAGGGCGAGCTCATCAAGGGCGTCGTCCGGCGGTTCGAGAAGGGCAACAACCTCATCGTCGACCTCGGTCGCACCGAGGCGATCCTGCCGTTCCGCGAGCAGACCCCGCGCGAGACGTACCGCCCCGGCGACCGCATCGTCGCGCTGCTCAAGGACATCGACCGCGAGGCCCGCGGCCCGCAGATCGTGCTGTCGCGCACCGACCCCAAGCTCGTCGAGAAGCTCTTCGAGTCCGAGGTCCCCGAGATCTACGAGGGCATCGTCAAGATCGTCGCCTGCGCCCGTGAGCCGGGCGCCCGCTCCAAGATCGCCGTCACCAGCCGCGACGCCGACGTCGATCCCGTGGGCGCGTGCGTCGGCATGAAGGGCTCGCGCGTCCAGGCCGTCGTGCAAGAGCTCCGCGGCGAGAAGATCGACATCGTGCCGTGGGACCGCGACCCCGCGCGCTTCGTGTGCGCCGCGATCCAGCCGGCCGAGGTCCACAAGGTCATCGTCAACGAGGCCGACGGCCGCATGGAGCTCGTCGTCCCCGACGAGAAGCTCTCGCTCGCCATCGGGCGCAAGGGCCAGAACGTCCGGCTCGCCTGGCACCTCACGGGGTGGAAGCTCGACATCGTCAGCGAGACGAAGTTCAAGCAGATGGAAGAGGACGCCATCGCGCAGCTCGCGCGCATCGACGGCGTGACCGACACCGTCGCCCGCAACATGTACCGCATGGGCTTCCGTGCGCTCGACGAGGTCGCCGAGGCGACCGAAGAAGAGCTCTCGGGCATCCAGGGCGTGGGCGACGAAGCGCCGCGCATGCGCCAGGCCGCCGAGGTGGCCATGGAGCAGACGCGCTCCGAGCGCATCGCCGCGGCGCGTGTCAAGCTCGAGCCGCTCACCGAGAAGGAGCGCCTGCTCCTGGTTCGTGGGCTCGGCGAGCGCAGCGTGCAGCTCCTCGAGGACGCGGGCTACCGCAGCATCGACGACCTGCTCCGCGAGGACGACGAGCGGCTCGCCATGAAGACGGGCTTCGGCATCAAGAAGACGCGAGCCGCGAAGGCCGCCGCCGAGCAGTTCCTCGCGAACGACTGGGCCGCGATCGAAGAGACCCGCAAGGCCGCCAAGGCCGAGGCCGTGCAGAAGGAGGCCGCCGAGAAGAAGGCGGCCGCCGAGAGCCCGGCCCCCGTCGCCGAGGCGCCCAAGCCCGAAGGGGACGCGAACGCGTCTTGAGGAAGGTGAACGTGTTGGTACCGGACCCCACAAGCAAGACGAGCCGAGCGGCGCGCGAGCAAGCGCCCCGCGACGACGCGCCCTTGCGCGGTCCGGTCCGCACGTGCGCCGGCTGCGGAAAGCGCGAGGCCGCGCGCGACCTCGTGCGCATCGCGCTCGGAGAGATGGTCGGAGACGCGTCGGCGCCGGCGCACACGGCCGTGGTCGACCTGCGAGGCACGTCCACGGGGCGGGGCGCGCACGTGCACCCCGTCAAGGAGTGCCTGGCCAAGGCCGCGCGCGGCGGGCTGTCGCGCGCCTTCAAGTGCGCGATCGCCACCACCGCCGACGACCTCTCCGATCAGCTCGCCTCGTCGGCCGCGCGCCGCGTGACGGGGCTGCTCGGGGGCGCGTACCGCGCGCGCCGCCTCGAGGCAGGGTCGGACGTCGTCGTCGAGGCGTGCCGCGAAGGTCGCGCGCGCCTCGTCGTCGTCGCCACCGACGCGAGCGCCGCGGCAAAGCTGACAGAAGTGAGAGAAGCGATCGACGAAGGACGGGCGATCGCCTGGGCGAACAAGCGAGAGCTCGGCGCCCTGTTCGGCCGCGACGAGGTCGCCGTCTGTGTCGTGTTGGATGACGGCATCGCCGACGAGCTCGGACGCGCGCATCAGCTCGTTCGGTCGTTCAGCAGTACGAGGAGTGAGGCATGGTGGTCACCGGAGGTTCGATGAGCAGCAAGGTGCGGATTTACGAGGTCGCGAAGCAGCTCAACCTCGACCCTAAGGCGGTCGTGGGGCTGTTTCAGTCGCTCGGAGTGACCGACGTCCGAAACCACATGTCGTCCGTGGACCCGGACGCCGTCGAGCGTGTCAAGCGCCACCTCGAGAAGCAGCGCACGCACGACGTGGTCGAGGAGCGGATTCGCCCGACGGTGCTCAAGCGCCGCGCGGTCGCCAAGACGCCCAAGGCCGCGCCGTCGGCCCCGGCCTCGTCGGCGAGCCCGCCGCCGTCCGCCGCGCAGCTGCAAGACGTCGCGTCGCGACGCGATCTGTCGCAGCTCCAGACCGAGCCGGCCAAGACCGACGTGCTGGCGCGCGACCGCGAGAGCGCGCGGCTCGTCCGCGAGGCGGCGTCCGAGCAGCAGATCGAGGTCGCGCCCGCGTCGGTGCCCGCAGCGCCCGCGTCGGCGCCGCAGGTCCCGCCCGCCCCGCCCTCGGCCGCGGCCCCTTCCGTCCGCGACGTGTCGCCGGATCGGTCGAGCGCGCCCGAG
>JAGQJA010000178.1:0-3676 GCA_020430845.1 Myxococcales bacterium
GCATCTCGCCGGCCGACAGGATGGGCCCGCGGGCTTGCTCTTCGAGCGACGCGACGCGGCTGTCCCAGAACATCGGCGCGGTCGTCGGATCACACGCGGCGCCGGTCACCGTCCCGTTGAACGCCGCGTCGAGGATCGTCATGGCGTTGCGCGTGGTGATCGTCTCGGCGCCGCCCGTGGCGTTGCGCGCCCGGCCGAGCCCGATGCCCCCGACGCCGATCGAGAGCCGGCGTGCGTCGGCGTACGCGAGCGACGGGTGATGACAGCTCGCGCAGGCGACGTCGCGGTCACCCGAGAGGATCGGATCCCAGAACAGCTGGCGTCCGAGCGCGACCTTCGCCGGAGACGTCGGGTTGTCGACCGGATCGACGACGGACGAGGGCAACGCCTTGTCCGCGGCGCCCGGCGTGGTCGGTGTCTGCGCGGGGCCGTCGGCGGCGCCATCGCCCGCTTCGTCTGGCGCGTTGTCGCCCCCTGTCGTCTCGTCGCTAGGGTCGCTGGCTTGCGACGCGCGACCGCCCGCGAGGGCCGCCGGGTCGCATGCGCCGGACGAGAGTGCGAGGGTCGTGAGGAGGACAAGCCAAGAACACCCAGACGGTCGCACGTTCGGCATCGAATCGATTCCCCTTCGGGCCGCGGTCGTCGCAGCCCCCACTGCCCATGTGCTCCGTCGCCGCGAAAAGCGATCACGGGCGGGCGACAAAAGATGCGGGACGGCGCGCCCAGGGCCTTGCGGGGGGCTTCGTCGCGCTCGCGCGCTACAATCCGCGACGTCGCGTCGAACGGTCGCGGCGGAGGAGACCCACCGTGATGAAGAGCTACGTGATCGACGCCATGCGGACGCCTCGGGGACGCGGCAGGGCCGGCAAGGGCGCGCTGTCGGGGGTGCACCCCCAAGAGCTCTTGGCCGGGTTGCTCCGCGCGCTGCCCGATCGCGCGGGCGTGAGCCTCTCCGACGTCGATGACGTCATCATCGGCGCGGTCTCGCAGTCGGGGGAACAAGGCGCGAACATCGCGCGCAACGCGGTGCTCGCCGCGGGGTGGCCCATCGAGGTCGGCGCGGCGTCGGTCAATCGTTTCTGCGGCTCGGGCCTGCAGACCGTGCACTTTGCCGCGATGGGCGTCGCCTCGGGCGCGCAAGACCTCGTGGTCGCGGGCGGCGTCGAGAGCATGTCGCGGGTGCCGATGGGCTCCGACGGCGGCGGCGTCGACGGCGGCAACGTCGAGCTGCGAAAGCGCTTCTTCCAGGTGCCTCAGGGCATCAGCGCAGACCTCATCGCGACGCTCGAGGGTTACGCGCGCGAGGACATCGACGCGATCGCGCTCACCTCGCAGCAGCGCGCGGGCCGCGCGATCGACGAGGGGCGCTTCGACAAGTCGCTCATCGCCGTGAAAGACGCGGCCGGCGCGGTGCTCCTCGCGCGCGACGAGTCGCCGCGCCCGGAGTCGACGGCCGACGGGCTCGCGGCCCTCGCGCCTTCGTTCGTGCAGATGGGCGCCGCCGCCGTGGGGCCTCAGGGCGAGACGCTCGATCAGATCGCGCTCGCCGCGTTCCCCGAGGCCAAGGAGATCCGGCACCTCCACACCGCCGGCAACTCGAGCGGGCTCGCCGACGGCGCCGCGCTCGTGGTCGTCGCGAGTGAGTCGTACGTGCAGAGCCGCTCGCTCCGCCCGCGCGCGCGCATACGGGCGATGGCCACAGTGGGCAGCGATCCAGTGCTCATGCTCACCGCGCCGTCGATCGCGAGCGAGAAGGCGCTCCGCAAGGCGGGCATGCAAGCGCGCGACATCGACCTCTGGGAGATCAACGAGGCGTTCGCCGCCGTCGTGCTCCAGACGACGCGCAAGCTCGGCATCGACCCCGAGCGCGTGAACGTCAACGGCGGCGCGATCGCGCTCGGCCACCCGCTCGGCGCCACCGGGTCGATGCTCCTCGGCACGGCGCTCGACGAGCTCGAGCGGACCGGGAAGCAGACGGCGCTCGTCACGATGTGCATCGGCGGCGGGCAGGGCATCGCCACGATCCTCGAGCGCGTCTGAGGCGGCGGGCGCTCCGATCGTCGCCGCCGCGGGGTGCGGGCCGGTCGCGATCCCTGGTGCGTCGGTGCCCCACCCTCCCCACGCAAGACTCCGCGGCCCCCGGTTTTCGCGGAAAATTCCAGCACCGGTGGCGGGCACACTGTGTGCTCATGTAAGACACATGGGCTCGGGAGCGCTCTTTCGGCTGGCCGTCCTCGCCGCGGCCATCGCGGCGTCGGTCGTGGCTTGCGCCGCCCCGGCCGTCGAGGACGAGGTCGACGAGAGCGAAGGCGCGCTCACGGGGACGTGCGAGAGCGTGTGCGCGACCGACGGCGAGCTCGAAGCGACCGACCTGCTGGTGAGCGTGAACCGCTCGAGCGGCCTCAAGCGCACGTTCGCGCCCAAGCGCACGCGCGTGCCCAACGCCTACGCCGCGCAACCCACGTGGCTGCGCCCGCTCGCCCTCGGGTACTTCATGCAGATGGCCGACGCCGCCAAGCGAGACCTGCGCCGCACCATCAAGGTCGGCTCCGGGTATCGCGGCTTCTGCCGCCAGTGCGAGCTGTTCGACGGGTACGCCAAGAAGGAGGGCGAGGCCAAGGCCGACACGTTCTCGGCGCGCGCGGGCCACAGCGAGCACCAGCTGGGGACGACGGCCGACATCTTCTCCGAGACCGACACCTTCATGGGCGGTCCGTACGACATCCCGGGCACGTGCGAGGCCGACGCCGGGCTCTACGCGTGGCTCGACGCGCACGCGTACGAGTTCGGCTACATGAACAGCTACCCGCCCAACGACGCCGAGGCCGGCGACCGCCTCGTCTCACGCACGTACCGCTACACCAAGTACGTGCCCGAGCCGTGGCACTGGCGCTTCGTGGGCAAGCGCGCCGCCGAGGTGCACCACGCCCTCTCGCTCGAGACCCAGGTGCGCTTCTCGACGCACGAGTTCATCGACCTGCTCACCAAACCGCTCGAAGCGCTGCCCGAGGGCTCGCGCGAGCACGCCGAGCGCGCGCGCCTGATCGTGACGCGTCTCGGGTACACGGTGGAGTCGCTCGAGCTCGAGCACGACGACGACCGCGCCGCCGCGGCCCGCGTGGCCTCGCGCTGACGGCGGTCTCCCGAACGGCGCCGACGCCCGCGACGCCGTTTGGCGGTGTGCGGGCGCGAGCGTAAGCTTTCCCACGCTCATGATCCCTCTTTCACGCTTCCTTTCTGGCTCGGTCCTCTCTGCGCTCGTTCTCGCGTCGGTGCTCTCGGGCGCGGCGTGCGGCAAGGACGAATCGGACGAGACGCCGTTCATCGAGCTGCGCGGCGCGGGCGCCACCGTGCGCGTGCGCGCGACGCCGTTCGAGCTGCGCGTGGTGAACGCGAGCGGCAAAGAGATCCTGCGCACGTTGCCCGGCGGCGGCAGCGACGCGTACGGTAGCCCGGGCGCGACGCGCGACACGGGGCCCGACAGCGTGACGGCCATCCCCGGGTGGGACGGCTACGTGCCCGACGAGAAGCCGTGGACGCACGCACGCACCGCGCGCCTCGTCGCGCAGACGCCCACGACGGCGTCGTTCCAGCTCGACACCGCGGGCGGGACCGTCGACGTCGACGTCGCCATCGACGGGGTGAAGGTCACCATCAAGACCCGGGCTCGCGCCGC
>JAGQJA010000178.1:3824-8450 GCA_020430845.1 Myxococcales bacterium
GTGTCGCCGCGCCTCGCCAACAACCCGCGGCCGAACGGCCCGTCGATGACGTACTTCCCGGTCCCGTTCTTCTTGTCGAGCGCCGGCTACGCGATGCACCTGGCGACGACGTACCGCACCGAGACGCACTTCGGCAGCGAGCGCCCCGACGCGTGGCGCGTGGCGACCAACAAGGACGACCTCGAGATCGTCGTCTACGTGCACGACGATCCGCTCGCGTCGCTCGACGACTTCACGCGCGACACAGGGCGCCCGTTCGTGCCGGCCACGTGGGTGTTCGGCCCGCGCCGGCGCGTGTCGCTCGGCAGCGTGGTGGGCACGGTGCCCGAGTACCAGTTCTTGCGGCAGCAGAAGGTGCCGACGACGGGCGTCGACGACGCGGTGCACTTTCTCCCCGCGCGGAGCGAGCTCGGTCGCGAGGCCGCGCTCGGGCAGTGGGTCAAGGACGCGCACGCCTGGGGCTACAAGGTCATGGCGTACAACAACCCGTACGTCTCCACGTCGAAGGACAGCGCCGCCGCAGACCGCGCGTACGGAGAGCAGAACGGTCTCTTCGCCAAGACGCCCGAGGGGACCACGGGCGAGACGTTCTTCATCTCGGGCGAGCCGCAGACGCTCGCGACGATCGACCTCACCAACCCCGCGGGCGTCGCGTGGTTCCAAGACCTGCTGCGCCGCACGCTGGCGCTCGGCTACGACGGCTGGATGCACGACTTCGGCGAGTACGTGCGGAGGCCGTGGCGCTTCTTCGACGGTCGCAACGGCGAGGCGGTGCACAACGAGTTCCCCGTGCTGAGCGCCAAGGCCGCGCACGACCTGATGACCGCCGAGCGCCCCGGCGACTTCCTCTTCTTCGTGCGGAGCGGCTACACGGGCACGCAGCAGTGGGTGCCCGCCGTGTGGGGCGGCGATCCCGAGGCGACGTTCGACGAGTCGCAGGGCCTGCCCGCCATGCTCCGCGGCGGCATCAACCTGGGCCTCACGGGCGTGCCGCTGTGGGGCAGCGACGTCACGGGCTTCAAGTGTCTCACCGACGATCCCGCCGACAAGGAGATGTACATCCGCTGGGGTCAGGTGGGCGCCGTCTCTCCCATCATGATGGAGCAGAACGCCTGCGCGAACCCGATCGCCAACCGCACCAAGTGGAAGCTCTGGGGCGACGAAGAGACGATCCGCGCGTACGGCGCGTCGGCGCGGCTGCATACGCGCCTCGCCCCCTACTTCGAGGTGCTCGCGCGCGCGGCCCACGCCACGGGCGTGCCCATCATGCGTCACCCCTTCCTCTACTACCCGCGCGAGCCCGAGACGTGGACGGAGGAGAGCTCGTTCTTCCTGGGGCCGGCGCTCTACGCGTCGCCCGTGGTGCGGCGTGGGCAGCGCGCCAAGGAGATGTGGCTCCCGCCGGGCAAGTGGGTCGAGCTCGAGGGCTTCGCGGTGCACGAGGGCGGGCGTCGCGTCACCGTCGACGCGCCGCTCGTCAAGCTCCCGCTCCTGGTGCGCGACGGCGGGATCGTCCCGATGCTCGACGTGTCGGTCGAGACGCTCGCGCCGGCCACCGAGCCGTCGGTCGTGACGGCAGACTCGGTGAAGGATCGCCTCGACGTCGTGGTCGCCCTCTCGCGCGGCAAGGACGCGACGATCACGCTCGCCGACGGCACGGAGCTCGTCGCGCGTCGCACCGAGGCTGCGGGCGCGCGCAGCAACCTGGCCGAGGTCGCGCCGGCAGAGACGCAGACGTGTCAGGGCGGCTGCTTCGCCGCGACGCGAGAGGGCGGCGTCGACCGCCTGCGCATCTCGACGCCGCTCGGCACCAGCTTCGAGGTCACGCACGAGGACGTGACCGTGACGGCGCGCGGTCCGTCGGCGCGGCGCGTGCGCTTCGACGTGCTGCGCCTCTGAGATACCGTGTCGGCGCGGGCGTGCGCTACGGCGCGCTGCCCTCGGCGCGCGAGACGACCGTCGCGCGCTTCTTGGCGGCCTTGACCATCTCGAAGAAACGAATCGCCGCGGGGTTGGGCAGCTCGGCCAGCCCGTCGAGCTCGCTCGGGCGCACGGACTGATAGACGAGCTCGGCCGCGACGCTCGACCCAGCCGGCGCGCCCGCGACGCGGTACGTGATGCCGTCGCTGCTGCCGAAGTCGGCGTCTCCGTCGACGCCGACGGGGCGGATCATGGCGGCGCTCGGCGCGTCGGCGCGGAATCCTCGCGGCAAGAGGCGGTTGTCCTTGGCGAAGTGCGTCGCGTCGAAGAGCGTTTTGGCGACCGCGCCGGTCGCGTCGGCCATCACCGCCTCGTACACCTGCACCTCGGTGTCGGAGGAGATCACGTCGCGGTGGGGCATGATGGTGCCGCGGTCGTCGAGCGCGCGCCCCGCCTTGTCGACGATGCGGCCGTACGCGTCGAGCCGGCCCGACTCGAACACGACGTTGCCGTCGGGGGCGGTGACGGTGAGGTGCACCCACGCGCGCCGCGACGGAAAGCCGGTGGGCAGCTTGTGCCCCGACTCGTTCGACACCGACACGCGCACCACGAGCGCGTCGCCTTCGCGCGCGACGTCGGTGATGCGCACGCTGCCCGCGCGGCCGAGCATGGCCTCGTCGCGTTCGGCCTGCTGCGTCAGCTCCTGGGCCGACGCGACGGTGCCGCTCCACGCGACGTTGTCCGCGAGCAGGCGCAGCATGAACGTGTTGCCGCCGCGGAACAGGTGGCGGCCCTTGAGGCGCCGCGCCTTCATGCCGGGTGGGCGCATCGCGAGGGGCGCGTCGATCGGCTGCTCGTCGTCGTCGAGCGCGGGCATGTGGCAGCTCTGGCACGTGCGGCCCGTCGTCGACGACGCGTCGGCGTAGATCGACGAGAGCCACTCGAGGTACGGCGTCTGCTCGGGGAAGTCGGGACCCACGGGGTTGCCGGCCGCGTCGAGCGCGCGCGTGATGACGGTGTGGCAGGTGGCGCAGAGCTCGCTCGTCTCCATGTGCGGAGCGTGCGTCGGCGTGTAGTTGACGTGGTTCTGCATGGGCACGACGAGCGGGCTCTCGTGCGGGCCGAAGATCTTTCGCTCGTCGCCCACGACGAAGCCGCCGGTGAAGCTCTCGGGCTTGCCCAGGTTGTCGGGCTTGATCTGGTGACAGAGCGTGCACGACACGCCCTCGCGCGCGAGCACCGAGTCGTTGGCGTCGCCCGCGAGCAGGTCGGCGTAGTGCACCTCGCTGCCCACGTCGGCGCGCTCCACGCTGCCCATCGGCGCGTGGCATCGCGTGCACGTCGCCTCGATCGTCTTCGTCGCGGCCGGGTGCGAGTCGAGCTCGTGACGGAACGCGGCGAGGTAGTAGGGATCGCGCGTCGACATCCCCATCATCGTCGCCTTCCACATGTTGTACGGCGACACGTCGCGGCCCTTGGCGTCCTTGAGCGCGGGGCTCGCGGGATCGGTCGCGTGGCAGAACGCGCACTCTTGGGCGTCGAGGAAGCGCTTGCTGAACGAGCCCTTGGCCTTGGGGAGATCGCCCAGCATCTCACCCTGCGCGCTCCACCACGCCGGCTCGCCGCTCGGCTCCGCGCCGGGGCTCGCCTTGACGACCACGGTCTCGGTCCCGCAGGCGACGGCCGTCGCGGCGGCGAGCAGGGTGATCAGGGCGAGCGTCGATCGGAGTGAGCGCATGGCGCGTGGCTCGTAGCAGCGAGGGCACGTCGGGGCCACGAAATCGCGCAAATGTAGGACGATCGAGGTCCACTTCGGTCCGCGTCCGTGACGGACCGCGGGCGTCGTGGTACGCGGGGCGCCCTCATGAGCGCAAAGCATCGGCTCCTCGACAGCCCCTCCCTCGGTCGTCGCATCCACGTGTGGTCGTTCGGCGAGATGGGCCGCCCTCTCGTCGTCTTTCCGTCGAACGCGGGCGTCGCGCACGAGTGGCAGAAGAGCGGGATGATCGACGCGCTCTCGCCTCTGCTGCGCGCCGGCAGGGTCAAGATCTACTGCCCCGAGACCAACGTCTCGAAGAGCTTCTCGGGCGAGGGGAGCATGACGCAGCGGATGGCCCACCACGCCGCGTACGAGAGCTTCGTGCTGCGTACGCTCGTGCCGTTCATCCGCGAGGACTGCCGCATGCCGCACGCGCGCATGACGGCGACCGGCTGCAGCGTGGGCGCGCTCTACTCGTCGATCTTCGTGCTCAAGCACCCCGAGACCTTCGAGCGCGCGCTCTGCCTCTCGGGCCGCTACCGCACGAGCGCGTTCTTTGGCGGAAATAGTAATCAGGACGTGTACTTGAACGATCCGCTCGCGTTCGTGCCCAACCTCCGCGGCGCGGCGCTCATGCGCGTCCGACAGAAGGCCCACCTCACCGTCGTGGTCGGTCGCGGCGCGCACGAGGACGGATGCATCCCCGAGACGGCCGAGCTCGGCGCGGTGCTCCGGCGCAAGCACATCCCTCACCACGTCTCGTTCTGGGGGCACGACAGCAGCCACGACTACCCGTGGTGGCAGAAGCAAGCGCGCCACTACCTGGGTCAGATGTTCTGACGAGCGGTGCGGCTCGACGCGTCGCGCTGCTAACCTCCGACCCGTATGCGGCGTCTCGCCTTCGCCTTGCTCCTGAGCGCGTGTGCACACGGACAGGTCGCGTCGCC
>JAGQJA010000178.1:8604-8984 GCA_020430845.1 Myxococcales bacterium
CGACAGACCGAGCTCGGGCGCGTGGCCAAGCGCAAGCCCGGCGCGCCGCACATCGCCTCGCGCGGTTGGTCGAACGAGCACGTGTTCGTCCACGGCGACCGCGCGCTCTTCATCGGTGAGGCGGCCGAGCACATGGGCGGCAACGACTCGCACGGCGGCCAAGAGTTCCACGGCTGGTACACGCTCGACTGGCACCGCGAGGGCGACCGCTGGAAGCTCGCGCTATGGACGTGGCAGCGCGCAGGCGTCGCAGCGGCGCGCGACATGTGGAACGACATGTACCGGGCGTCCACCGGCTTCGAGAAGACACCCAACAAGCTCCTCGTCGAGACGGTGCGCGACCTGAAGCCCGGCGCCGCGCTCGACGTGGCGATGGGCCA
>JAGQJA010000179.1:0-3806 GCA_020430845.1 Myxococcales bacterium
AGGCGTCTGCGCCCGCGGTGAAGGCCGCGGAGCCCGCGAAGGAGGAGCCGAAGGCGTCTGCACCCGCGGTAAAGGCCGCGGAGCCCGCGAAGGAGGAGCCGAAGGCGTCTGCGCCCGCGGTGAAGGCCGCGGAGCCCGCGAAGGAGGAGCCGAAGCCCCTGCCGCCGGTGAACCTCGCCGACGAGCTCGACTTCTCGGACGCCGCGCCCAAGGACTCGGAGCCGAAGCTCGAGGCCAAGCCCGCGTCCGAGGCGCCCAAGTCGGACGCCAAGGCAGACGCGAAGCCGCCGTCGGGGACGCCGAAGCTCGCCTCCGCGTTGCTCGGCGTGCAGCCCGACTCCAAGACCGCCGAGCTCGAGAAGAGCGATCCTCGACACGCGGCCGCCCGGCGCCTCGCGCGCCTGCTCGTGTCGGAGATCAAGCTCTATCACGAGGACGAGGTCGCGGCGGGGCGTGAGGCCAAGGACCTCTGGAAGCGGCTCGAAGGAGACATCTCGCTCAGCCGCAGCACGTTCGAGAAGCGCGTCGACCAAGAGGTCCGCGAGAAGTTCGACTACATCTACGACGAGATCGTCCGCCAGCTCGCGGCCGGCGACGCCGACAAGCTCGGCGAAGACGCGCCCAAGCCCGCGGCGTCATGATCCCATCGCGGCGGCGCGGGAGGGCGCGCTCGCTCGCGACCCTCACGGCGCTCGTCGCGGCGTGCACGTTTCCGCCGGGGTGCTCGTCGTCGACGGAGCAGGAGCCGCCGCGCTGTCTCGCGGGGAGCTTCCCGCGCGCAGCCATGGGGGCGCCCGCGCTCCGGCCCGTCGCCGGGGCCACGTTCGCCGGCGACGACGTCGTCGACATCGCCGACGCGTCCGGGGATCGCATCGTCGCGCAGCGCTCGGGCAAGATCTCGCGCCAGGTCGGCGACAGCGCGCCGTCGATGGCGGCGGATCTGTCGGCGGTCGTGGGCGCAGGCCGCGTGCTCGGCGTCTCGGTCGCCCCTGCCGCGCTCGGAGGCGATCTCTTCGTGTCGATGCTCCTCCCCGCGCCGTCGGGCTTCGAGCATGTCGTCGACCGCGTGCCCGCGACGGGCGCGACGTTCGACGTGGCCGCGCGGCGCCGCGTGTGGACGGTCCTCCGCACCGACGAGTCCACGGTCGGCGGTCGTATCGCGTTCGGCCCCGACGACAAGCTCTATGTGCCGGTCGGCGACTCGGCCCTCCAGAGCACGGCGCTCGACGCGAGCACGTTCTACGGCAAGGTGCTCCGCCTCGACGTGAGCGGTCCGGGGCCCTACGCGTCTCCACCCGACAACCCGTTCGCCGACGGCGTCTCGGGGCTCGCCGAGGTCTGGGCTTTGGGGCTCCGCGATCCGGGGCGACCCGCGTTCGACGTCGACGCGCGCGCGGCGTGGATCACCGACGTCGGCGAGGCGCAGCTCGAGGTGAACCGGCTCGAGCGCGGGGCGAGCTACGGGTGGCCCACGCGCGACGGCCGCGGCTGCAGCGGCGGCGCGAAGTCGTGCCCTTCCGACGGGGCGCGGCCGCCCGAGATGAGCCGTGCATGGTCGGGCGGAGGACCGCGCGTGGCCGACGTGGTCACGCCGCGCGGCGCGACGCATCCTCTGCGCGGACGGCTGGTGCTCCTCGATCGTGCGGCGGGCGCGCTGGAGCTGGTCGACCCGCTCGGTCCGGCGGGCGCCTCGTCGGTGAGCCCGCTGCTCGCGACCGCGGCGCGCGTCGTCACGACGATGGGCGACGGCATCGTCGCGGTCGACGGGGATCGCCTGCTCGAGCTCGCGTTCGACGGCTCCAAGCCGGCCGGCGCGCCGGCGTCCCTGCTCGCGAGCGGGTGCGCGGGCGCGAACGCGTCGCCCGGCCCCGGCGCGATCCTCTACGGCGTCGCGAGCCCGCTGTGGTCGGACGGCGCCGAGAAGAAGCGCTGGGTGTTCTTGCCGCCCGACGCCAAGATCGGCGTGAAGGCCGACGGCGATCTCGAGCTGCCCGTCGGGGCGGTGGTCGCCAAGACGTTCATCGTCGACGGCAAGAACGTCGAGACGCGCCTGCTCGTGCAGACCGAGCTCGGCGCGTGGGACGGCTACTCGTACGAGTGGAAGACCGATCAGTCCGACGCGGAGCTGTTGCCCGCCGGCAAGACGAAGGAGGTCGGCGCCCGCAAGACATGGACCTACCCGAGCCGGGTCGAGTGCACGTCGTGTCACACGGCCGCGGCGGGCTTCACGCTCGGCCTCGAGCTCCGACAGCTCGGAGAGCCGGGCGCGCCGGATCGCTTCGGCGCTCTCGCGGAGCGCATGGTCACCCCTCCAGACGTCGCCAAATACCCAGCGTTTCCGAGCACTTCAGTCGCTGGTGCGTCGGACGAGGCGAAGGCGCGCGCGTACCTCCACACCAACTGCTCGATGTGTCACCGCCCCGGCGCAGCGCCCGCGCCCGCGCTCATCGATCTGCGCGCCGACGTCGACCTCCGCACCATGGACGTCTGCGCACCGCCGCTGGCGGGAGACCTGGGCATCGTCGACGCGCGCATCGTCGCGCCGGGTGATCCGGTGCGATCGGTGCTCTCGCGCCGGATGCGATCCGTGGACCATGCACGTATGCCCAAGCTGGGCTCGCGCGTGGTCGACGCTCCCGCGGCCGACGTCGTCGACGCGTGGATCCGCGGCGTGACGTGCCCGTGAAGGCGCGCGCTCAGATGAAGATGATCTGAGCGCCCTCGGTCTTGTCGATGAAGTCCATCGCGGTGATGACGTCGGCGACTTGGGGCACGAGGTCGTCGCGCTGGAGCTTGAACATGTCCATCGCGAGCTGGCAGCCGTACAGCTCGGCGCCCGACTGATAGAGGATGTCGAGCATCTCGGACACGTGCGGGATGTCGAGCTTGTCCATGTCGGCCTTCATCATCTTGGTCGCGAGCGCCTCCATTCCGGGGAGGCCCGCGACCATGGCGGGGATCGGCACCGACGGGTTGCCGAGCGGCGACATGTGCAGGTGCTCGACCTTCTTCTTGTTGACGATGTCGAGCCCCCAGAACGTGAAGAAGAGCATCGCGTCGACGCCGGCCATACGCGCGGCGTTCGCCATGATGAGGCCGGGGTAGGCCATGTCGAGGCTCCCCTTGGAGCAGATGACGGCGAGCTTTCGTTGACTCATGGGCTGTCCTCGAGCGTGTGGGCTGGCGCGTATGCGCGCGGCAGAGAGGTGGATCGAGCGGACCGAATCAAAGGCACGACTTGGGCTTGGGCACGCCGGCGACGCGCGCGACGAGCTTGCCCGGGCCCTTGGGGAAGAGCGTGTAGAGGTCCTTCATCGACACGCCCGCGCCGACCGTGATCCGCCGCGGCCCGGGCGACTGTCCCTGGGCCTTGGTGTCGGCGCGCACATACTCGATGACCTTCCAGTGCAGATCGGTCAGCTGCAGGCCGAGCTCCTTCGCGATGCCCAGCGCGACCTCGGGGGTCCACTGGTCGGCGTTGGTGAGGAAGCCCTCGGCGTCTACATCGACGCTCGTGCCCGCGTACGTCTTCGTCGTCATGGCTGTTCCTTGGTGGCGAGGTCGGTGGTTTGCTTTCCCGTCATCGACATCTGAGCGGGCAGCGGGATGGGTTTGCCCGGCAAGAGGCCGTTCCAATACATCCAGCGGAACGCGAGCTTGCCCAGGTGGTTGACGGTCGACTCTTCGAGCAGCGAGAACGGCCCCACGACCGGGAGCGGGTAGCTGCCCGGCAGCGGCTCGACGTCGTAGTTGAAGTCGATGAGCAACGCCTTGCCGTTGCCCGTCTCGACGAAGCAGTTGGCGTG
>JAGQJA010000179.1:3860-15971 GCA_020430845.1 Myxococcales bacterium
TCGGCCTCGAAGTGCGCCACGCTGCCGGCCTTCGACGCCGGGACGTCGGTCGCGTCGCCGATGACGAAGATGTCGTCGTGGCCGCGCGCCTTCAGCGTGTGCGGGTCGGTCGGGACGAACCCGAGCTCGTTGCCGAGGCCGCTCGCCTCGATGAACGCCGCGCCCGAGTGCGTCGGGATGGTGACGAGGAGGTCGTAGGCGACCTCGCGCTCGTCCCACGAGATGATCTTCTTCTGCTCGGCGTCGACGCGTCCGCACGAGAACTCGGTCTCGACCTTGATCTGCTTCTTCTCGAGCAGACCTCCGAGGAGCTTCGACGCGATCGGCTTGGTGAACGCCCCGTCGAGCGGCGTCACGTACACGAGCTCGACCTTGTCGCGGATGCCCTTCTTGCGAAAGAACTCGTCGGCGAGGAAGGCGAACTCGAGGGGCGCCACCGGACACTTGATGGGCATCTCGACGATGTTGATGACGACGCGGCCCGACTCGAGCTTCGCGAGCGCCTTTCGGAGGGCGAGCGCGCCGGGCAACGTGTAGAAGTCGTGCACCGTGTCGCCGTACGCCGGGCCCATCATGCCTTCGGTGAGGTCGGGCCGGATGCGGCTGCCCGACGCGATGACGAGAAGGTCGTACGGCAAGGGGTCTGCGCCCTCGAGCTCGACCCGCTTGTGCGCGTGGTCGACGCGCCGCACGCGCGACTGCTTCCACACGACCTTGTCGTGCAGCGTCGTGGCGCGATCACGCGTGTCTTGCGCTTCGTCGTCGGCGCCGAACGGCAAGAAGAGCAGCCCGGGCTGATAGAGGTGCGTGCCGCTCGGGTCGACGAGCGTCACCTGCCACTCCTTGCGAGAGAGGCGCTTGGCCATGCGGTTGGCCACCATCGTGCCCGCCGTGCCGCCACCGAGAATGACCAAGTGCTTCAACGAGGACCCTCCTTCGACGGCGTGGCGCATCGCAAGCGATGTGCCACGCGAGGATCCCGCGTATCGCGGCGGATCGGCCCGACGCGCGCGCAAGAACTGCGTGCGGGCCGCAGTTGTCGCAGGCGACACGCTCGTCGCGCTATCTGGCGGTCGCTCAGTGGTCCGCGAAAACGAAGGGCGTCTTGACCAACGATCCCCTAGGCGTTTCGCCGTTTCGGGCGCACCCGGTCGATCTCGCGCAACCGCACCGCTCCGCGGGTCGATGGGCAGGCGGAGGTCACGAAAATGGCGGTTGGAAACGTCGACATGCACGGCGCGACGCACCTGGGCAAAGACATCCTCGAGGCCGGCGCGAGCGTCGACACCGCCATCGCGAAGATCGAGGCGCGCCGCGTGCCCCCGCAGCCGACGATGGTGCGCGGATGAACGGGCTCCTCCAGAACCGTTGGCAGTGGGTCACGCTCGTCGCGTGGCCGGCGGCGATCGCGTACAAGTGGGCAGAGCTCTCGAAATTCGAGATCGAAGCCGCGATCGGCCTCTTCATCCTCTACCTCAGTTGGTCGTACGTCTCCTGGGTGCAGGTGCGTGCGCTCGAGGAGCGCCTCGCTCGCTGCACGTGCGGAAGCGACGCCTGGGACTTCGAGCGGGACCAGCCGTTCCGCTGAGCTCGCAGGCGACGCGCACGGCCACGCACAAAGCACGAACGGCCAGGGCGCTCGGTGCGCCGCTGGCCGCTCGGTGCGATGCAGCTCCGCGGTCAGTTCGCCGCGATCACCGCGTCGAGGTCGAACATGCCCGCGCTGATGGTGGCCACGTCGCGGCCCTTGGCGTGCGCGCTCGTGCTGGTGAAGCCCGCCTTGAGGTAGCGCTCGCGCTTGACCCAGAAGGTGCTCTTGACGTCGGCGCGCACCTTCATGCCCACCTCGATGTGGTTCGCCGGCACGAGCGAGAGGAGCGGGAACGTCGCCGTGTGCTCGTCGTAGAGCGGCGCGTTGATGCGGTCCGCCTCGTCCTTGAGCGTGTCGAAGAGGCGCGCCGCGGCCATCGCGCGGTCGTGGCTCGTCGAGAGGAGCACCGCGCTCTCGTACTTCTTGGCGTCGCCGCCGTCGACCTCGAACCGGATGCCCATCGGGTACGACGAGAAGCGCTTGCCGGCGAGGGCGGTGGGGAGCAGGCGCTCGGCGTCGGTGATGAGGCGGTAGGCCTTGGCGCGCTGCTCGAACTTGCCCGCCATCTTCGCGATGTCGTTGCCCCACTTGTCGTCGACCGCGGCGCGGACGGCGTTCTTGTCGGTGTCGGCGCCGACCTTCATGCGGTCTGCGTACACGGCGGTGAGGAACTCGCGGAGCGCGCCGGCGTACTCGGCCTTGCTCTTCGAGGTGAGGATGTCGAGGGCCTTGTCGTCGAAGCGGACGTCGACCGTGAACGAGGCGTTGGGGCCGTTGAGCGCGTCGAAGTTGTGGATGCCGACGGACTGGAGCGTGAGGCGGACGTTGGCGGCCTCACGGGCGACCTTCTTGAAGTCCTCGGGCAGGTGGGCGATCGCGGGCTCGATGGCGGCGAGGCCGGCGCGCTTGAGGTTCTGCATCTCGGGCGTGTCGAGGAGCTTGACGTTGCACTCCTCGTCGAACTTCTGCGTCGTCGCGCCGCCCGAGTTGCGGCCGCCGCCGCGGTTGTCGCGCTCGGCCGGGCACGTGGACCACACGAGGCGCTGCATCTGGTTGCCGTGCTTGTCGAGGGCCTCGACCGCGGCCGGGCCGGCGATGCCCGCGAGCAGCGCGTCGACGCTGTCGATGATGATGTCGTCGTCCATGTGCTTGTCGCCCACGGCCGTCTGCAAGAAGAGGTTCGCCTCGCTCTTGAACGCCTCGGGGTTCCTCGCGTCGAGCGTCTGCGCGGCCACGCCGGTGCGCGTGTAGCCGTGGTCCATCTGGAACCAGCCGCCGTCCTTGTGGATCGAGTCGAAGAGGATCGAGCGCGCGCCCTCGGGCGTCTGCACGATGAACGTGCCTTCCTTCTTGACCACCGCGCGGTGGTAGATGTTCATGCCGAGCAGCTCGAAGCCGAAGCTGCGGGTCGACGTGGTCGCGGCGCGCACGGCGTCGAACTCGGCCACGACGGCCGGCGAGCGCTCGCCGAGGTCGCGGTTGTACATGGCCTGCGCGAGGCGCATGTCGAACTTGAGGGTCTGCTCGAGCGCCTTGGACACCTGCGCGCGGTCGCCGCGGTCGAGGTGGAAACGAAAGCGCGAGACGCTGACGCGGGTGCTGGCGTTGGTCGCCTGACCCTCGATCTTGAAGGTGAGGTAGCTGTTGAGGCGCTTCTCGACCGCCTTCTCGACGAGCTTCTGGAGGTCGACCTTGGCCGGGCCGAGCTCGACGGTGCGCAGGCACTTCTGCCCGTCCTCGCACACGCCCTTGATGCCCCAGCCGTCGCGGATGGCGGCGTGGAGGCTCAGCGCCTTGCCGCGCTCGACGCCCACGTCGACGATGACCTCGTCGCCGTCGAGCTTGAGCAGCTGCACGTCGAGCTGGCCGCCGATGACGCCCGCGACGCCGGCCGAAGCGACGATGCGGTACGCGACGCCGCCCGTGGGCTCGGCGACGAGGATCGGGGCGCCGAGGCCGAAGTTGCCGGCGAGCTTTCCGCTGCCGCGGAGCGCGAACATCTCGCCCGGCTTCATCTTGCGCACGTCCTCGAGCGAGCGCGGGTACACGAAGCCGCGCATCTCCTTGGCGGCCTGCAGCGGCGCGCTGAGGATGGAGCCGATCTTGTCGTTCGGGGTGGCGATGATGACGCGCGACGAGAGCTCGGCGCCCACGTCGAAGCCGATGTTGGCGCCGGCGCCGTCGAGCAGACCGTCGGCGGCGAAGCTCCAGCCGTGGTTGAGGCCGGCGCGAGCGCTGAAGCCCGACTCGACGTAGAAGCTGTCGGAGCTCGACTGCAGGTGCGCGAGGCGCGCCTTGTTGACCTCGGTGCCCAGCTCGCTCTCGCCGAAGCGCGACGCGAGGCCGCTCACCACGGTGTCGAGCGCCTTGATCTCGGTGTTGTCGGGGAGCACGCGGTTCGGCTCCGCGCTCGCGGCGAACACCGCGGGGGCGTCGATGCGGATGCCAGAGCTGCCCACCGTGAGCTGGTCGTTGAGCTCGTCGCTCGCGAAGCCCACGGCGACGCGGGAGAGATCGCTGAGGTCGAGGCGCTTCGCGTCGGCCCAGTAGGCCTTGAGCTCGGTGACGGCGGCCTCCGAGGACGCGTCGTCCTCCTCGTCCGTCGGGGCGGCGCACGCCACTCCCGCCGCAGCCAGAATCACCAGAAAACCTACCGAACGCGTCGAACGAAACATGGCTCCCAATCCTCCTGTCCCACATAGGAGCACATGGTGTGCCGGAGGAATTTTCCAATGATTTTGGATGATCCAGGGATCGAAAATGACTCCCTGGCGCCCGAAGCAACGGACGGTGGATCCAGGGGGGCCCATGATCCGAAAGGGTTTCACGGTTTGCGGGGGGCGCGGCCAGGGGGGGCCGACGGCCCCGTCAGTAGCTGTCGCTCGCGCCGCCGCCCCCTGAGCTGCCACCGCCGCCGGTGTAGCTCGTGTCGGACGAGCTCGACCCCGAGTCGTACGACGACGACGAGCCGCTGTCGTACGACGACGAGCCCGAAGACCCCGAGGACCACCTGCCTCCGCCGCGACGTGCGAGGTAGAGGGGCAAGCCGACGAAGAGGAGCAGCCCCGCCAACACCAGAGCGCCGATGATCCACGGGTAGACGCGGTCGTCGTGGGCCTTCTGCTCGGCCTCGGCCTTCGCGACCGCGCGCTCGTGGGCCTCGATCTGCTTGGCGTCCGCGACCATCTCGGCCGCGACCGCGCGAACCGCGGCCTCGAGGGAAGACGCCTGCTTCGCGGCGGCCGCCAGCCGCGGCACGAGGACCGCTTCGCGCCGTGCGTGCTTGACGATGCCCGTCGCGAGAAAGATGCGCCGGTCGCGCGCTCCCACGTAGACGGTCTGGAGCGTGTAGCCCTTGAGCGCGGGGATGGTCTGTCGTTTCTCGTAGAGGCGCAGAGCGGCGTTCTCGTTCTTCATCGGGTCTTCGATGATGACGACGGCGAACTCCTGCCAGTAGCGCCCCTCGCGCGCGGCGGCGGCTTCGATGTCGGCGAGCGTCGCGTCCGGGAGCGCCCCCACGACGTCGTCGACGTACGCGCCTCGCACGAGAGGTCTCGACGTGAGTGACGTAGGCAAGCCGGGCGTCGGCGCGCCGTCGAGCGCGGCCTCGATCGCCTCGAGCGCGGCCTCGATCGCCTCGCGGAAGCGGTCCTCACGTAGCAGCGGGCCGACGCGCTCGCGCAGGATCATCGCGCACTCGATGTCGGTGAGCCTGTCGCCGACGCCCTTGCCCGTCTCGATGCGTGTCTTGCGCTCGTTCGGCGCGATGACGAGCAGGACGCCGTTGTCGAGGTCCTTCTTGCCGATGTGCCACGTGTTGAACGTGCCGTACGCGACGTCCTCGATCGAGTTGCCCGCGAGCGACCCGATGACGAGCACGGCGATCTCGTTGCCCGTCTTGTTGCGGTACGCGGTGATGCGCTCCTCGAGCGCGCGGTCGTCGGCGTCGGTGAGCTTGCCCGCCGTGTCGGTCACCGCGTCGCGCATCGGCGGCGGCGTGAACCCCGCGGACGCGGTACGCGAGCACAAGACGAAGAGCGCAAAGAGGAGCGCGGCGAGCGCGCGCGATGTGGTCCCCCGGAGCGGCATCGGGCGAGGGTAGCGGGTTTGGGCCGAGCGCGTGCGCAGGCGCGGGCGCAACCTCGCGCGCAACCCGAGCCCGAAATGCGCGATAGTGCCTCTGCATGGCCGTCCTCGTCGTCGCCGAGAAGCCGAGCGTCGCGCGTGACATCGCGCACGTGCTCGGCGCGCGCACGCGCGGCGAGGGGTGCTTTCGCGGCGGCGACTACATCGTCACGTGGGCCATCGGACACCTCGTCGCGCTCGCCGAGCCCCACGAGATGAACGCGGCGTGGAAGCGCTGGAACCTGCACGATCTGCCGCTGCTCCCGCCGAGCTGGCCGCTCGTCGTCTCGGAGGGCACCAAGGACCAGTTCGAGATCGTGCGCCGCCTGCTCGTCTCGCGCGAGGTCAAGAGCGTGGTGTGCGCGACCGACGCGGGGCGCGAGGGCGAGCTGATCTTTCGCTACATCTACGAGGCCGCGCGCGCCAAGAAGCCCGTGAAGCGCCTGTGGATCTCGTCGCTCACGCCCGACGCGATCGCGGCGGGCTTTCGTGATCTGCGCGACGGGAGCGCGTTCGACCGCCTGGCCGACGCCGCGCGCGCGCGGAGCCGCGCCGACTGGCTCGTGGGGATGAACCTCTCGCGCGTGTACAGCGTCGTGCACGACGACAACCTCTCCGTGGGCCGCGTCCAGACGCCCACGCTCGCGATGCTCGTGACGCGTGAGCTCGAGATCCGCGCGTTCGTGCCCGAGGACTACCTCGAGGTCGTCGCGACGTTCGTGGCGCCCGAGGGCGAGCCCGAGCCCTACCAAGGCACGTGGACGCGGCCCGGCCCGCGTCAAGACGCGACGCGCCTCCCCGCCGACGGCAAGGAGGCCGAGGCGATCGTCGACCGCGCCAAGCGCGGCATGGCGCGCGTCGAGAAGGTCACGCGCCAGACGCGCAAGGTCCCGCCGCCCGAGCTCTACGACCTCACCGAGCTGCAGCGGCACGCCAACCGACTCTTCGGCTTCACCGCGCAGCGCACGCTCGAGATCGCGCAGGCTCTCTACGAGCGTCGCAAGCTCATCAGCTACCCGCGCACCGACAGCCGCCACATCTCGCGCACCGTGGCCGAGACCTTGCCCGCCATCGTGCGCGCCGTGGCCGAGCCGTACCGCGAGCTCTTGGCCGAGGGCACGGGAGAGAGGCCGCTCGGGCCGCGCTTCGTCGACGACGCGCGCGTCAGCGACCACCACGCCATCCTCCCGACGTCGACGCCCGCGCCGCACGATCTGACGGCCGACGAGCGCTCCATCTACGACTTGGTCTGCCGCCGCTTGCTCGCGGCGTGGCACGACGACCACGTCTATGCGTCCACCACGGTCGTCACGGCGATCACATGGAACGCGTCGGTCGATCGATACACGAGCGCGGGCACCAGCGTGGAGCACGTGGGGTGGAAGGCGCTCGAGCGAGCCCGCGCCACGCCCGACGTCACGCTGCCCGGAGGTCTCGCGCCGGGCCTGCCGCGCCGCGTGCGCGAGGCCAAGCCGATCGCGCGCAAGACCAAGCCTCCCCCGCGCTTCAGTGACGGCACGTTGCTCACGGCGATGGAGACCGCGGGACGCACGCTCGACGAAAAGGAGCTCTCTCGCGCGATGCGCGACTGCGGGCTCGGCACGCCGGCGACCCGCGCCGCGATCCTCGAGACGTTGCTCCGGCGCGAGTACGTGGTGCGTCAGGGCAAGGTGCTCGAGGCGACCGACAAGGGCATCTCGCTCGTGGCCATGGTGCACGATCACGTCAAGAGCCCGGCGATGACCGGCGAGTGGGAGGCCAAGCTCGCGCGCATCGAGCGCGGCGAAGGCGCGTTCGACGCGTTCATGGCCGACATCGAGCGCTACGTGCGCGAGGTGGTCGGCGTGGCGCGGTCGTCCACGCCGTCACGACCGTCTCGGCCCCAACGTGCCCCAGACGCCACGAGCGCGGGGCCCGCAGGAGGAGGAGGCCACTCGTCACACTCTGTACACGCCGCGTCGAGCGCGTCGTCCGCCGCTCCCCGCTCTTCGAGACCGCCTCGGCCCACGCGCAGCGCGGATCTCGACGTGCTGCTCCGCGACGCGTTCGGGTTCTCGGCGTTCCGGCCGTACCAAGAGGACGTGTGCCGCGCCGCGGCCGGGGGCCGAGACGTGTTGCTCGTGATGCCCACCGGCGCGGGCAAGTCGCTCTGCTATCAGCTTCCGGGCGTGGCGCGCGGCGGCACGACGCTCGTCGTGAGCCCGCTCATCGCGCTCATGGAAGACCAGGTCGCGCAGCTCGCCAAGCGCGGCTTCGCGGCCGAGCGCATCCACTCGGGTCGCGATCGTGCGGCGTCGCGCGCGGCGTGCGCGGCGTACCTCGACGGCGCGCTCGACTTCCTGTTCATCGCGCCCGAGCGCCTCAAGGTCCCCGGCTTTCCCGAGATGCTCGCGCGCCGCAAGCCCACGCTCGTCGCCGTCGACGAGGCGCACTGCATCTCCCAGTGGGGGCACGACTTCCGTCCCGACTACCGCATGCTCGGCGAGCGCCTGCCGCTGCTGCGTCCCGCGCCGATCATCGCGCTCACGGCGACGGCCACGCCCACCGTGCAAGACGACATCGTCCGCGAGCTCCGCCTCGAGGCGTCGTCGCGCTTCATCCACGGCTTCCGGCGCACCAACATCGGGGTCGAGGTGGTGGAGCGCAACCCGAGCGCCCGCGAAGAGGTCGTGCGCCGCCTCTTGGCCGAGCCCGCGCGTCGGCCGGCCATCGTGTACGCGCCCACGCGCAAGGAGTCGGAGGCGCTCGCCAAGACGCTCTCGAAGCGTCACCGCGCGGCGGCGTATCACGCGGGCCTCAGCGCGCGCGTGCGCGACGACGTGCAAGGCGCGTTCGTCGAAGGGAGCCTCGACGTCATCGTCGCGACGACCGCGTTCGGCATGGGCATCGACAAGCCCGACGTCCGCACCGTGATCCACACGGCGCTGCCCGCCACGCTCGAGGGGTACTACCAGGAGATCGGTCGCGCGGGCCGCGACGGCGCCCCGTCGCGTGCGGTGCTCTTGCATTCGTTCGTCGACCTCAAGACCCACGAGTTCTTCTTCGAGCGCGACTACCCCCCCGCGGGCGTGCTCGCCGACATCCAGGAGGCGATCCCGAAAGGCGGCGCGTCGACCGACGAGCTCGCGTCGCGCGCGGGCGTCGAGTCGGCGCTCTTCGAGAAGGCCCTCGAGAAGCTCTGGGTCCACGGCGGCGCGGTGATCGAGCAGGGCGACGTCGTGCGCCGCGGCGACGGGGACTGGCGGGAGGCGTACGCCGAGCAGCGCGCGCACAAACGTGAGCAGCTCGCCAAGATGCGTCGCTACGCCGAGACGTCGTCGTGTCGCATGCTCCAGCTCATCGCGCACTTCGGCGATCGCAACGACTCGGGCGAAGTGTGCGGGCAGTGCGACGTGTGTGCGCCGAGCGCGTGCGTGGCGCAGACGTTCCGAGCGCCGAGCGCGATGGAGATAGATGTAAGTACACGCATCATGGCCGCCCTCCGCGCTCGCGACGGCATGACGGTGGGCCAGTTGCACCGCGACGTGCTCCGCGGAGAGATCGACCGTCGCGCGCTCGACCACGTGCTCGGCGCCCTGTCCCGCGCCGGCGAGGTGGTCGTGGTGCCCGACGCGTTCGACAAGGACGGCGAGACCATCACCTTCATGCGCGTGCACCTCGTCGTCGGCGGAGCGGCGTCGGGCGCGCGAGAGCTGCGCATGGTCGTCGTGCCCGAGGTGAGCGAGGGCCGGCGCGGACGAGGGCATCGCCCCAAGAAGGCGAGCCGCGGGGCCAAGGCGCGCAAGAACAAGGCAGGGCACGCCGCCTCGCGCGCCGCGAGCGGGTCGACGGTCACGTCGCGCAAGAAGACCGCCGCGCCGCGCAAGAAGAAGAGCGCGGGCGCGACGCCGACCGCGTCTCCGCGCGGCGAAACGGGAGGTCCGCTCGAGGCCGCGCTCCGCGCGTGGCGCACCGCCGAGGCCAAGAGGCGCCGCGTGCCGGCGTTTCGCGTCCTCACCGACCGCACCCTCCAGGGGATCGCGAGCGCGCGCCCCGCGACCGAGGATCAGCTGCTCGGCGTGACCGGCATGGGCCCGGCGCTGCTCGCGAAGTACGGCTCGGCCCTCCTGTCGATCGTGGCGGCCCGCGGCGGGTGAGGCCGACCGGCAGGGCGTCCGCAGCCCACGGCGCGTCGACGATCCGCTCCGAATGGCCCGATTTTTCCGCGAAAAGGGCAGGTAGGACAAGGTGGGGTATGTGGCACGGGCCATGCTGAGTGACGCATCATGCGCTCGCTCAACACCCTCCGCCGCCTCGCCCTGCTCACCTGCACGCTCCTCGCGCCCGCCGTCTCGGCGTGCGCCGTCACCGCCGACGAGGACGTCGGCGCCTCGACCGAGGACGCGCTCACCGAGCGCGACTGGGGGCGCGCGATCTCGTACCTGGGCAGCCTCGACTACCTGCCGTGGGGCTACACCGACGACGGCTGCTACGCGCGCGCCATCTACTACACGATGAACCTCGCGGCCGAGGGGATCTCCTCGAACCACGTGTACATCATCGCGAAGGACGACCAGCACCGCCTCGGCGCCTCGAACCGCTGGCGTTACCACGTCGCGCCGCTCGTCTCGCGCGACAGCACGAACGAGCTCCGCGTGCTCGACCCGGTCTACTCGTCGCAGCCGCTCACGCTTCGCGACTGGTACGACCGCCAGAGCCAGTGGGAGAACACCGAGAACGCGCCGACGCTGAGGATCGCGGCGGGGACGACGTACGGCAACCTCTCCTCGGGCACGGTCGTGCCCGATCCCCACAACGCGAGCACGGCGACGTTCCGTGAGCCCGTCACGTTCGCGAGCATGCCCGCGTTCCAGCTCTCGAACGTGAACTCCGCGTGCGCGGTCATGCACCGCTACATCGACAGTGACACGACCACCAACGCGGATCAGAAGGCGCGCAAGCACCACGGGCTCTCGCGCGACACGCGCCGCCTCGTGACGGCGCTCCGCGCGTCGGGAAAGCTCGCGGGGACCGGATCGCTCGACGCCCCGTGCACTGCGTACGCGCCCGAGCTCGCCGCGTGCCCCGCCGACGCGCCCACGACGAACCCCGGATCGCGCGACTGCTGCCTCGCGTCGGCCTTCTGGTGCCAGTCGTCGACGGCGTGCCTCGCGCCCGGAGCGCCCCTCGGCGACGGTCGTGTGTGCGGCGCCGGCGGCAACTTCTCGCACCCGGCAGGCTCGGTCGCTGGTGGCAACGCGGGCGGCGCAGTCCCCGGTGCGTGCCCGGCGGACACCCCGCAGAACAACCCCGGCTCCCAGGCGTGCTGCCTCGCCTCGCGCCACTGGTGCTGGTCGGCGAGCGGAGGCTTCTGCGCCGCCCCGGGCACGGTCCGCAACGTGAGCGGCGTCAACTGGACGTGCGGGGCGATGGGCGAGTGGTCGCGCTGACCGGCGCGCGCGCGCGTGGAGCTACGGGAGTCGCACGCCGACGCCCGCACGGATCTCGATGCCCGTGAGGCTCCACGTGTCGACGCTGCCCTTGTCGTACGTACGATCGGCGCCGTCGGTGAGCTCGTAGGTGTACGTGCCCTTGGCGTAGCGCGCCTTGCCCTCGCCGCCG
Source organism: Myxococcales bacterium (assembly GCA_020430845.1). GTDB lineage: Bacteria > Myxococcota_A > Polyangia > Polyangiales > Polyangiaceae > Labilithrix. The sequence continues at coordinate 15,178 of JAGQJA010000179.1, forward strand.
ATGAACACGGGGCCCGCCACGAAGAGGTTCATCCCGACGCCGGCCGACACGCCGATGCCGACGTCGGTGCCCGTGTACTTGGCGAGCCCGTTGTCGACCGAGATCTGCGAGCGCGAGAACACGGGGCCCGCGGTGATGAGCGGGTAGAGGTCGAGGTCCTTGGCGTTCTTCAGGCCCAGGTGATACGCGAGGCGCCCCTGCGGCCAGAGCTGGTGCTGCGAGAACTCGAGCGGTGTGAGCGCGCTGAAGAGCCAGCACACCGTGCCGCAGAGCTGGTAGTCGAAGCCGACGCCCGCCGACAGCACGCCGGGGCCGATGGGGACGAGCCCGAGATCCCCGCTCGCGCCGAGGCCGACGTCGGCGAGCAAGATGTCGGTGCTGACGGTGCCGCGCACGTCGATCTGGAGCGGGCTCATGCGGCGTCCGACGGGGGCGTCGGGATCGGCTTCGGGCGTGGGCGCGGGTGCGGGCGCGGGTGCGGGCGCGGGCGTGGGCGCGGGTTGGGCGAGCGCGGGGGCGGACGCCAGCGCGAGGGCGAAGGCGAGCGCGGGGGCGAGGGCTTGGGGGGCGGGGCGCGAGAGAGAGCTCACGAGTCGCCTCCTTTGAGCGGCTCCTTCGACGGTGCGGACCTCGGGGGTGGAACCGACGCGGCCCTCTTCGACGGTGGCGGCGCGGACACGGACTTGTCCGCGGGGGCTGCAGGCTCTGCGGGAGCCGCGTCGTCGCGCGTCGTCGCTTCCGTCGCTGCGGTGGCGGTGCTTTCGAGCGTGTCGGTCGCGTCGGCCGTCGGCGCG
>JAGQJA010000180.1:0-2612 GCA_020430845.1 Myxococcales bacterium
TCGACTTCTACTCGGGCATCATCTATCGCGCGCTCGGGTTCCCCACCAACATGTTCACCGTCCTCTTCGCCATCGGTCGACTCCCCGGGTGGATCGCCCACTGGAAGGAGATGATGGAGGATCCGGGAACCAAGATCGGGCGCCCGCGCCAGATCTACACGGGCCAGCTCGAGCGGCAGTACGTGCCGATCGACAAGCGCGCCTGACGGTCCGCCTCGAGGGGGGTCAGCTCGCCGGAAAGCGGAAGAGCGGCCCCACCTCGAGCCAGATCAGCTCGCCGAAGAACATCAGCTCGAGGATCGCGAGGATCAAGAACGGTCCGAACGGGATCCTCGATCGCCCCTCTGCGCCCTCTTCGGCGAGCGGGTCTTCGGCGAGCAGGGCCTTCGCCTCCTCGTCGCCCTCTTCGGCGGCCTTGCGCAGCTCTTCGAGGTCTTGCTTGGCCGCGTCGGGGATACCCAGCTCGCGGCCGGTGATCTTGGCGACGACCGCGTAGAGCGTGCCCTGGATGGCCCCGCCGAAGAGGACGACCGCGGCGCCGGGCCAGCCGAACCACGCGCCCGCGAGCGCGAGCAGCTTGGCGTCGCCCATGCCCATGCCCGTGCGACCGAGCAGCCGCTTGTAGATGAGCCCGAACGGGATCCAGATCGCGAGGAACGCGCCCACCGCGCCGATCGCGGAGTCGGCGAACGTCATCCCGCGCAGGCGCGCCGTGGCGAGGCCGAGGATCGCGCCGCCGACCGTGATCGCGTCGGGCAAGAACATGTGCTCGACGTCGATGAACGCCGCCGCGACGAGGCCCATCGCGAGCGCGAAGTTCGCGCCGTAGACGAGCGCCATGTGACCGAGCGTCGGGTGACCGGGCATGCCGCGCACGATCACCTCGAAGATGCCGTACGAGAGCACGCCGCCGAGCAGCTCGACGAGCGGGTAACGCGCGCTCACCCGCACGCCGCAGCACGCCGCCCGCCCGCGCAGGATGAGCCACGATAGCACGGGCAGGTTGTGCCAGCCGGGGATGGGCTTCTCGCAGGCGGGGCACCGCGAGCCGGGGCTCACCACGCTGAGCTCGCGCGGCACCCGGTAGATGACCACGTTGAGGAAGCTCCCCCAGAGCAGCCCGAAGACGACGACGATGCCGCGTACGAACCACGTGGGCAGGTCGTCGAGAGTCATCCGTGACGAGAGGGTAACATTCGCGGGCCCGCTTTCCATCCAGCGTCCCCAGCTGCTACGGTGCGGCCGGATGCTCCTGTCGGTCAACCCGCTCCACCCAGAGCCGCGCAAGATTCGGCGCGCCGTCGAGGCGCTGCTCGACGGCGAGGTCATCGCGTATCCGACCGACACCGTGTACGGCCTCGGCTGCGACCTCACCAACAAGCGCGCGATCGATCGCCTCTATTCCATCAAGGGCATGGAGAAGACGCAGCAGCTCGCGTTCATCTGCGCCGACCTCTCGAGCATCTCCAAGTACGCCATCGTCGACAACCAGGTCTACCGCGTGCTGCGCCACCTCTTGCCGGGCCCGTATTGCTTCGTCCTCGAGGCGACGCGCGAGGTGCCCAAGATGGTGCAGACCAAGCGCAAGACGATCGGCATCCGCGTGCCCGCGCACGAGGTGATCCGCGCCGTGGTGCACGAGCTGGGGCGGCCCGTCATCTCGACCACGGCGATCCGTCCGGGCGCCGACATGCCGCACGTCGACCCGAACGAGATCGACGACGACTTCAAGGGCCTCGGGCTCGTGCTCGACGGTGGCGCGGGCGGGCTGCAGCCCACCACGGTCGTCGACCTCACCGTGAGCCCTCCGGCGATCATCCGCGAGGGGGCAGGCCCCGTCGACGCGTTCCTCGAAGAGGCGCCGCCCCGCTCGCTGTCGACGATGCGCGAAGAGATGCGCCGCCTCGACCGCGAGATGAACGACTGAAAAGCGCACGCAGTCGCAGTCGCAGTCGCAGTCGCAAACGCAGTCGCAAACGCAAACGCAGTCGCAAACGCAGTCGCGAGCGCAGTCGCAAACGCAAACGCAAACGCAGCCGCGAGCCGCGAGCCGCAGTCGCAGTCCTACTCGACGATCACCTTCCCCTTCATGCCCATCCCACAGTGTGGGTCGCAGTAGTATTCGTACGTCCCGGCAGCGTCGAACGTCTTGTCGAACGTCCCGCTCGACTTCGTGGCTCCGCTCGTGAACTTGCCGTCGGGCGCGCACGAGGTGCCCGAGACGACGTTGTGGCTGCCGCCGGTGAAGGTCCAGCGCACGGTCTCGCCCGCCTTGATGCGCACCTCCGCGGGCGAGAAGCTGGCCCCCGACGCGGTCACCGTCGCGGCGGCCGCCGCCGCCCCGCCCGAGCTCGACGACGCGGCCGGCGCCGGATTGGCGGCCGGCGTGCCGTCGTCCCCGCTCCCGCAGTTGAGGCTGAAGAAGGCGGCGATCCCGAGGGCGGCTGCGTAGGCGTGCTTCATGTGTGGGTCTCCTCCGAGGCGGGCAAGGTGAGCGCGAGGCGGGCCCGCGCCGTCTCGCAGGTCACACTCTGCGCGCCGCGCGCCCCTGCCGGAACTGCTTGGGCCGCTATGGGCGGGATAGACGACGCCTATGTGACGCCGACGCGCCT
>JAGQJA010000180.1:2800-21557 GCA_020430845.1 Myxococcales bacterium
GCCGCGGATGCGCTGCGCGCCGATCTCGACGACGCGCGGGCCGCGGACCGTACGCAACGCGAGCACGTCGATCGCGCGTGCGCCCGAGAGGTGACCTCCCTTGACGAGGGCTGCCCGCGGGCCGAGGTCGAGCAGCGCGAGGGCGGCGCGCCGCGCGTCGGCGAGCGACGCCACCGCGAGGCCCACGAGCGCGCGGGCCTCGTCGACGTTCACCGTCACGAGCGTGGCGCGGGGCACGAGCGCCGTCCGCATCGCGCCGAGCGCGCGCGCGTCGAGCAGCCGCGCGGCCCCGCGCGTGGGGACGAGCACGGCGTCGACGACGCAGGGCACGCCGAGCGCCCCCGCCCAACGCGCGACGGCCCGCACGTTGTCGGCGGTCCCGAGCGCGCCCGTCTTGAGCGCCGCGACGCGCTGATGACGCGCGACCTCACGGCACTGCGCGAGCACTTCTCGGGCGCCCATGGGGGTCGCGCTCCGGAGCCCCGCCGTCGACTGGACGGTCCACACGGCGCACGCGCACGCGGCGAACGCCCCGGCGCGCGTGATCGCGCGCGCGTCGGCCAAGAGCCCGGCCCCGCCGCCCGGGTCGAGGCCGCCGATCGCCAGCGCACAAGGCCTCGCGTACCCAGCGTGAGAACTGTTCTTGCGAGCAGCCATGAGGCTTTGCGAGTATACGCGCTTGATGCTCTCGCGTTCGACGCGCGGCTACCTCGGGGTCGTCGCAGGAGCCATGACGCTCACCGCGGCGCTCGCGTGCCCCGGCTCGGCGCGCGCGCAGTGCGTCGACGAAGAGCTCAAGCAGGAGCTGGTGGGCGGCCGCCACTACCGCGGCGTCCAAGACCGACTCTTCACCAAGGCGTTCCGGCACGAGCTGTCGGGCATGGGCGGCCTCTACGCGGGCGACCTGTATTCGGCGAGCTGGGTCGCGGGTGGCGCGTACACCTTTCACTTCTCCGAAGATCTCGGGCTCGAGGCAAGCGTGCAATTTACACGCTTTCGCAGCTCGATCACCGACAGCTACGAGCGCCGCTATCCGCAGGTTCAGGTCGAGGAGCGCACCGACAAGCCGGGCCGCCTCTACTTCGGTCACCTGGTGTGGAGCTTCGCGTACGGCAAGCTCCGCTGGATGGGCGGCGGCATCAGCCGCTTCGACTTCAACGCGGCCTTCGGCGCCGGCGTGACCGACAACACCACGTCGCAGGGGCTGACGGGCAGCTTCGGCTTCGGCACCAAGTGGTACTTCTGGAAGTGGCTCGCGGTGCGGCTCGACGTGCGCGATCACATCCGCCGCGAGACGTTCATCGGCGAGGACCACCTCGTCAACGACGTGCTCGTGACGGGTGGGTTCAGCATCTTCGTCCCGTTCGGCGGCTGACGCGCGGCACGCGCGATCGTCAGCGTGTGGCGAGGCGCTCGGCGCGCTCGAGCACGGTCTTCGCGCGCGGCTTGCCCTTGAACATGTAGAGCGAGCCTGACTCGTCCTCGGCCAGCACCTCGTCTTTGACCCGCAGGCGCTCGCTCGCGCACAGCACGATGCGGGCACCCAGGCCTGCCTGCACCAGCTCGACGCGGCGCCACACGGCGTCGCGGCTCCAGAAGCCGAGCACCTCGACGAACACCGGCGCGGCCCAGTCGGCGCGCCGCAGCTCGAGATCGGGCACGCAGATGCCCACCCCCGGCACGTCGAGGATGGTGGTCGCGGCGCAGACGGTGAGCGGCGAGCCCTTGTCGGCGGCGGCGAGCGCCAAGAGATCTTCGAGCAGCTCGCGCGCCGTGTCCGACAGGTGCGGCTCGTCGACCCGTGGCGCGCCCTTGGGGCCGCGCCGCAGATCGCCCGGCCCTGCGCGCATCACCGACGCGTCGCGCTCGCGGCCCCAGCGCACGTCGGCGACGAGCTCCCAGTCGTCGAGCTCCGCGAGCGCCGGGACCAGCATGGCGAGCCGCAGCCCGTATTTGGTCACGGACTCGAAGAGCGACATGGGGCCGTCGATCGTGAGCTCGATGGCCTTGTCGTCCCGCTGCTTGGCCATCCAGCAGAGCCCGTGGAACTTGATGCGTGAGAGCAGCGTGCGCAGGGCGCCGGGCGAAGCGCGCTTGATGGTGAGCACCACGCGTACGGCGCGGAGCAGCACGGCCTGGATCTGTCCGGCCTCCCAAGCGTCGACGATGCTCGGCGCGTCGGGCGTGGGCCCTGCGAGCAGCGCCTGCGCGCCGCGTAGGTCGGAGAAGAGCGCGGCCTCCACCGCTTCGGCGGTCATCTCGAGCGACGCGGCGGCCTCTGCGAGCACCGCCGCGCGATCGAAGGTGGCGCCGTCGGGCAGGGCGCGCCGCGTGGCGCTCGCGAGCGTGAAGACGCGCTCACGCAGCTCGCTCGCCGCCACGGGCGGCTCGGCCTCGAAGGTGCACGCGTCGACCACGAGCTTGCGCAGCCCGAGCGCGACGCGCCGCTGCAGGCCGGCGTCGTCGAGCGCCGCGAAGGCCTCGTCGAGGTCGTCGCGCGTGCCGCCCACCATGTCGCGCGCGCACCCGAGCAGCGCCTCGGCGTGCAGCAGCGCCTGGTCACGCGTGCGTCCGCGCAGGCGCCCGGGGTGCAGCTCCCCCGCGCGCTTGCGGACGACGGCGAGGTCCGCGGTCAACACGGCGCGCGCCCTTCAGCGGTAGGCATCGTGCTCACGCCTCCGCTCGCTGGTGTACGTCTCGGTCGTGTTCTGCGTGACGAGCTCGTAGAGCAGCGCGCGCTTCTCGCCGCTCTTGCGCAAGATGCGACCGAGCCGCTGCACGTGCTCGCGCACCGAGCCGCTGCCCGACACGACGATCGCCACGTTGGCCTCGCGCACGTCGACGCCCTCGTTGAGGACCTTCGACGTGACGATGGCCCCGTACTTGGCGCTGCCGAGGCCCGCGAGCACCTCGCTCCGCTCCGAGACCTTGGTCTGGTGCGTGATCACGGGCAACAAGAAGCGGCGCGCGATGGAGTACGCGGTCGCGTTGTCTTGCGTGAACACGATGGTCCGGTCGGCGCGATGGGCCGTCAGGATGTGGTCGAGGTAGGACATCTTGGCGTTCGCCGCGAGCGCGATCTGCCGCTGACGCCGGTAGGCCTTCATGGCCCGACGGCCCTCGGGCGTGCGCGCGCTCCGCGCGATGAAGTCGCGAAAGCCGCTGGGCGAAGACATACGAATACCCTGCGCGCCCAAGAACGCACGGTAGAGCGCGCGCTCGGCGTCGTGCTCCTCCCGCTCCTCGGGCGAGAGGTCGACGGTGATCCGCACGGTCTCGTACTCGGCCAGGTAGTCGCCCGACAGGTCGACGATGTCGCGCCGGTAGACCATGGGGCCGACGAGCTCGTCGAGCTCCGCGTCGCGACCGTCGGGCCGCTCGGGCGTCGCGGTGAGCCCCAGCCGAAACGGCGCCAAGAACGCGCGCGCGGCGATCGCGTGGCTCGGGCCGGGCAGGTGGTGACACTCGTCGAACACCACCATCCCGAACCGCCGACCCAGGTGCTCCGCGTGGATGTACGCGGAGTCGTACGTGGTGACCGTGAGCGGCCGCACCACGTGCTCGCCGCCGCCCACGACGCCGACCTCGACGCCGAACGTCACGCGGAGCAGGTCGTACCACTGGCGCACGAGGTCGAGCGTGGGGGCCACCACGAGCGTGCTGCGCCGCTTGGCGTCGATGGCCATCATCGCCACGTGCGTCTTGCCGGCGCCCGTGGGGAGCACCACCACGCCGCGTCCGCGCGCGGCCTTCCACGCGGCGAGCGCCTCGCGTTGGTACGGTCGCGGATCCATGTGTACACATGCACCTCGCGGCAGCTCCTCGTAGCCGCGCGCCTCGTCCTCGAACGGGACCTTGGCGTGCACCAGCGCGCGCACCACGTCCGCGTACGCCGACGCGGGCGCGCGAAAACAAGCGGTGCGCTCGTCCCACGCGCAGGCCGGTGGGAGGGTGGTCACGCCCTTGTCGAGACCGCCCACCTCGAGCGTTCCGAGGGCGAACCGCAGGGAAGCCACGGGCAAAGATGTAGCACAGAGTGCGCAGGCTGCCTCGGCGGCGCGCTTTTCTGTATCCTCGCGGAGGTGAGGACGGTGAGGAGGATATTGGGCTTCGCGCTGCTCGCCGCGGCGACGACGGTGATCACGCTCGCGGCGGCCCAGCCCAAGGGCCGCGGCAAGCGCCCCGCGGTCACCAAGCCCGCGCCCAAGCCCGCGACGCCGGCCCCGAAGCCCGAGGCGGGGGCGACGAACGAAGAGCCCGCGTCGACGGGCGGCGCCGACGCGGCGGCTCCTGCACCGCCCGAGCCCGAAGCGCCTCCGCCCGAGGCCTACGAGGGGGGCGTGCGTCCGTCGCCGCTCAACCCGCAGCCCGCCGAGATGCCGTCGGCGTCCGACGCCGGCGTGCCCATCGACTACGACCGTCTGCTCGCCGACATCGCCGCGCTGCGCGCGCGCGTGGCCGCCGTCGCCGACAACCTCTACCGCTCGCGCATCGCCGTGGGCGTCCAGACCGACACGGAGCACGCCAAGATCGCGCACCTGACGGTCTCGCTCGACGACGGCGTCGTGTTCACGGCGCCGCCCACGTTCGCCGCGTCCGACATGACCACGGTCTACGATCACGCCGTCGCTCCGGGGCGGCACGCCGTCACCGTCGACGTCGACAAGAAGGACGATCGCGACGAGGCCTTTCGCACGACGCAGAAGACCCGCTTCGCCGTCGACGTGCCCAAGGACCACCGCGTCGAGGTCGAGGTGCGCGTCATCGAGGACTCGACCATGGGCCGAGACTTTCCCGGCGATCGCAGCGGCAAGTACGACTTGCGCGTCCGCGTCCGCGCCACCGCCAAGCCCGTCGTGAAATGAGCCGCCGGTCCCGCTCCCCCGCACGTCGCGTGGTCTCGGCCGGGGCGCTGCTCGTCGCGCTGATCCCCGTCGCGAGCGTCGTCTTTGCGCAGCCCCCGCCCGCGGCCGCGCCCGCAGAGCCCGCGCCGCCCGCGACGGCCTCGACGCCGGCGACGCCAGACGACGACGCGCCCCCGAAGGCCCCGCCGCCGCCCGCACCCTCCGCCGCACCCAGAGACCCCACCCGCGGCGACGCGATGCGCGCCTACCACGCGGCGATGACGCGGCGTCGCCTGGGGTCGCAGCAGGGCATCCGCGTCGAGCAGCTCTCGGAGCGCGTCGCCGAGGCCGAGCAGCTCGTGTCGACGGGGCGCTACGACGACGCGATCTCGCGCCTGACCGAGACCATCGAGCACCCCTCGTTCGACAACGTCGCCGAGACGGAGCAGGGGCGCGCGGCCCTCTACTTGCTGGGCGAATCGCTCGCGTCCGCGGGCATCTACGAGTCCGCGCGCGCGTACCTGCGCAAGTCGATCGCGTCGAAGTCGGCGTGGGAGCAGCGCGGCGCCTACGCACGACGCGCCGTGCGCCGCATCGTCGAGGTGGCGCTCGAGACGCAGCGCTACCAGGACGGGCTCTCGGATCTGGCCGGCCTCCCGCCTTCGCTCCCCGACGAGGTGCGCGGAGAGGTGTCGTACCTGTCGGGCCGCGCCAAAGAGGCCGCGGGCGATCCCGACGGCGCCCTCGCGGAGTACGGGCGCGTCCCGCAGACCTCGCGCTTCTGGTCGCAGGCGACGTACCTCTCCGGGCTCATCCACGTGGAGCGCGGGCGCATGAAGCAGGGCGAAGACCTCTTCTGCAAGGTCGCGGACCCCAAGCGCCAAGACTCGTCGACACCAGTGTTCGCGGACGAACGTTTCTTCGCCGTGCGAGACCTCGCGCGCCTCGCGCTGGGCCGCGTCGCGCACGAGCAGTCGCGCTTCGACGACTCGCGCTACTACTACTACCTCGTCCCGCGAGACTCCGATCGCCTCGCCGAGGCCCTCTACGAGTCGGCGACGAGCCGCTACGAGAAGAAGGACTACGACGGCGCGCGTGAGCTGCTCGACGAGCTGCGCGGCCTCAAGACCCACCACCGCTACGAGGACGAAGCGCAGATCCTCGACGCCTACGTCGACCTCGCGCTCTGCAAGTTCGAGGACGCCGACAAGAAGCTCGTCACGTTCTTGAGGACGTACGAGCCCGTGCGCGACTCGGGCCGACGCATCACCGCGAGCCCGCGCGCCATGGCCGCCCTGCTCGCCGCGGCGCGCGCGGGCGGAGACCCGGGGGGCGCCGACCTGGGCGCGTCGGTGTCGCGCGAGCAGCTCCGCGCCGTGGCCGCGCTCGTCCGCGTCGACCCGCTGTACGTCGACGTGGCCAAGCGTCGGGCGGTGCTCGAGCGCGAGGCGAGCGGCCTCACCGCCACGCGCGGCGCCCTCTCCGACATGCAGAAGAGCCTCGCGACCACGGGCGGCGTGCGCCCCGCGACCGAAGAGGGGCGGGATCCGGCCGAGTCCGCCAAGGCCGCGCGCGCCGCGCTCGACGGCGTGAGGCGCGCGATCGACGATCTCGAGACCGCGCGCGCGCCGGCCGACAAGCTCGCGCCGCTGCGCGAAGAGGCCAAGGCCCTCGAGGCGCGCCTCACGCGCGCCGTCGCCGCGTCCGACGCCGCCGCCGCCGATCCCGCGGCCGGCGCCGACCTGCCCGACCTGCTCGCGTCGGACGTGACCAAGGTGACCGCGTTCTCGGCCGCGGTCGAGCGCACCAAGGGCGAGCTCGCGGCCGCAGAGGACGCCCTCGCGCGGGACGCTCTCCGGCGCCTCGACCTGCGCCTCTCGCGGCTGCTCCGGCGCGCCCGTCTCGGTCGCATCGAGTCCGTGCTCGGCAGAAAGCGCGCGCTCGAGGTCGAGATCGAGGCCATCGGCGCGGGCTACCTACCCCCAGACGCCGTCGACTCGCTCGACGCCGCCCGCTACCTCCAAGACAACGAGGAGTACTGGCCGTTCGAGGGAGACGACTGGCCCGACGAGTTCGTCGGGACCGAGGGCCTCAAGTGACGGCACGCAGGCGGGCCCACGGAGGTACGGTTCGAATGTCTATGCGCATACATGCAATCGTGGGGTGCGCTTGGCTCGTCGCGGCGTGCGAAGGGAGCTCTCCTCCGCCGCCCGCGTCGTCGCCCGGGCCCGTCACCTACGCCAACGTGCAGGCGCCACCCCCCGGCGCGCCGCCCGCGGCTCCGCAGCCCCGACCCGCCGCGGCGCCAGGCCAGCAGGGAGTGCCCGCCGACGTCCAACGCGCGCTCTCCGACTACCTGCAGATCCTCCGCACGAGCGCCACGCTCGAGGACTGCGCGCAGCGCTTCACGCCGATCGCCGGGGGCGGGCTCGTGAACGAGGACGGGCGCTCGCTGCGTCAGACGGTGCCGCCGTACTCGCTCAAGAAGGACCACCAGAACGTGCGCTTCTACGCCGACCCGCCGCAGATCACGCGGGTGGATGTGCGCCAAGGTCAGAGTGACGGCTACGGCGCGAGCGCGCTCCGTGGCACGCACTACAAGATCTGGATCGCCAAGGCCGCCGGTCAGCCCGGCATGCCCGCCCCCATCTCGATCATGGTGCCCGAGGGCCACGCGTTCGTGCAGGGGCCGCGAATCGTCGGCATCGGCAGCCTGTAGCAGCACATCCCGCGCGCATCGCGGTATGATCGCCACGTGCGCGCGCGCGTCTCGCTCCTGACGATCGCCCTCGCGATGACGCTCGCGGATGGGGTCGTGCACGCGGCGCCCGACAAGGGCAAGGCGGTCGACCCGACGCCCACGCCCTCGGCGACGCCGAGCGTCAAGGCCGCGGCCGAGCGCACGCTCGACGTCAAGCCGTCCGAGCGCCCCGGCGCGTCCAAGCGCGCCGCCGACAAGAAGCGCGGCATCACGGGCGCGGGCAGCAAGCCGGGCGTCAAGGGCCCCAAGGTGCCCGAGGCGCTGCGGCTCCAGCTCGCCAAACAGCTCGAGACGCGCGTGGAGCGCGACCTGACGCAGATCAAACAGCTCCGCGGCGAGGCCGTGAAGCTGCTCGAGGCGTTCGTGGCCGAGACGCCCAAGGGCGCGCGCGAGATGCCCGAGGCGCTGCTCCGGCTCGGCGAGCTCCGCTGGGAGCTGGAGCGCGAACAGTTCCTCGTGCGCTTCAAGGCGTGGGAGGCCAAGCCCGTCGATCAGCGCGGCCCCGCGCCCGAGACCAACTTCCAGCCTGCGCGCGACCTCTTCGCCCGCGTGCTCAAGGACTACACCTGGTTCCCGCAGTACGACCTGGCGCTCTACGTCGACGGCTTCCTCGCGTACGAGCAAGGCAAGCAAGACGAGGCGCTCGAGCGCTTCGATCGCATCCTCAAGTCGTTCCCGCGGTCTCGCTTCGTCCCCGACGCGCACATGGCGCGCGCCGAATCGCTCTTCAACGGCAAGTACGACTACGCCGCGGCGCTCACCGAGTACGAAGAGGTCCTCAAGTTCAAGGACAGCGAGCTCTACGGTCTCGCCCTCTTCAAGAGCGCGTGGTGCATGTGGCGCCTCGGTCGGTCCGAAGAGGCGGCCAAGCGCTTCGTGAGCGTGTTCGAGGTCACCGACGGCCAAGGGCGCGTCTCGGCCGTGCAGCGCAAGCAGCTCGACGAGCTGCAGAGCGAGGCGCTCAAGTACCTCGTCGAGGTCTTCACCGAGGACGACAAGAACACCGCGAGCGACGTCTACACGTTCCTCGTCAAGATCGGCGGCGACCGCTTCGCCGGCAAGGTCGTGCGCGCGCTGGCCGTGCAGTTCTACGACCAGGCGCACTACGAGCGAGGCATCGAGGCCTACGAGCTGCTGCTCAAGCTCGAGCCGGCCAGCTCCGACGCCGGCAAGTGGGTGCTCGAAATCGCAAAGGGTTACGAGGCCATAGAGGACTATCCCAAGCTCAAGGCCACGTACGAGCGCGCCGTCACGCAGTACACGGTGGGCGGGGCGTGGGCCAAGACGCAGGGCGACCCGCGCGTCGTCGCCGACACGCGCGCCGCGATCGAGAAGCAGCTCAAGGAGCACGCGCTGCAGCTGCACGCCAAGGCGCAGCGCGACAAGACGAGCCGCGCCGAGTTCGAGGGGGCCGCGGCGCTCTACGGCGTCTACCTCTCCAAGTTCGGCGACGAGCCCGGCTCGTACCAGACGTACTACTACGTGGCCGAGATCGAGTACTACCACCTCGACAAGGACGTGGCGGCCGCGACGCACTACATGTCCGCGGCGCGCAAGGTGCCCAAGGCCGAGGCCGATCGCGAGCCGCAGAAGACGCTCCGACACGACGCCATCTACAACGCGATCGCCGCCCTCGAGCGCGTGCGCCTCGCGGAGCTCGAGCAACGCAAGAAGCAGCCGCAGGGCTCGTTCCAAGAGAGCGACGCCGACAAGAAGTTCGCCGAGGCGCTCGACCTCTACGCTCAGCTCTACCCGAACGACCCCGCGCTCCCCGAGCTCTTCTTCCGCCAGGGGCGCCAGTACTACGACTACGGCGTCTACGATCCCGCCGTGAAGATCTGGGGCTCGCTGCTCGAGCGCTTTCCGAGCAGCCAGTACGCGCTCGGGGCCGGTGAGCTGATCCTCGAGTCGTTCAACCGTTCGAAGAACTACGAGAACATCGAGACGTGGGCGCGCCGCCTCAAGAACGTGCCCGCGTTCCAGGGCGCCGAGCCACAAAAGAAGCTCGACTTGCTCATCGTGCAGTCGGTGTTCAAGCAAGGCGAGCAGAAGTCGAACGCCGGCGATCACAAGGCCGCGGCGGCCGCCTACCTCCGGGCGGCCAAGGAGTTCCCCCGCGACGCGCGCGCCGCGCAGGCCTGCGTCAACGCCGAGCTCGCCGCGCAGAAGGCCGGCGACACCAAGACCCTCAAAGAGGCGGCGCTGCTCGTGACGGGCAAGGACTACCGCGAGCGCCCCGAGGCGCCCCAGGGCGCGTGGATCGCCGCGACGACGTTCCAGTCGATGGGCCTGTTCGCCGAGTCCGCCGAGATGCACGAGAACATCGCCGGCCTCGCGACCAAAGAGCACCCGACCTTCCTCAAGTTCGAGCACGCCCGCGACGCCGCGTACAACGCCGTCATCTTGCGCGTCGCGACCGGCGAGCACGACAAGGCCGTCACGAACGGCAACCGCTACCTCGCGGCCTACGGGGGCACGGCCGACGCAGACGAGGTCGTCTTCCAGATGGGCAAGGCCCACCAGAACGCGGGGCGCCACAAAGAGGCGGGCGATCTGTACCGTCGCTACCTGGCGCGCGCCAAGAACCAAGACCACCGCGTGCAGGGCTGGCTCTTGCTGGCGCAGACGCAGATCAAGACGGGCGACGAGAAGGCCGCGGGCGAGTCGCTCAAGGCTGCGGTCGAGATCGGAAAGCGCCGGCGCGGCGAGCTCGGCGCCGACGGCAAGTACGCCGCGGCGCACGCGCGGTACATGCAGGGGGAGCGACTGCTCGCCGAGTTCGAGAAGATCAAGATCCAGGGCGACGTGAAGCAGCTCTCGGCGCGCCTCAAGCAGAAGGCCGAGTACCTCAAGGCCGCGTCGGTGGTGTTCCTCGACACGGTGTCGATGGGCGTCGCCGAGTGGACGACGGCGTCCCTGTACCAGACGGGGCGCACGTACGAAGAGTTCGCCAAGGCCCTGCGCGACGCGCCCCCGCCGTCGAACCTGAGCGACGCCGACAAAGAGGCGTACCAGACGCAGATCGACACGTTCGTCGTCCCGATCGAAGAGCGCAGCCTCGACGCGTACGAGAACGGGTGGAAGAAGGCCGTCGAGCTCGGCATCTACAACCAGTGGACCGCCAAGATGCGCGAGGCGCTCGGTCGCCTCAACGGCGAGCTCTATCCGCCGTTCAAGGAGATCGGGTTCGAGGTGCGCTCTCAGGGCCGCGCCCCGCTGCCGCCGCTGCTCGACTCGCCGCGACGCGGCGAGCCCGCGCCCGAGCCCGCCAAGCCCGGCGCGAAGCCCGCGCCCGCCGCAGGAGCCAAGAAGTGAACGCGCGACGCCTCGCCCTCGTGCTGTGTCTCTCTCTCTGCACGCTCGTCGGGTGCGGCGGAGGAAAGGGCAAAGCCGCCGTCGTCGCACCGTCGAAGACGCTCCCGCCCGCCAACCCCATCGCCGTGCAGAAGATGGTCGAGGGCGTGACGGCCGCCAAGGATCCCAAGCTCCAGGCGCGCGCCATCGCGTCACTGCGCGAAGCGATCAAGATCGACCCCAACCTCTGGGAGGCTCGCTACGACCTCGGCGTCGTGCTCGCGCAGAACGGCGACCTCGCCCACGCAGAAGAGGAGCTGCGCGCGGCCGTGAAGCTCGCGCCCGATCGCGAGGACGTGGTCGTCGCGCTGGCCGAGGTGCGACGGCGTCGCGGCTCGCACAAGGACGCGGCCGAGGCGCTCGAGGACTACGTGAAGGCTTACCCGGGGGCGCTGCGCGCGCGCACGCTGCTCGTCACGGCGCTCCGCGACTCGGGCCAGCACGACAAGGCGATCGCGCAGGCGCGCGAGGTGCTCGTGCGCAAGCCCGGCGACGCGACGGCCCTCTCGGAGCTCGCGCTCTCGCACCTGGGCCGAGGCGAGGCCGATACGGCGCAGCTCTTGGTGAAGCAGGCGCTCGACGTCGACGCCAAGAGCGCGATCGCCCACCGCGTCAGCGGGCTCGTGCTCCTCGCCGCGGGCGACGACGCCGCCGCGTTCCAGGCGTTCCAGAAGGCCGCGCAAGAAGACCCCAAGGACGGCACGTCGCGCCTGAACATGGGCGCCGTGCTCCTCCGCGCCGGCGCGTGGGCCAAGGCGGCCGAGCAGTTTCGCGCCGTGCTCCAGACCAACGGCGACGACGTCGACGCCCAGATCGGCCTCGCGGCCGCGCTCCGCGGCGAGAGCGAGGGCAAGAACCCCAAGATGCTCGAAGAGGCGCGCGGGCTGCTCGCGAAGGTGCTCGAGCGCGATCCGCACCACATCGCCGCCAACTTCAACATGGGCGTGCTCTACGCCGAGTCGATGAAGAAGCCCGGGGAGGCGCGCCCGTACTTCGAGAAGTTTCTCGACGACGCGCCGCGCGGTCACCCCGCGCGCGCCGAGGCCGAACGCCAGGTGACCGCGGCCAAGGCCGCAAAGGGAGGTTCGTGATGCGCGCGCGCAACGTGCGGAGAGCCGCGTTCTTTCTCGCCATCGCCGCGTTCACCGCGCACGTGCTCGTCGCCGGCGCGCAGCCCAAGCGCGGCACGCGCGCGCGCCCGAAGCCTCGCCCCAAGCCCGCGCCCGCGGCGGTCGAGGCCGGAGCGCCCGCGCCCGAGAGCGCACCCGCCATCCGCGACGCCGGCACGCCCAAGGCCGCGCCGCCCAAGGAGCCGGCGGGCGCCGCAGCCCCCAAGGGCGGGGCCGCGACGGGCGACGCGGGGCGCGTGTTCCGCTTCGGTGAGGTCGAGGTCGAGGGTCGCCTCAAGAGTCCTCAGATCGTCTACTTCTTGCGGCGCGTGCGCGCCGAGTTCGCCGCGGGAGACCTCGGCCACCGGTCGTTCATGCTCGAGCTCAAGGACACGCGCAACGATCCGCCGTTCTGACGGCGGGCGGTGACGCGCCTCGGCCCAAAAGGCGTATACTGACCGAGAGGGTCTCCACGAGACCAGAACCGCCGCAGATGTCCCTTCCGCCTCCTTCCGACGCTCCCGCCCCGCCGCGGCCCGAAGAGGGCCTCCTCCGCGTGGTGTGGGACGTGGTCGAGGATGCGGTGCTCGTCGTGACTCCGGGCGACGGCATCGTTCGGTACTGGAATCGCGCCGCCGAGGTCATGTACGGCTGCGCCGCAGCGGACATCATCGGACGACCGATCGAGCCTGTCGTGCATACCGAGCTCCCGGACGGCAGCGGGGTCGAAGGCATCCGCGAGGCGGTGCGGCGAGATGGCGCCTGGCGCGGCGTGGTCGTCCAGCGTCTCAGGGACGGGCGCGAGCTTCGCATCGAGGCGGCTGTCAGTGGGATCCGTGGTCCGGACGGCACCCTCACGGAGCTGGTCACCATCAACCGAGACGTCACCGCGAAGTGGCAGGCCGAGCGCGCCCTCCGCTTGAGCGAGGCGAACCTCCAGGCGCTCTTCGACAGCGCGCGCGAGGCTCACTATCTGCTCGACACCGAGCTCCGCATCTTGGCGTTCAACCGGGTGACCGCGGAGGCCAACCGGGCCTCGTGGAACCGGGAGGTCCGCGTCGGCGACTCGTGCATCGACTACGTAGACCCCGAGAACCGCGCCTCGTTCGTCCACCATTGCCAGCAGTCCCTCGCAGGCCGGACGATCCGATACGAACGCGAGGTGAAGCTCCCGTCGGGAGAGTC
Source organism: Myxococcales bacterium (assembly GCA_020430845.1). Taxonomy (GTDB): domain Bacteria; phylum Myxococcota_A; class Polyangia; order Polyangiales; family Polyangiaceae; genus Labilithrix. The sequence continues at coordinate 16,054 of JAGQJA010000180.1, forward strand.
CCGGTGGTACGAGCTCAACTACGCGCCGGTCCGTGCGAGCGACGGGACCATCCTCGGCGTGTCGTTCTGCGGTCTCGACGTCACGGAGCGGAGACGCAGGAGCGAGGAGCTCTGGCTCCGCGATCGCGCGATCGCGGCGAGCACCGCGTCGGTCGTCGTCGCAGACGCGCGCCGGCCCGACATGCCGCTCGTCTATGTGAACCCGGCGTTCACGACGATGACCGGCTACACGTCGGACGAGGTCTTGGGTCGCAACTGCAGGTTCTTGCAGGGACCCGACACCGATCCTGCAGACCGTGAGCGCCTCCGCGACGCCATCCGCGCCCGCCGGAGCTGCCACCTCCGCATCAAGAACTACCGCAAGGACGGCTCCCCGTTCTGGAACAACCTCACCGTCTCACCGGTGCACGACAGTGACGGTGAGCTCACGCACTACGTGGGCATCCAGACCGACGACACCGAGCGGGTCACCCTCGAAGAGCGGCTCCGACGCTCGGCGCGCCTCGAGAGCGTGGGCCGGCTCGCCGGAGGTGTCGCACACGACTTCAACAATCTCCTCTCCATCATCTTGCTCTGCTGCGACGATCTCCTCGGTGCCGGGCACATCGGCGTCGCCGAGCGCTCCAGTCTCCTCGAGATCCAGAGCGCCGGTCTGCGCGCCACCGACTTGACTCGGCAGCTCCTCGCGTACGCGCGCCGTCAGCGCTTGGCCCCCCGCGTGATCGACCTGGGACAAACGGTCGAGGCGCTCGGGACGATGCTGCGCAGGCTGATCCCAGAGGACGTCGACCTTCGCATCGTCCGACCGCCGGGTCCTTGTCTCGTCCACGTCGACCCTGGGCAGGTCGAGCAGGTCGTCGTCAACCTGGCGCTCAACGCCCGCGACGCGATGCCCGACGGCGGCGTCATGACGATCGAGACGCGCGGTGTGTCGCTCGACGAAGACGCGGCTCGACGCCTCACGCTCGCGCCCGGCAAGTACGTTCGCCTCGTCGTTCGCGACTCCGGCGTGGGCATGGGGCCGGACACAGCCGCTCACGTGTTCGAGCCCTTCTACACGACCAAGGGGCCCGGCCGAGGTACGGGCCTCGGGCTCGCGACGGTGCACGGGATCGTCGAGCAGAGCGGCGGGCGCATTCGTTTCGACAGCGAACCGGGAAACGGGACGACGTTCGAGGTCTTCCTGCGTGCCGTCGAGGGCGCGGTGCGTCCTACCGAGGTCCAAGAGACATCGAGCGAAGCGCGTCGGGAGCTCGTCCTGATCGTCGAGGACGAGCCGGCCGTGCTCACGCTCATCGGTTCGCTCCTCAAGAGGAGCAACTACCGGGTGCTCCAAGCGGCGAACGCTCAGATCGCGATCGCACTGTGCGAGAACTGCCCAGAGGCGCCCGAGCTCCTCCTCTCGGACGTGGTGCTGCCGGGCATGAACGGTATCGAGCTGTCGCGGAAGCTCCGGGACATGATCCCGAACCTCCGCGTGCTCTTCATGTCGGGCTACCCGGCCGTCCCCGAGGCCGAGCAGAGCGCCTTCGACGACACGAGCTTCCTGGCCAAACCGATTCGCCCCAAGACTCTCCTGCACCGCGTCCGCGAGGTGCTCGACGCGCCGTGACGGGCGGCGCGCCTCAGTCGTCGCAGTCCGCCGTGAACGGCGACGCGCAGGCCGGCGGCGCGAGATCGGTGCACACGCCGCCGAGCAGCACCTCGCGCGAGAGGCGCCCGACGAGTCCGCCCGCGTCGATCGCGGCGACGGCCACGGTGCGGTAGCCGGGCGGCACCGTCACCTGCGGGGTCGTCACGCGGAGCACGTCGCCTGGGGCGACGGTGTGCTCGTTCGGATCGGTGCGCGGCTTGCGCAGGGCCACCATGTAGCCCGTCGCGCCGGGGACGGCGTCCCACGAGACCACGGCGCCGTCGACGCGCGGCCGCGGACCGGTGAGACCCGAGGCCAGCGAGCGGGTGAACGTCATCACGAGGCGCGAGGCGCGCGCGAGGTAGTCCCAGTCGAGGATCTGATCGGCGTCGGCCATGCTCGCCTCGTACGCGCCGACGGGGCGGCTCGTGCGATCGAACGCCGAGTGGTTGAGGCCCGCGTCGTCCACTGCCTGCGGTCCGATCAGGCGTACGGCGGGGATCCCCGCTTCGTGGAAGCTGAAATGATCGCTGAAGCGCGCGAAGCCGTTCGTGACGCGGTCGGAGGTCTGGCCTGCGCGGACGGCGAGCCCCGCGCCGCTCTCGCGCGCGGCGACGGTGAGCGCGCGGCCGAGCGCCTGGTGCACGCTGTCGCCCGCCGCGGCTGCGACGCACGCCTCGGTCCCTGGTTTCGCAAAGAGGCGCACGTGATCCCCCGCCGGCACCCCGCCGGGGAATGGCTCGAGGCGCGCGCCCACGCGGCGGAGGCGCGGGAGCGCGAGCATGTCGAGGTTCAGCATCGCGCCGACGCGTGACGCGCAGGGCATCGCGCCCGCGCCGCTCCGCTCGCAACCCCCGCCCGTGAGCGTCGCGACGTAGTGGCGGCTTCCGTCGCTGCCGGTCGCGTGCGTCTGGCCCTCCTCCGCGGCGAAGGCGGCGAGGACCACAGTGCCCGCGGGCGGCGCCGTCGCGAAGGCGCGCGCGAGCTCGAGCAGGATCGCGACGCCGCTGGCGTTGTCCATCGCGCCGGGCGCGGGGCCCGAGTCGGTGGTGGAGTCGTGGTGAGCGCCGACGACGGTGACGGGCCGCTCGGGCGCGGTCCCCGGGATGATCGCGAGGATGTTCGCCTGCTCGCGATCGTTCGAGCGGAAGCGCTGCAGGACGACGCGCGGGCCCGACGCGCGGTCGACGTCACACGGCACGCCGAGCGCGGCGCCGAAGCGCTCGCAGACGTAGCCGGTCGCGCGGGTGAGGCGCTCCTGCGACGAGTCCGAGCCGGCGTAGCGCGAGAAGGTGCGTTCGTCGGCGGAGCGGAGCACGCGGCAGCCGGGCGAGCTCAGTCCGCTCACGGCGCACGACTCGCTGCGCGCGCCCGAGAGCACCTCGACCTCGACGCGCATGCGCGCCACGTCCCCCTGGCCGACCGCGGCCGTCGACGTCGCCTCGGCCTCGTCCTCGGGGGCCGCGCCGCATGCGATCGCGGCGAGCGAGAGGAGCAGTGCGGCGCGCTTCATCGGACCGCTCCGTACCAGGCGGGGGCGGTGCGGCCGACAAGACCGTCGCCGAGCGTGGGCAGCGAGGTCACGCGCGGATCCTTGAGGAGCTTCTGCTGATCGAGGCCGGCGTACGAGACGACGACGTAGACAGGCTTGTCGGCGCGGCGCGCCTCTTCCATCTTCGCCTCGAAGGCGCGGAAGTCGGGCGCGTCCCCGCCGCCGAGATCGGGGTGGAGGTTGATGCAGCCGCCCGACCAGCGCAGCCACCCGGGGGCGAGGGCGGCCGGATCGGTGCGCGGATCGTCGTCGTTCGCCGCGCGGAGGAGCGCGGTGCGCGACGCGATGTCTCCGTTCGTCCCGCACGCGGAGGCCCGGCCGGTCTCGTAGCAGGTCGTCGGCGGGACCTCGTGGAGCGTGTAGTCGCTGTTGGCCGACGAGTCGGTCATCGCGCCGTTCGCCCCGCGGAGCTGGAACTTGGCGAGGAGGTGGCGCGTGCCCGGCGCGGCGGGGCGCGTCCACTGGTCGGGCGGCACCGGCGGCGCGAAGTACGGGTTCCTGTAGGTGCCCGTCCACATGCGGAGGATCACCGGCGGGGTGAGCGAGACGCGGGGCACGCCCTGATCGTCGATCAGCACTCCCTGTCGGCCGTCGAAGCACGCGTCGACGTCCGCGAGCGACGCCGGCTGGCCGACCGCGCTGGCGCCGCCGCGGAGGTGGAAGCTCGGGCGCGTCTCCCCGACGCTCGACGCGTGGGCGAGGCGGCCGCCGAGGAGCGCCTGCGCTTGCCAGATCCTGCGGGCCACGCGCACCCGCCCGTTGCCGCCACCCACGACGCGCACGTCCTGGCCTCCGACGTTGCGCGCCTCGGTGCTCAGATCGAAGAGGGTGACCTGCCCCGTCACGAGGCTCACCGTCGCGACGCGCATCTGGGGGGCCGCGGGATCGGTGAACGTCGGGTGGTTCGGCCACACGACGCCGCGATCACCGAGCATCGCGTCGATATCGGCGAGCGAGGCGAGGCGCCGGACGCCGCGGCTCTCGTCCGCCGGTCCGTAGATGCGCTCGAGCAGCGATCGGCACGGGCTCGCGCCGAGATCGACGACGTCGCCTCGTCCGACCTCCACCGCCGACGCGGACGCGGACGCGTCTTCTTCTGCGGGCGCGGTGCACGCGGTGAGGGCCGCGGTGGCGGCGAGCAGGGTGAGGCAGAGCGAGCGACCGAGCGTCATGCCCGCTCTTCAGCAACCGGGATGCCACACCCTCCTACCTCGTCCCCCAGGCGGATCCCGCGCGTTCTTCGGCATTTCGCGCGGCTCGCGCGCGATCCGCTGAGGTCCGCCCGCACCGCGCGGGCACTTCCCTCGCGGTCGGCGTGTCGAGCCAGCTATCCTCTACGACGATGGGCCTTGCTGCTCCCAACGCGCTCCGCGTCGCCGCCGTGTGGGGTACGACCGTCGTCGAGCTGCGCACGCTTCGTCGTGGCGCGAGCTTCGTCGTCGGCGACGCGCCCGGCGCCGTCGTCCCCATGCCCGACGGTGTCGACATGGCGCCGCTGCCCCTGCGTGCGAGCCCCACCGGCTGGGATCTCGACGCGCGGGGTTGCCTCGGCGGAATGCTCACGCTCCGCGGCCGCGACGAAGATCCGGTCGCCCTCGCGCGCACCGGAGCGCCCGTGCCCGTGATGCCAGGCGACTACGGCCTCATCCAGTACGGCCAGTTCGCGATCTTCTTCCAGTACACCACGCAGCCCGAGCTCATGAAGAGCTCGCGTGTGCCCGAGGCGCTCGCGATCCTCGCGGTCGCGTGCAGCGCGATCCTGCACATCGGCTTCCTCGGTCTCATCCGCACACTCATGACGCCGCCGCCGCTCTCCAAGCCGCTCGAGCTCACGAACCCCGAGGAATACGCGGCGCGCTTCGGCCTCAAGCGCGCGGTCATCGAGGAGCCTCCGCCCGTCACCGCGGGCCCCGAGCAGGGCGGCACCGGCGTCAAGGACCCGGGCGCCGAGGACAAGAAGGACCAAGGCGGCGGCCGCAAGATCAAGGGCGCCGAGGGCAAGCTCGGTCTCAAGGGCACCGAGAGCGACACCAAGATCCCCGGCGAGGTCAAGCCCACCACCAACTACGGCGGCCTCAGCGAGGTGCTCGACGGCGACACGGGCAAAGAGATCCAGAGCACGCTCAAGAGCATCAACACGGTGTCGGCCGCGCTCGCGGGCCTGAGCTCCGACAACGTGGTGCTCGGCTCCGGGCCCGGCACCGGCCTCAAGGGCGCGGGCAGCGGCGGGGGCGGCACGGGCCCAGGTGTCGCGTTCGGATCGGGCACGCTCGACACGGGGTTCGGCGCGGGCGCGGGCGGCGGGCTCGGCGGCGGTCG